>NZ_QOCZ01000050.1:15143-66741 GCF_018207095.1 Nocardiopsis sp. MG754419 | reverse complement strand
CCCCCGCCGGTCCAGCGCCGCGGCGAGCACCTCGGCCAGGTGCAGGGCCCTGCGCCCGGCCCCCTGTTCGATCTGGGTGCGGCAGCTGTAGCCGTCGGCCAGCACGAGGGTGTCGCTCGCCGCCGCCCGCACCCGCGGCAACAGTTCGCGCTCACCGATGGCACTGGAGATCTCGTAGTGCCCCTCGGTGAAACCGAAGTCGCCGGCCAGTCCGCAGCAGCCCGAGTCCAGGACCTCGCCGTCGATCCCGGCGCGGGCGATGAGCTCGCGGTCGGCGTCGAACCCGTTCACCGCGTGCTGGTGGCAGTGCACCTGGGCCAGCGCGGAGGCGTCGACCCGGGGCGGGGTCCAGTCGGGGGCGTGCTCGTTGAGGAACCCCGCGAAGGTGTGGACGGCCCCGGCGATCCTGCGGCTCTCCTCGCCCGGCAGCAACTCCACGAGATCGTGTTGGAGCGCCGCCGTGCAGCTGGGTTCCAGCCCCACCACCGGCAGCCCCTGGGACACGAGGGGTTCCAGGGACGCCACCGCCCGGCGCATGACCGCGCGGGCCACGTCCAGCTGCCCGGTGGACACCCAGGTCAGTCCACAGCACACCTGTCCCTTGGGCAGGACCACGGTGAAGCCGGCGTCCTCCAGGACCCGGACCGCGCTCGTGAGCACCCCGGGGTTGAGGAGGTTCCCGAAGGTGTCCGGCCACAGGACGACCCGGGGGCCTCCCTGGCGCCCCTCACCGCGGTTCAGACGCCGCCGGAAGGCCCGGGTGAAGGTCGTGGGGGCGAAGGCCGGCAGTTCGCGGCGGGCGGCCACGCCGGCGGCCTTCTTCGCCAGGGTGGAGATTCCGGGAAGGCGCATCAGCCGGTTGGTCTCGGTGGGCGCGAGCGCCGCCACGCGGGCCAGGGCCGGCAACCAGCCCATGGAGTAGTGCGCGGCGGGGCGCAGCCGCCCCCGGTAGTGCTGGTGCAGGAACTCGGCCTTGTAGGAGGCCATGTCCACGTTGACCGGGCAGTCGCTCAGACAGCCCTTGCAGGACAGGCACAGGTCGAGTGACTCGCGCACCTCCTCCGAGCGCCACCCGTCGGTGATCACCTCACCATTGGCCATCTCGAACAGCAGGTGGGCGCGTCCGCGGGTGGAGTGCTTCTCCTCCTGGGTGACCTGGTAGCTGGGGCACATCACACCGGGGCCGCTCTGGCGACGGCACTTGCCCACGCCCGAGCAGCGTCGCAGCGCCTTGACGAAGTCGCCGTCGTCCTCCGTGTAGGCCAGGGTGGTCCGGGAGACCAGGGGCAGTTCGGGGCGCAGGTCGGTGGCGACCCGCATGTCGGCGTCCAACGGGAGGGGATCGACGATGATGCCGGGGTTCATCAGCCCGGCCGGGTCCCAGATCCGCTTGAACTCGGCGAAGGCCTCGATCAGACCCGGCGGGTACATGCGGGCGAGCAGCTCCGAGCGGGCCTGGCCGTCACCGTGCTCACCGGACAGGGAACCGCCGTGGCGGACGACGATCGCGGCGGCCTCCTCCATGAACGCCCGGTACGCGCGGCGGCCCTCCTCGTGGGTGAGCTCGAAGTCGATGCGCACGTGCAGGCAGCCGTCGCCGAAGTGGCCGTAGACCACGCCGTAGCGGTCGTGGCGCGCCATGAGGTCCTCGAAGTCGCGCAGGTAGGCGCCCAGGTTCTGCGGGGGCACCGCGGCGTCCTCCCAGCCGGACCAGGCCTCGGCGCCCGTGGGCGTACGCGAGGTGAGCCCGGCGCCCTCCTCACGGATACGCCACAGCGCCTTCTGGTGAGCGGGGTCGACCACCACCGTGGCGTCCCGGGGCCGACCGTCGTGCTCCAGGTCGGCGAGCATCGCCTCGGCGGCCGCCGCCGCGTCGTTCGGGTC
Organism: Nocardiopsis sp. MG754419; assembly: GCF_018207095.1. Classification (GTDB taxonomy): domain Bacteria; phylum Actinomycetota; class Actinomycetes; order Streptosporangiales; family Streptosporangiaceae; genus Nocardiopsis. Next base: position 64,857 of record NZ_QOCZ01000050.1, on the reverse strand, counting down.
CTGCCCGGCGATCTCCACCAGCAGCCACGCCCCGCCCAGCGGCAGCGGTACGCGGGAGCGGGAGCCCTTGCGGTCCAGGGCCGCGACCATGCGGTCGTTGATGCCCTCCACGGTGAGCGGGGAGTGTTCGAGCAGGTGGGGGACGGCGTCGGCGGCGGCCGGGGCGTTCTCGTATCCCAGGACGGCCAGGGCCCGGGCGGCCGGGGCCTCCACCAGGCGGACGGTGGCGCCCAGGACCATCACGCAGGTCCCCTCGGTGCCCACGAGCGCGGCGGCCACGTCACGCCCCTTCTCCGGCAACAGACGGTCCAACGCGTAGCCGGAGACGCGACGGCGGAACTCGGGCATGGCGGTGCGCATCTCCGCGCGGTGGGCCTCGACGAGGCGGCCCAAGGCGGCGTGGATCTCGCCCTCGCGCCCGGGACGCCGCGCCAGGGCCGCGTACTCCTCGGCGCTGTGGCCGGAGCCGACCGTCATCCGGGTGCCGTCGGACAACAGCACGTCGAGGGCGACGATGTTGTCGGCGGTGGTGCCCCAGGCCACGGAGTGCGATCCGCAGGCGTTGTTACCGACCATGCCGCCGATGGTGCATCGGCTGTGCGTGGAGGGGTCGGGCGCGAAGGTGAGGCCGTGTTCGGCCGCCGCGGCGCGCAGGTCGTCGAGGATCACCCCGGGTTGGACCGTGGCGGTGCGCGCGGCGGGATCGACCTCGACGATGGTGCGCAGGTGGCGTGAGGTGTCGATGACCACGCCGGTGCCGATCGCGTTGCCCGCGATGGAGGTCCCGCCCCCGCGAGGGATCACGGGCACCCCGTGCGCGGCGCAGGCGCGGACCGCGGCGACGCAGTCCTCGATCGTCTCGGGGATCACCACGGCCAGGGGCACTCGGCGGTGGTTGGAGGCGTCGGATGTGTACAGGGCGAGCGTTCCGGCGTCCAGGGCGACGGTCCCGTGGACGGAGTCCTCCAGGTCCCTGCGCAGGGCGGCGAGATCCGGACGTGCGGTGGTGCTGTGCGGGTCGGCCATGCCCACAGCGTGGCGTGGTGTCCGTCGTCCTGGCAACCACGCCGCGCGGCGACGCGGGGGCCGTCTCAGCCCAGGGCGTCGTCCATGGCGCGCACCAGTGCCCCGTCGGCGTCCATGTCGAGGTTCCAGACCATCATTCCGGCCAGGCCGCGTTCGAGCACGTAGTCGCCTTTGAGGGCGATCACCTCGGGGTTGTCGTAGGTCCACCACTCGTCGCCGTCGTAGACCCAATAGGAGCCGGCCTCCTCGTCGAGGAACCGGCGTCCGTCCATGGCCTCCAGGTCGGTGAAGCTCCGGGTGGGGCCGTCGTAGTCGTCGTCGGCGGGCGCCTCGGCGGCCTGGTGGCGGCCGTTCTCCGCGCCGGGGACCCCCTGCCAGCCGCGGCCGAAGGCGGGGATGCCCATGACCAGTCGGTCGGCGTCGGCCCCCAGGTCGAGGTAGCGCTGGACGGCCTGGTCGACGCTGTTGCTCCCTCCGTCGTCGCCGGGGAGGTAGAGGTTGGAGTGGTGGGCGGTGTGCTCGTTCCAGGGGCCGGAGAAGTCGTAGCCCTGCACGGTGGCGAAGTCGACGTGGTCGAAGATCTCCGGCTCGTAGGCCTCGGCGTGCTGCGCGCCGCCGGGCAGGGACACCGAGAGGACGTACTCGCGTCCGGTCTCCGCGGAGAGTTCGTCCATCTGGCGGCGGAACTCGGCGACCAGGAGGGTGAAGGCGGCCGGGTCGTCGGGGTGTTCCACGTTGGCGGGGTTGCCCTGGCCTCCGGGCCACTCCCAGTCCAGGTCGATGCCGTCGAAGACCCCCGCGGCGACGCCGTCGCCGCCCTGGGGTTCCTCGCCCCGGACCGGCAGGTTTCCGCGTAGCCACAGGTCCAGGCAGGAGGTGACGAAGGCGCGACGTGACTCCTCGGTGCGCGCTGCGGTGGAGAAGTGCACCGACCAGTTCCATCCGCCCAGGGACAGGCTGGCGCCCAGGCCCGAGTGGAGCTCGCGCAGTTGGCGGAGTTGGTTGAGGCTTCCGGCCAGTTCCTGCTCGTAGTCGTCGGCCTCGCCGCTGACGCTCTCGTGGGCCTGGTAACGGCGCTGGTAGAGCTCCCAGGGTTGGTCGTGACTGTCTCGCGGGATGTGGCACGAGCCCTGGGGGTCGATGTCACCGAAGGCCCACATGAGCCGGGTGAGGTGTTCGGGTGCTCCGCTCTGTCGGAGCCGTTCGACGGTGTAGCCCCGGTTGGCCACGTTCCAGTCGGCGAAGTAGCCGATGCGTTCGAGCGGTCGTTTGTTCAGGAGCACGATGGTCCCCACGAGGAGCACGACGGCGACGGTGGCCGCTCCCAGCACCAGCAGCGGGCGCCGGCCCGGGGCCGGTCGGGTCCTGGAGGGTGTCGGCAGGGCGTTCACACCACGACCGTAGGGGGAACGGCGGGGGCGGGGTGGTGGTTCGTCCCAGGTCGGCCACATGAGGCCGTTCCCCTGACGCGGGGAACCCGGGGCGGGGCCCGAACGTTGTAGCGCGTTCGCGGGCGCCGCGAGGCTCAGCCGCTGCGCAGGAAGTCCTTGAGTGTGCCGGCCCGTGAGGGGTGGCGGAGCTTGGCGAGCGTCTTGGCCTCGATCTGCCGGATGCGTTCCCGGGTCACCCCGAACTCCCGGCCGACCTCCTCCAGGGTGTGCGGGTCACCGTCGGCCAGGCCGAACCGCAGCCGGATGATGCGCCGTTCGCGTTCGGACAGGTCACCCAGGAGCACCCGCAGCTGCTCCTGCAGCAGGGTGAAGGCGGCCGCCTCGACCGGGACCACGGCGTCGGAGTCCTCGATGAAGTCGCCGAAGTCGGACTCCTCGTCGCCGATGGGCGCCTGGAGGGAGACGGGTTCGCGGGCCATGCGCTGGATCTCCAGGACCCGTTCACCGCCGCAACCGGCGACGGAGGAGATCTCGGCGACGCTGGGTTCGCGGCCCAGTTGCTGGTGGAGCTGGTGCTGGACCCGGACCAGCTTGTTGATGGTCTCGACCATGTGCACCGGGATGCGAATGGTGCGGGCCTGGTCGGCGATGGCGCGGGTGATGGCCTGGCGGATCCACCAGGTGGCGTAGGTGGAGAACTTGAAGCCCTTGGTGTAGTCGAACTTCTCCACCGCGCGGATCAGGCCCAGGTTGCCCTCCTGGATGAGGTCGAGGAACATCAGGCCGCGCCCCATGTACCGCTTGGCGATCGACACCACCAGCCGCAGGTTCGACTCGATGAGGCGTCGTTTGGCCCGCCGCCCCTCCTCGACCAGGTCGGTGAGCTCCTCAGCGTCGCAGAGGCCCTCATCGGGCTCCCTGCGCTGCGCATACAGTCCCGCCTCGATCGCCTTGGCCAGCTCCACCTCCTCCCGCGCCGTGAGCAGGGGCACCCGACCGATCTCCCGCAGGTACATCCGGACCAGGTCGGAGCCGGAGCGGCGGCCCTGGTCCAGGAGGACGGGGACCTCCTCCGGTTCGGCCACCTCGACCCCGGCCCGGGACAGACCGGAGATGGTCCGCTCCAGGGAGTCGGGGGGCGCGTCGAGGCGTTCCAACGCCGAGGCGACCTCCCCTCGACTGACCGTTCCCCGGCCTTCGTCGGGAAGGAGACGGACCACCTGCCGAATGGGCGGTATTTCCTGGGTCACAACCGTGGGAGACACCATCCCATTGTGCGCACAAGGCTAGCGCGATAGGGAGAACTATTATTGTCACCCTCGTGCTACATGCCCTCGATCCCGGACTCTTTGAGCGCGCGTTTTTGCTGGTTGAGCTGCATGAGCTCGGTGAAGACGCGGTTGTGCTCCTCGGCCTGAGAGGCGGGGTCGAGACGGTGCAGCTCGGATTTTAGGTTTGACTCGCGCCGATTGATGGAATGAGTCTTGATTGTGCTCAACAATTCCCGGGTGTAATGCCCGTCGAGTTCTCCGTAGAACTCGATCTCCTCCACACCCAGGCGCGTGACGAAATCGCGTTGGAGTTCGTTCGGTGCCGCCTCCCGCAGGGAGATCGGCCAGTGCTGGGGGTCGGCCACCGAGGACACCCCGCCGCGGTCCCGGATGATGCGCAGCACCGCCTGGTGTTGGGGGACGGTGAAGTCCTCCTCCCCCAGCGCGTCGAAGCCCGCGGCCAGGTTCGGCTGTTGGATGGCGAGTTTGAGCGCCTGACGTTCCCGCTGCACCGACGGGTCGCGGAGGTCGTAGGGGGCCTCCCGGGCGTCCGGCGTCGACGCCGGGGCCGCGGCGTTGGGGTTCGGGGCGCCGGGGCGACCACGTCCCTGCCCCATGTGCTGACGGACCCTGCGCAGCACGAACGCCTCGTCCATCAGCCCCAGCCAACGGTCCAGGTTCTTTCCGTAGGTGCGGCGCACGCCCTCGTCCCGGATGCTGGCGACCACGGGCGCGGCGGCGTCCAAAGCGGCGATGCGGCTCTCGGCGGTGGACAGGTCGTAGCCCTCGACGATGGTGCGGATCATGAACTCGTACAGCGGGCTGGCGCCGCCGACGAGGTCGACCACCGCCTGGGGGCCGTGTTGGAGACGCAGGTCGCAGGGGTCGAGACCGTCGGGTTGGACGGCCACGAAGGTCTCCGAGGTGAACCCGTGCTCCTCGGCGAAGGCGCGCACGGCCGCCTTCTGCCCTGCTTTGTCGCCGTCGAAGGTGAACACGACGCGACCGCCCTGGTTGGAGCGGCCCAGCAGCATACGGCGCAGGATCTTGAGGTGGTCCTCGCCGAAGGAGGTGCCGCAGGTGGCCACGGCGGTGGTCACGCCGGCCTCGTGGCAGGCCATGACGTCGGTGTAGCCCTCGACGATGACCGCCTCGCCCTTGCGGGAGATCTCACGTTTGGCCAGGTCCAGCCCGTAGAGCAGCCGCCCCTTGTGGAAGATGGGGCTCTCCGGGGAGTTGAGGTACTTGGGGCCGTCCTCGCTCGCGTCGAGTTTGCGCGCGCCGAACCCGACGACCTCGCCGGTGACCTCGCGGACCGGCCACAGCAGGCGGTTGCGGAAGCGGTCGTAGGCTCCACGGCGGCCCTGGCTGGCCAGGCCGCCCTCGATGAGTTCGGCGTCGGTGAAGCCCTGGCGGCGGAGGTGGTCCACGAGGTTCTGCCAGCCGGCGGGGGCGAAGCCCAGACCGAACTGTTCGGCGTGGACGCGGTTGAATCCGCGTTCGTCGAGGAACTGTCGGGCGGTCACGGCCCCCGGGGAGAGGAGCTGTTCGGCGTAGAACTCGGCGGCGGCCCTGTGGGCGTTGAGCAGCCGCTGGCGTTTGCCCTCGTCGCGCCGGGGGGTGCTGCGTCCACCCTCCTCGTACCGCAGGGTGATGCCGGTCTGGCGTGCCAGGGCCTCGACGGCCTCGACGAAGCTCAGACTGTCCATCTTCTGCACGAACGAGATGACGTCGCCGCCCTCGCCGCAGCCGAAACAGTAGTAGAGGTTCTTGGCCGGGGTGACGTTGAAGGAGGGCGACTTCTCGTCGTGGAAGGGACACAGTCCCTTCAGGGATCCGCCTCCGGCGTTGCGCAACTGGAGGTACTCGCCGATGACGTCGGCGATGGGCGTGCGCTCGCGCACGAGTGCGATGTCTTCGTCCTTGATCCGTCCGGCCACGGTTGTCAGCGTAGTTCGCTCCGGGCACGCTCGGACCACCGCCGTGGGTTCGCCCGGGCGCCACCGGGGTGTCATCCGGGCGTGGGGCACGCGACGGAACGGGGCGCGAGAGTGGGAGGGTCCCCCCGCGTTCCCCCCAGAGAGGCCCGCCCAGGTGCGTGATCCGGTGTCCCGGTCGGACCGGCTTCGAAGATGGGTCGTCCTCGTGGGCGGGGCCCTGGTCGTCATGCTGGTCGTGGCGCTGGGGTTCGTGGCCCTCGATCGGTTCGCCGCCCCGCCCGTGGTGGTCGAGGGGGTGGTGGGCTCGGAGAAGGTGGCCCTGTTCGAGGACGAGCGGGTGCGCGCGCGGTTCGCCGAGCTCGGGTACGACGTCCGTGTCCGGCCGCGGGGGTCGCGGTCGATGGCCGAGGGCGCCGACGCGTCGGACTTCGTCTCCCCCGGTTCCACGGCCGCGTCCGAGCACGTGCGGGACCTGCACGGCGTGACCACCGAGTACCGGCCCTTCAGCACGCCCATGGTGATGCTCACCCACGCCCCTCTGGCGGAGGCGCTGCGGGAGGCCGAGGTGGCGCGGGTGGCCGAGGACGGTTCGTGGTCCTTCGACCTGGCCGCCTATCTGGAGCTGACCGAGGAGCGCACCCGCTGGCGGGACCTTCCCGGGGACTCGGTGGGCACGGGCAACCGCAACGAGGTCCTGGCGCGCACCACGGACCCGCGCACCTCGAACTCGGCGGCGATGCACGTGGCGGTGCTGTCCTACCTGCTCAACGGCGAGGAGGTCGTCTCTCCCGGTGCCGTGGACGAGGAACTCACCGACACCCTGGCCCGGTTGTTCCTGGCCCAGGGTCAGCCTCCGGAGTCCTCCCAGCAGCCCTTCGAACAGTTCCGGGACCTGGGGCCGGGGCACACGCCGCTGTTGTGGGCCTATGAGTCCCAGTACGTGCACGCGGCGGTGCTCGGCCCCGCGCTCCCCGAGGACGCGGTGCTCATGTACCCGGAGCCGACGGTGTACTCCACGCACACCGTCGTCCCGTTCACCACGGCGGGCGACGAGGTCGGTCGGTCGCTGACGGAGGACCCGGAACTGCGGGAGCTGGTGTCCGAGCACGGGTACCGCACCGACGACACCGCGCTCTTCCAGGACCTGGTGGACGCGCACGGACTGCCCGTGCGTCCACGGATCGACGACGTGGTCAACACCCCCGCGCACGAGGCTCTGGAGGCCCTGCTGAACGCCATAGAGACGGCCTACGAGGACACGGGGGCGGTCCCCGCGGTGGACGAGGCGGACGCGGGTCGCGCCGGGGGTGGTCGGTCGTGAGGCGGCGCGTGGGAGCGATGGCCGTGGCGCTGGGGTTGCTGGCCTCGACCGCCTGCACGGCCGAGGACGGGACCGCGACGCTGCGGGTACTGGCCGGCAGCGAGGTGGCCGACATGGAGCCGTTGCTGGCGGCGGCGACGGAGCGGACCGGGGTGCGGCTGGAGCTGGAGTACGCGGGGACCCTGGACGGGACCGAGCGCGTGGTGGCCGGGCGCGGTGCGGACTTCGACGCGGTGTGGTTCCCCTCCAACCGCTACCTCCACCTGGTCGACGAGGAGCGTTCGGCGATCCACACCGAGACGTCGGTGATGCTCTCCCCCGTGGTGATGGGGGTGTGGGAGTCGCGGGCCGAGGCGTTCGGCTGGACCGTGGAGGACGGGGCGCTGCCCCACTTGACCTGGGAGGACATCACCGATGCGGTCGTGGAGGACGGGCTGACCTACGGGATGTCGAGTCCGGCCGCCTCGAACTCGGGGTTCTCCGCGCTGGTCGGTGCGACCGCGGCGATGGCGGACACCGGCGCGGCCCTGGAGCGTGAGGACGTGGCCGACGTGGAGGACCGTCTGCGGGAGTTCTTCTCGGGTCAGGGGCTCACCGCCGGTTCGTCGGGATGGTTGATGGACGCGTTCGTGGCGCGGCGCGACTCCGAGGCCGAATCGGAGCACTCGGCGCTGGACGGGGTGCTCAACTACGAGTCGGTGCTGCTCTCGCGCGGGACGGATGTGGCCGGGGACGATCTGGCCCTGGTGTACCCGGAAGACGGGGTGGTGACCGCCGACTATCCGCTGACCCTGCTGGCGGGCGCCTCGGAGGGGGCGGTGGACGCCTACGAGCGGATCGTGGCGGACCTGCTCTCGGAGGAGGTCCAGGCGGAGATCGCCGCGACCACGTTCCGGCGGCCGGTCGTCGCCGGGGCCGCGGACCGGGACCCGCCACCGGTGGTGGAGCTCCCGTTCCCCGCCCAACGGGAGGTGGTCGAGGACCTGGTGGCGACCTACTTCGCCGAACTGCGCCGCCCCGCCCGCACCGTGTACGTGCTGGACGTGTCGGGGTCGATGGCCGGGGACCGGATCGATGACCTGCGCGGTGCGCTGACCGCGCTGAGCGGCGCGGACGAGGGACCGCTGTCCTCCCGGGGTCAGGCCTTCCAGGAGCGGGAGGAGGTGACTCTGTTGCCCTTCGCGGACCGGCCCGAGGAGCCGCGGACGTTCGTGGTGGAGCCGGAGGGTTCGGAGGAGGTGCGCGCGGACCTGTCCGAGCGGATCGCGCGGCTGGAGACCGGTGGCGAGACCGCCGCCTACGACGCCGTGGACCGGGCCTACGGGCTCTTGGAGGAGGCCGGGGAGGACGACCACCTGTTGTCGGTGGTGCTGATGACCGACGGTGAGGTCAACCAGGGCATGGGCCTGGAGGAGCTGTTCGGTTCCCTGGACGGGCTGCCCGCGCACGTCGCGGCGGCTCCGGTGTTCACCGTGTTGTTCGGGGAGGCGGACGCCGGGGAGCTGGAGCGGTTGTCCTCGCGCACCGGGGGGCGGGTCTTCGACGCCCGCGAACTGGAGTTGGAGGAGGTCTTCCGGGAGATCCGCGGGTACCAGTGACCCGAGCCGCCGCCGGTGGGGCGGTCGGCGGGCCGTGCCTCGGCGGGTCCGGGAGGTGCCGGGGACTCCCGCCCTTCACATGGGCGGCCGAGCGCGGGCCGCGAGGAGGCCGGAGTCCGGTGGGGCCCGCCGTCGTTCCCGCTGTTCGGGGCCCGCGCCGGGGCTTCGGTGCGTGCCGGGGCGCCGCACCGCACGGCGGGAGACGTCGGCCTCCACGGTGTGACGGCCCGTGGCCCGCCGCTCTCCCCGGGTCGCGGCAGGGCCGTCCTCCGGCGCCCGAAGCCGGGAACACCCGTGGTGGCGGGTCGCCGAGGTCCTAGCCGGACGACTTGGCGTGCAGCGCGGAGGCGGAGGTGTCGGTGAGCGAGGCGACCTGGTCGATGATCACCCTCAGCGCCGCCGCGTCGTCGGCGGCGTGCTCGTAGGAGGACCGGAACTGGGGTTCGAGGGCGCCGGGGGCGCCGTGCCAGAGGAGGTCGACCAGCTCGGTGAGCATCCGACGTTCCTCGACCTGGTACCGGCGCGCCTCCTCACGGCCCATCACGAAGTGCGCGGCCACCGCCTTGAGCAGGGCGCACTCCAGGCGGGTGCGGCGGGGCACGATGAGGTCGGCCCCGTACCGGGTGAGCCGCCCCCCACCGTGGACCTCGCGGGTGGCCTGTTCCGCGGCGCGGCAGAACCGGCCGATGAGTTCGCTGGTGAGGTTCTTGAGCGCGGCCAGGGAGGCGAGGTCCCCGGTGAATTCGCCGGGCCAGCCCGGTTCGGCGAGCAGGGCGACGTAGGCGTCCTGGAGTTCGGCCGGCTCGGCGTCGCAGTAGTGGGCGGCGGCGATGCGGACGACCTCGGCGCGTTCGTCCGGGTCGCGCAGGGCCGCCATGCGCACCAGGCCGGCGTGCAGGGCGTCCTCGACGTCGTGCACGGAGTAGGCGACGTCGTCGGCCCAGTCCATGACCTGTGCCTCGAAGCAGGTGCGGCCCGCGGGCGCGCCCTTGCGCAGCCAGGTGAAGACCTCGGTGTCGTCGGGGTAGCAGTTGAACTTGTGGGTGGCACCGCCCTCTCCGCGCCGCCAGGGGTACTTGACGGTGGCGTCCAGGGTGGCGCGGGTGAGGTTGAGTCCGGCACTGCGGCCCTCGGGGTCGATGACCTTGCCCTCGAGGCGGACGAGCAGGCGCAGGCTCTGGGCGTTGCCCTCGAACCCGCCGCAGACCGCGGCCGCCTCGTCGAGGGCGCGTTCGCCGTTGTGCCCGAAGGGCGGGTGTCCGAGGTCGTGGGACAGGCAGGCGGCCTCGACCAGGTCGGGGTCGCAGCCGAGCGCCCGGCCGAGCTCGCGTCCGATCTGGGCGCACTCCAGGGAGTGGGTGAGCCGGGTGCGCGGGAAGTCGCTGACACCGGGTTGGACGACCTGCGTCTTGGCGGAGAGCCGGCGCAGCGCGGAGCTGTGCAGGACGCGCGCGCGGTCACGCTCGAAGGGCCCGCGTCGGTGACTCTTGCGGGACTCGAGGGCGAAGCGTTCGGTGTCGTCGGCGCGGTAGCCCCGCGCCGAGGTCTCGCCCGGAGTGGTCGTCATGCTGGTGACCTTACTCGCCGAGGGCGACCGAATGGGCCAGGTGCGCGCCGTTTCGCCTGGTCGGAGCGGAGCGTCCGGGATCAGGCGGCGTTGACGCGGATGTCGCTGCTGTCGTTGAAGATCCAGTAGTACCAAAGGGAGGCGGTCTCCCTGGTGATGTACCAGAGCTGGGTGCGGCGTTCGATGACGGCGGGTCCGGAGCGCGCCGGCGAGGTGCCCGCCTCGATCCCGTGATCGGCGGCCATGACCTTCGAGCGCAGACTGTGCCAGGGGTCGGAGACGAGGATGGCGGTCTCCCACTGGCGGGATTCGAACACCTCGGCGACGGCCTGGAAGCTCTGGAGGGTGTCGCTGCCCTCCTCCACGGCGACGACGTGGTCGGCCGGGATTCCGACCTCCATCAGCCAGTTCCGCCCGGCGGCGGCCTCGGTGAAGTTGTCGTCGGGCTGCTTGCCGCCGACGGTCACGATCATGGGGGCGACGCCTTCCAGGTACAGGACCTGGGCCTGGCGCAGGCGCGCCTCGAAGACGGGTGAGGGAACGCCGTTGTACTGGCTGGCGCCGAGCACGATGATCGCGTCGGAGGCCATGCGGTCGTCCTGACGGGCGGTGTACCAGACCCAGCCCCAGGTACCGGGAGGGACGGCCAGGGCCACGAGCAGGACGAGGGTGATGACCCAGCGCACACGGAAGCGTCGCGGCCTGCGACGCCGGGGGCCGCGCGGCGGGCGGGCACCGTCGTCGCCCGAGCCGCGGCCGGGTCCGCCGCCACGGCCACGGCCGCCTCCGGAGTCGCCGCGTCGGCGTTCGGCGGGGGCGTCGGGGACGTCCTCGACGGGATCGAGGTCGGCGGTGGGGGGCGCGGCCGGTCGCGGTTCACGGTCGTCGTGGACGCGCGGCAGGGGACGTTCGCGGACGAACCTGCGGGTGAACGCGCTCCCCCCGTCCGCAGCCACCTCCCTGTCCTCGTCGGCCACGTGATCGAACCGACGGGTACGGTCGGCGAGCTCGTCCCGGGCGAAGGCCCGGGTGGCGTCGGGGTCACGGGAAAAGGCGCGGGTGGCCTCGCTCCCGGAGGAGGGGTCGGTGAGGTCGCCTCGGGAGAAGACCCGGGTGGCCTCGTCGTCGGCCGACGTCGGCCTGGCACCGTCCCAGGCCTCGTCTCCGCGATCGCCGCTGGCCGTTCGCACCGGCACACCTCCGCACAATCGTCTCAGGGATTCCTGCCCCCACTGGGATGTCCTCCGGCCCCCACCGGTTCGCTGTCCGCACCCGGGTACGCGGGAAGTATGTGGGGTGGTGGTCGGACCGGCCCGGCGTGTCCGCTCGTGGAGCGGCGGTGGGCCGTCGGCGGGGCGACCGTCTCGGGGGCCCGAACATATCACGAACAGGTCACGATGGCCGGTTCGGTCAGGGTGGCCGCACGGGATGAGTCTAGTGTCCTCGGGGCCCGAAAGCGCCCGTGCGGGCGCCCTCGCGCGGGCACCCGCACGGACCGGGGATCCGCTCGTGTCAGTGGACGTGGCCGGGCCCCCGCCCGGCGGCGCGACCGGCCTCCAGACGGGCCACGGGGATCCGGAACGGCGAACAGGACACGTAGTCGAGCCCGACGTCGTGGAAGAAGTGCACCGACGCCGGATCACCACCGTGTTCACCGCACACCCCGAGGGTGATGTCCGGGCGGGCCGCCCGCCCCTCGTCGACGGCGATGCGGATGAGGCGCCCCACCCCGTCCACGTCCAGGGACTCGAACGGGGAGACACCGAACACACCCTTCTCCAGGTAGGCGGAGAAGAAGGACGCCTCGACGTCGTCGCGGGAGAAGCCCCAGACGGTCTGGGTCAGGTCGTTGGTACCGAAGGAGAAGAACGCGGCGTTCTCGGCGATCCGGCCGGCGGTGAGCGCGGCGCGGGGCAGCTCGATCATGGTTCCGACGGGAAGGTCGAGCTCCATCCCGTTCTCCTCGCCGACCCGGCGCAGCACGGTCAGGGCGTCCTCGCGGATGATCTCCAACTCCTGGACCGTGCCCACCAACGGGATCATGATCTCGGGGCGTGGCCTGCCGCCCGCACGGATCCGGTCGACGGCCGCCTCGGCGATGGCGCGGACCTGCATGGTGAACAGGCCCGGGACGACCAGGCCCAGGCGTACGCCGCGCAGGCCCAGCATCGGGTTCTGTTCGTGCAGCCGGTGCACCGCCTGGAGGACGCGCAGGTCGTTCTCGTGACTCTCGCCGCGGGCCTCGGCCACGGCCACGCGCACCGACAGCTCGGTGATGTCGGGCAGGAACTCGTGCAGCGGTGGGTCGAGCAGACGCACCGTGACGGGCAGGCCGTCCATCGCGTCGAGGATGCCGTCGAAGTCCTCGCGTTGCAGGGGCAGCAGGGCCTCCAACGACTCCCGCCGTTCCTCGGGGGTGTCGGCGAGGATGAGGTGCTCCACCAGCCGACGGCGGTCACCGAGGAACATGTGCTCGGTGCGGCACAGGCCGATGCCCTGGGCCCCCATGCGCCGCGCGCGGGCGGCGTCCTCGGGGGTGTCGGCGTTGGCGCGCACGTACAGGTGACGGGCGGCGTCGACGTAGTGCATCATCCGGTCAACGGAGCGCACGAGATCGTCGGCCTGGTCGGAGGCGGGGTCGATCTCGCCCTCGAAGTAGCGGACGACCGGTGAGTCCACGACGGGTACCTCACCCAGGAAGACCCGGCCGCTGGTGCCGTCGATGGAGAGGACGTCGCCCTCCTCGACCACCTCGCCGCCCGGTGCCGACATGCGCCGGTTCTTGGTGTCGATGTCCAGCTCCTCGGCGCCGCAGACGCAGGTCTTGCCCATTCCGCGGGCGACGACGGCCGCGTGCGAGGTCTTGCCGCCACGGCTGGTGAGGATGCCCTCGGCGGCGATCATGCCCTCGAGGTCGTCGGGGTTGGTCTCGCGGCGACAGAGGATGACCCGCTCCCCGCTCCGGGACCACTTGAGGGCCGTGTAGGAGTCGAAGACGGCCTTGCCCACGGCGGCCCCGGGCGAGGCGTTCATGCCGTGGCCCAGCGGGTGGACGTCGTCCCCGGCCACGGCCCGGTCGTCGAAGCGCGGGAACATCAGCTGTGCGAGCTGGTCCCCGGTGACCCGTTGGACGGCCTCGTCGAGTCCGATCATGCCCTGGTCGACGAGCTGTTCGGCGATCCGGAACGCGGCCGCGGCGGTGCGCTTGCCCACCCGGGTCTGGAGCATCCAGAGCCGGCCCCGTTCGATGGTGAACTCGATGTCGCACAGGTCGCGGTAGTGGCGTTCCAGCGTGTCCATGATGTCCATGAGCTCCGCGTGGCTGCGGGCGTCGATGGTCGCGAGCTCGGCGAGGGGCACCGTGTTGCGGGTGCCCGCCACCACGTCCTCGCCCTGGGCGTTCTGCAGGTAGTCACCGTAGACACCGGGCCATCCGGTCGCCGGGTCGCGGGTGAAGGCGACGCCGGTCCCGGAGTCCGCACCGAGGTTGCCGAACACCATGGAGCACACGGTGACGGCGGTGCCGAGATCGGCCGGGATGCGCTCCCGGCGCCGGTAGAGGACGGCGCGGGGCGCGTTCCAGGAGTCGAAGACGGCCCTGATGGCCTGTCTCATCTGTTCGCGCGGATCGCTCGGGAAGGGACGCCCGGTCTGTTCGGCGACGATCTCCTTGAACCGCGCGACGAGCCGGCGGAGGTCCGCGGCGTCGAGGTCGGGGTCGTCGGTGACGCCCTTCTCTGCCTTGAGCGCGTCGATGACGTCCTCGAAGAGGGCGCCGTCGAGGTCCAGGACGGTCCTGCCGAACATCTGGATGAGTCGGCGGTAGGAGTCCCAGGCGAAGCGCTCGTCGCCGCCGCGGGTCGCGAGGCCGAGGACGGAGTCGTCGTTGAGCCCGACGTTGAGAACGGTCTCCATCATTCCGGGCATGGAGAACGGGGCGCCCGAACGCACGCTCACCAGCAGGGGGTCGTCGGCCTGGCCGAGGCCGCGCCCCAGGGTGGCCTCCAGTGCGACGAGGTGCGCCTCGATCTCGGCGTCCAGCCCCTCGGGCATGGTGCGGTGGTCGAGGTAGTGACGGCACGCCTCGGTGGTGATGGTGAATCCGGGAGGAACGGGGAGACCGATGTTGGTCATCTCGGCGAGGTTGGCCCCCTTGCCGCCGAGAAGGTCCTTCAGGTCCTTGTCGCCCTCGGTGAAGGTGTAGACGTACTTGGTCACGGGGGTGCTCCCTCGCTCTCTCGGCGAACCGGAGGTGACGGTTCACCCCTGGATCTGGGCGCGACCCTTTCCACATTCGACCCAAGCGACCCTCCAGGGAGCGCTCTTTTATGACAGGGGCCGTCGCACGACGAGGCTCGTCTCCGGTGGGGAGACCGTCCACGGGCGGCGGACGGCCGCCACCGACGGGGGCGAGGCGCGTCCCCGCGCACCGACCGGGGCTCGGCGGGCGGGGACCGCACGGCACGCCGACCCCGGTCGGCGCGACCGGTCCGATCCACGCCCCAAGGTCCGCCATGATGTGGGTGTCACGGCCGGGCACTCGCCCACCGCACCGGGCCTCGGAGGCTCCACTGTGCGGGGCGACACAGGATTACCGGAAGGTAACCTACGCATCCGTAAGTTAGGCTGTGGGGGAACCCGCCAGAGGGCGGGGACGGACCGGAAAGGGTAGGCGCGCTGTGGCGAAGAAGCAGGGGTCGGAGGCGGGCGAGAGGACCGGGACCCGGCGACAGGACGACCGAACACAGGCCGCCCCGGACCGGACCGAAGAGGACGTCGACCGGGAGGCCTCCTCCGTGCCCGAACGGGCCGCCGCGGCCGCCGGGGACCTGCTGGAGGCCGTCAAGCCCCGTCTGCGCGGTTGGCTGCACCTGGGCACCGCCCCGCTCGCCCTGGCCGCGGGCGTGGTCCTGGTGGCGCTCTCCCCCACCGTGCCCGCCATGCTCGCCGCGGCGGTCTACGCCCTCAGTTCGGTCCTGTTGTTCAGCACCTCGGCCGTGTACCACGTGGGCCGCTGGTCGCCACGCGCCCAACGGGTCCTGCGCCGCTTGGACCACTCGAACATCTACCTCATCATCGCCGGCACCTACACGCCGTTCATCGTGCTCGTCCTGGACGGCACGCTGCGCGCCGCCATGCTCGCGCTGGTGTGGGGCGGGGCGATCGCGGGCGTGACGTTCAAGCTGCTGTGGCTGAACGCGCCGCGCTGGTTGTCCACGGCCCTGTACCTGGCCATCGGCTGGGTCGCGGTGCTGTTCATCCCCGACCTGGTGAACGGCACGCACCCGGCCACGTGGATCCTCATCCTGGTCGGCGGCGTGCTCTACAGCGTGGGCGCCGTGGTCTACGGGCTCAAGCGTCCCGACCCCGCGCCCCGCTGGTTCGGTTTCCACGAGATCTTCCACTCGCTGACCATCGCGGCGTTCGTGTGCCACTACATCGCGGTGTCCTTCGTCGTGTACACCACCGGCTGACCGCCCACCGCCGCGCCCGTCACCGGACCGGCGGAACGGGTCCCCCAGGGAACGCCGCGAGCGTCACCGGCGACCGATTCGTCACGATTCGCTTACGCAGCAGGACACCGGTACCGAAACTCCCCGGAACCCCCCGAGCCCAACCGCTACGTTGGAGTCGGTTCCCGCGGTCGTGTGCGGCCAAGGGTTCCAGGAGGCGACCGGAAACCACATCCCCCCGGGTCCGGTCGTCTCTGCTGTGCCCGCGATCGCCCACGGTCGTCCCCGACCACTGTGGTCACGCGCCCCAGGGCCCACGTCCTCCCCCTCGCGCCAGCGTCAGGGCCTGTGCGTCGGGGCGGGTGCGCACGAGGATCCGCGCATGGACCGAGGAACCGACCCGCCCCAGACCCCCGCCCGGTACCCGGAGCCGGCCGGGGTGAACGCCTACGACGGCTTCGCCGAGGCGTACGCGGCGGACAACGAGAGCAACCTCCAGAACGCCTACTACGAGCGGCCCGCGATGGTGGCCCTCGCCGGGGACGTGACCGGCCACCGGATCCTGGACGCCGGCTGCGGCGCGGGTCCCCTGGCCGCGGCCCTGCGCGACCGCGGGGCCGAGGTCACAGGGATCGACGGCAGCGCCGCCATGCTGGACCTGGCCCGCCGGCGGCTCGGGGACGACACGGACCTGCGCGAGGTCGACCTGCGCGACCCCCTGCCGTTCGCCGATGGCGCGTTCGACGACGTGGTGGCCTCGCTGGTGCTGCACTACCTGGAGGACTGGGGACCCACCCTGACCGAGATACGCCGTGTGCTCAGACCGGGTGGCCGTCTGCTCGCTTCCGTGCAGCACCCGTTCACGGACTACGCGATGCGGGACCCACGGCCCGACTACTTCGCGGTCACCGCCTACTCCGACACGTTCACGTTCGGCGAACGGTCCGTCCCACTGAGGTTCTGGCGCCGACCACTGCACGCGATGACCGACGCCTTCACCGCCGCCGGTCTCCGTCTCTCGGCCATCAGCGAGCCGCAGCCCGACCCGGCCGCTCGAGAGGTGTTCCCCGACGGCTTCCAGGCGCTCTCGACCCGGATCGGCTTCCTCTTCTTCGTCCTGGAGGCACCGCCGTCACCGGGCGACCGGTCGACGCCGTGAGGGGACCGACGGCCGCCCCTCCTCGGTGCCCGGGTCACCGCGATGGGGCGAGGACCCGCACACCCGGACCGGGGCGCGGGAGGAAAGGAGTGCGACGGGACCGTCAGAGCCGACCGGCGGTCTCCTCCAGCAGCACCCGTTCCCGGCCCGCGTAGACGTTCATGGACGCCCCGCGCAGGAAACCGACCAGGGTCATCCCGGCCTCCGCGGCCAGGTCGACCGCGAGCGAGGAGGGCGCGGACACCGCGGCCAGCGTGGGGATCCCCGCCATCCAGGCCTTCTGGACCAACTCGAAGGAGGCCCGGCCGGAGACCATCAGCACGCTCCCGCGCAGCGGTGTGCGTCCCTCGCGCAGGGCCCAGCCCACGACCTTGTCGACGGCGTTGTGCCGGCCCACGTCCTCACGGGCCACCAGCAGTTCGCCCTCGGCGGTGAACAGGCCCGCCGCGTGGAGTCCCCCGGTGCGGTCGAACACCCGCTGGGCCTCGCGCAGCCGGTCCGGCAGTGTCGTCAGGGTGGACAGCGCGATCCGGGAGTCGTCCTCGGCCACCGACCACGTCGCCTGGGTGCGCACCGCGTCCAGGCTGGCCTTACCGCACAGCCCACAGGACGAAGTCGTGTAGAAGTTGCGCTCCAGGGAGGTGTCGGGCGCCGGCACGTGCGGGGCCAGGGTCACGTCCAGCACGTTGAAGGTGTTGGAGCCGTCCTCGGTCGCACCGGCGCAGTACCGGATCGCCGTGAGGTCGTCGGCGTGCCGCAGCACGCCCTCCCCCACCAGGAACCCTGCCGCCAGGTCGAAGTCGTGTCCGGGGGTGCGCATGGTGACCGTGAGCGGTGCACCGTCGATCCGCACCTCCAGGGGCTCCTCGGCCACCAGGGTGTCGGCGCGCTCGCTCACGACGCCGTCCCTGATCCTCAGGACCCGCTGTCGTGTCGTGACCCGCCCCATGAAACACCCCCCGTTCCGGCGTCGGCCTCCACCGATCACCTGTGCGCGTACAACCGCCGGTGGGAGAGGTACAGGTCGGGGTCGGGGTCGGGGTCGGGGTCGCCGGCACGCGTGGGCACGATCGGGCCCCGGCCACCGAACCCTCGGACGGTCCCGGGACACGACGAGGCCCTGTCGTCTCGCGCGAGCGAGGCGACAGGGCCCGAGAAGCGCGGGTCCCCGCGCGAACCCGGTCGATCAGCAGCCGGGCAGACGCTCCAGCAGGTACATCTCGACGTTGTCCAGGGAGACGCGCTCCTGCGACATGGTGTCGCGCTCACGCACGGTCACGGCGTTGTCCTCAAGGGTGTCGAAGTCCACCGTGACGCAGAACGGGGTACCGATCTCGTCCTGGCGACGGTAACGGCGACCGATGGCGCCGGCGTCGTCGAACTCCACGTTCCACCGCTTGCGCAGCGCGGCAGCCAGGTCCCGGGCCTTGGGCGACAGGTCGGTGTTGCGCGACAGCGGCAGCACGGCGGCCTTGACCGGGGACAGGCGCGGGTCCAGACGCATGACGGCGCGCTTCTCCAGCTTGCCCTTGGCGTTGGGCGCCTCGTCGACGTTGTAGGCGTCGAGCATGAACGTGAGCACCGCCCGGTCGACACCGGCCGCCGGCTCGATGACGTAGGGGATGTAGCGCTCGTTGTTCTCCTGGTCGAAGTAGGAGAGGTCGACGCCGGAGGCCTCGGCGTGGGTCTTGAGGTCGAAGTCGGTGCGGTTGGCGACGCCCTCCAGCTCACCCCACTCGCTGCCCTGGAAGTTGAACCGGTACTCGATGTCCACGGTCCGCTTGGAGTAGTGGGACAGCTTGTCCGCGGGGTGCTCGTACAGGCGCAGGTTGTCCTTGGCGATGCCGAGGTCCAGGTACCACTGGTGACGCTGGTCGATCCAGTACTGGTGCCATTCCTCGTCACTGCCGGGCTTGCAGAAGAACTCCATCTCCATCTGCTCGAACTCGCGGGTCCGGAAGATGAAGTTGCCCGGGGTGATCTCGTTGCGGAAGGACTTGCCGATCTGGCCGATGCCGAAGGGGACCTTGCGGCGGGCGCTCTGCTCGACGTTCTTGTAGTTGATGAAGATGCCCTGCGCGGTCTCCG
Organism: Nocardiopsis sp. MG754419; assembly: GCF_018207095.1. GTDB lineage: Bacteria > Actinomycetota > Actinomycetes > Streptosporangiales > Streptosporangiaceae > Nocardiopsis. The sequence continues at coordinate 46,043 of NZ_QOCZ01000050.1, read as the reverse complement.
GGCGGAGGTAGGCGAGGCCCTTCTCGTCCTGGACCGGGCCCAGGAAGGTGCGGAGCAGACCGTTGAACATGCGCGGCTCGGTGAAGGAGGCCTTGGCGCCGCAGTTGGGGCAGGCGATGGCGGCCAGGCCCTCGGCGGGCTCGTGCCCGTGCTTCTCCTCGTAGGCCTCGATGAGGTGGTCCGCGCGGAAGCGCTTGTGGCAGGACTGGCACTCGGTGAGCGGGTCGACGAACTCCTTGACGTGGCCGGAGGCCTCCCAGACCTCACGGGCCAGGATCACGCTGGAGTCCAGGCCCACGATGTCGTCGCGCTCCTGCACCATCGAACGCCACCACTGGCGCTTGACGTTGTTCTTCAGCTCCACGCCCAGGGGGCCGTAGTCCCAGGCGGCGCGCAGACCTCCGTAGATCTCGCTGGAGGGGTAGACCAGACCTCGGCGCTTGGCGAGGTTGACCAGTGCGTCCATTGCCTCTGACTTGGCGGCCATGGGTGACTCTCCATCCGGCTGGCGGTCGGTGGATCGCTGTTCGCGATACATCGTCGTGTGTGGAAACGCGGATCACGCGCGGGACCACGGATGTGGCGCTCCGGGCGACCGCGTCACCCCAGGCTAGAGCAATCGTGGAACGCTCGCGTACCCCTTCACCACGGCCGCACACCGCCGATTCCCCGCATATGAGGTCAAGGGGTGTCGTCGGTCCCGAGGATCTCGAAGGCGCTGGGTTCGTCGATGGCGCGGGACAGCAACGGCACGGCGGTGACCTTGACCTCGAAGTCGGACAGGGCCCGGCGGTAGAACCCGGCGCCGTCCCACTCGGTCACGACGGTCCACAGCGTGGGGTCGTCGGCGGCGCGGCCGATGCGGTGCCACCGGAAGCCGGGGCGCCGGGACAGGACCGCCACGGCGGCGTCGGCGTCGTTGCGGAAGGCCTCGGTCTCGGCCTCGGGCACGGAGTAACGGGTGATGACGATCACCGCTCCATTGTGGCGCAGACGGCGAGCGGGCCGCCCCGGGGGTCCCGGGGCGGCCCGCTCGCACGGCCGTGGGTCGCGCGCTCCGCGCGGGTGGTGGGCGGGACCGGCGATGGTCCGCCGGCTCCACCCGAGGTCAGGCGCCGAAGACGCGGTCCACGACCCTGGCGGCGGCGTGGCCGTCGTCCAGGGGGCAGAACTGTTCCACGAACGCCCGATAGGAGGCACCGGAGCGCTCGGCCACCTCGTCGATGTCGAGCAGGGCCGCGATGACGTCGTCGGATTCGGTCAGCAACGGTCCGGGCGCGGTCTCCTCGAAGTCGAAGTAGAACCCGCGCAGGTTGTCCCGGTAGCCCTCCAGGTCGTAGGTGAAGAAGAGCATGGGGCGACCGGTGTTGGCGAAGTCGAACATCATCGACGAGTAGTCGGTGATGAGCACGTCGGTGATCAGGAACAGCTCCATGATCTCCGGGTACAGGGACACGTCGTAGACGAAGTCCTCGCCGACGATCGGCACGCTGTCCACCACGCGGGGATGACGCCGCACCAACAGCACGTGGTCGTCACCGAGCTTCTCGTACATCCGGCGCAGGTCCAGGTGCAGGTCCAGCTTGTGCTTGCCGCGCGTGTAGTACTTGTCGTCGCGCCAGGTGGGCGCGTACAGCACGACCTTCTTGCCCTCGGGCAGACCGAGGAGACGACGGGTGCGTTCGGCGACGCGTTCCCGGTCGGCGGCGAAGAAGATGTCGTTGCGCGGGTAGCCGGTCTCCAGGATCTCGCCCTCGAAGCGGAAGGCGCTGCGCAGGATGGGCGTCGCCCACGGGCTGGGCGAGACCAGGTAGTCCCACTGCCGTGTCTCCCAGGCCAGCTTGTCGAAGTAGTCGCGCGACTTGCCGCGGATGTTGTCCACGTCGAAGCCGATGCGCTTGAGCATCGACCCGTGCCAGGTCTGCACGACCGTCTGGTCGGGGTGGCGGTGGAACCAGTTGGGCTGGCGGGAGTTGGTCACCAGGTAGCGGCTGCGCGCCAGCTCACGGTGGTACTCCTCGCCCTTGTGCCGCACCGGGGTGAGGTCCTCGGGCAGGCGCACCTGACCGTCGGCGACCAGCCACGACATCGGATAGTCGGCCCACTGTCCGCGTCCGCGCAGCTCGGCGTAGATGCTCTGGGGGCTGTCCGAGTACTGGCGCCCGGTGTAGGTGTCGAACAGGACGCCCTCGGTGACGGGCAGTTCCCGCTGAGCCGGGTAGAAGACCTCCCGCAGCCGACGCTGGGCGAAGGCGCCCCGCTCGACGGGGCGCAGGTCGCTGCCGACCTGGATCACGGGGATCCCGCGGTTCTGGTAGGTCAACGTGTAGGTGCGTTCGGGGCTCCGGGTCTCCGACGGCAGCCGGCCGATGAGGGCGTCGGCGAACTCCACGCCCACGTCGACGCTCTCGACCTCGGTCGCGGCCCCGGGGGCCTCGTCCGCGATCTCCTCGCCGATACGACCCCACAGTTGGTAGGAGCCGGCGGGCAGGGAGATCTCCCCGGACAGGGTGGTGATGCGGGAGGGGTCGAAGCGGGTGGTGAAGCGCCCGCCGTCGCGTTCGACGACGAGTTCGTGCTCCTCGTCCCGCCCGCGGGCCTTGGCCACGATCCGCAGGTCCACCCCGGTGGGGAACTCGCCGCCCAGGACCAGGGTGCGTTCGTTCCACTCGGCGCTGTCGACCACGGGCCGCGCCCGGCCGGCGCGCAGCTTCAGGTGTCCGGTGGCCGTGCGCAGGACCACCAGTTCCTGTTGGGCGCCGTCGGAGTTGTAGGGGCTGCCGGGCACCTCGTCCGGGAGGATCAGGGGCACGCGTGCCCCGTCGCGGGTGACCAGTTCGGCGTCCCACTCCTCCTGGCGGATCACTCCCCCGCACTCGCTGAGACCCCGGGCGAAGAGTTCCTCGGCGCGCACGCGGGCGCTGAAACGGCCGCCCTCGATCCGCACGGGGTAGGACAGGCGGGCGGTGCCGGGACGCCGGATCAGCCGGAGCTCGGTGGCCTCCGCGGCGGGCGGCGACAGCAGCTCGCCCCCGACGAGGAGTTCGGCGGTGTGCGCGTCGAACCGATGTTCGGTCACCCGCGCCCGCGCCGGTTCGACGCTGACGACCAGGTGCCGGTCCTTGTTCCAGTGCGGCCGGATCCACACGTCGTCGTCGACGTTGTGATAGCCGGGCCGTTCCGGCTGCCCCGACAGGGGGTTGGAGAGGAACTTGCGCCGGGTCAGGCCGCGGTTGAAGACGACGAGCTCGATCCTCCAGTCGCCGGGTTCCCAGGTGCGCGCCGAGCGCAGGCGGCGCGGGTCCAGGATCGCCGTGAAGCCGCCGTAGTCGTGGCGTGCGGCGTCGGGCAGGTCGGGCAGGCGGTACTCGGCGGCCAGGCGCACCTGGACGGGCACGCGAATGCGCCGCTTGGTGACGGTGTTCACCGCGAAGGCGACGATGTGCTGGTGCCAGCGCTTGTGGGCGCGCAGGTGCCGGATGCCGACGCGACCGCCGATGTGCAGCCGGCCGTCCTCCCAGTGCACGGCCTCGGTCTTCTGACGGACCTTGATCTCGTCCTCGAGCCGGTAGAGCTCGCGTGGGACGGCCTTGGCCGGGTCGTCGGTCTCGAAGAACGGGTAGCGGATGTAGTAACCCAGCCCCTGCCGGACGGCGGTCGCCTTCTTGATCTCGACGCTCTTGGCGAAGGTGGCGACCTCCAGCACGTCGTCGACCCGGCGCTTGCGCACCAGGTGGTAGAGCAGGCGGTCCAGGACCGGCAGGGCGCGCAGGAGCGCCCCGTCGACGTGGTCCAGGTAGGCGTTGAGCAGGTCGATGGCGGTGTCGCGTACCGGGGCGTCGGCGTCGTCCAGGCGCAGGAGGAGACCGTGGAGCTCCCCGGCGAGGAGCGTGCGGTCCCACAGTTCCCGGTCGGCGACGGTCAGGTCCTCGGCGATCCGACGCATCGTCGTCAGTCGCCGGGTGAGGGCGTCCTCCTCCAGCGGGAGCCGGACCCGGGTGCGTTCACGCATGAGCAGGACGGGGGCCGGCAGCACGTCGACCGCGTCGGCGCGCAGGCTCAGCCGTCGGATGGCGAGGTCGTCGTCCTCGGGGTCGGTCTCGGGCACGGCCTGCGAGAGCCAGAACTCCTTGCGCCAGAGCCGGTTGCCCAGGGTGGCGTCGGAGGCCAGGCCGGGGATGTTCCGGGGGTCCTCGGCGAGGCGGACGTGGCCGCACAGTTTCCGGTGCGCCTTGGAGGGTGCGGCGCCCAGCTCGTTGAACCGGTGAACGTTGCCGATGACCAGGTCCGAGCGCGTGTCGGCGGCGCTGTGGGTCAGGTGGGCGACGGCGTAGCCGGTCAGAGCGTCGGAGCCGGAAAGGAAGAGCAGGTGGCTGCCCGCCGCCGCGGCCGCGCCGCGGGCGCGGGCCTCGGGGTGGTGCGGGGCCGGGTCGCCGTCCAGGAAACGCACGCGCAGACCCGCGGGCGGTGCCTTGGCGAAGGCGCGGGCCACGGCGAGCCCGTCCTCGCGGACGGGCGCGACGGCCTCGTCGCCCTGGTCGTTCTCCTCGGGGCCCGGTTCGTCGGGACCCGTTTCGTCGGGGACGGCCTCGGTGGACTCGTCGTCGCCGTTCTCCCCGTTGGCGTCCGGTTCGGTGGTCCGCCCCTCGGGGGCCTCCGGATCGGTGGGCCGGGACGCGGCGGCGGCACCGTTGCGGACCGGCACGAGGACGACCTCGGTGTCGGGCCGGACGGAGCCCTCGCTCGGCGCGACCTCGACGTGGCTGTCGTCGCGTTGACGGGCCAGGGAGTCGAGACAGTTCTGCAGATGAGGCTCGGTGACGTCGAACGTCACGATGACTGTGGGTTCGGGCACGGAAGTTGACACCCTCCGGAGGGTTCGTCGCTGAACGACGTGCGGGCACCGTAGTGCGGACGGTCCGCGCTGATCAGGCGGTCGATGACTGAATGTAGAAGGTACTCGACCCTTCGTGCACCGAGCCCCGGACAGCCGGAACCGGGGGGAGAGGGGCTGCGTGGGCGGGCGACGATGCCCGTCCCTACGCCGCGGTGCCCTTGAGCAGGGTCTGACCCACGATCTCGGCTTTCCTCCCTCGCCGGGGTCTGCACCCGGAGTGGTTCGGGTGGCGCCGCACGCCTCGCGGCGGCGGTCGGTTCCTGCTTGACTGACATGGTGGCCCTGAGGCCGCACGCCCCGACTGCGAGGCTTCACCATGTTCTCGCAGCGGAGCACGGCAGGCACGGATCGCCTTCCCGCGCGTGTCCGTTCGCCTGCCTCGAACATCAGCGAATCTACCAGGGGCTCGGGACGAGACGTCCCGGCGGACACGGGTGTACGGGGCCTCGGGCGGTAGCCGGACACGGACGAAGGGGGAACGGGCGGCGATGGCCTCTCCCGAACACGAGGACGAGCGGCGGCGGAGCGGCCGGGGTCGGGGCGACCCGGGCGGATCGAGACGACCGCTTCCGCCGGGGGACTCTCTGTTCACCCCGGGCGCGGGGCGGTGGCGCCGGGAGGTGGAGCGGCGCAGCGCGGTCCCCCTGGTGTGGTTGCACCGTCGCCCGCGAGCCCTGGCCCCGGTCGTGCTGGGCGCGCTGTTCATCGCGGGTCTGCTGGCCCCGGGTGTGGTGGGCGCCCTGTGCCTGGCCCTGGTGGCGGTGTTCTTCACGTGGTTGGCGTTCCTGACCTGGCCGACGCTGGACCGGCGGCAACGGACGCCTCGCGTGGTGATGATCCTGGTGGTGCTGGTGTTGGCGGTGGCGCGGGCCCTGGGCTACTGAGGGGGCACGGGCGCCCCCGGACGGACACCCTTCAGAATTTTGACAACCATTTTCGTTTTCGCCATAATGTGGGGGTGTCTGCCCAGTTCACCGGGGCGGGGGAACCGACCCCCGACACCCCACCCGCCTTCCAGGCCATCGGCGCGCACGCCGCCTACGACGGCGTCCCCGTCCTCGACGGCGTGGACCTTCGCATTCCCTCGGGTCAGACCATGGCCGTCCTCGGCCCCAACGGTTCGGGCAAGTCGACGCTCATGCGCGCGATGCTCGGCATCGTTCCCCTCACCTCGGGTGAGATCCGCGTCCACGGGACGGCCCTGCGTCGGTTCCGCGACTGGAAGCGCATCGGCTACGTGCCCCAGCGACTCACCGCCGGGGGCGCCGTGCCCGCCACGGTCCGCGAGATCGTCGCCTCCGGACAGGTCGCCCGACGCCGCCGCCTGTCCCTGCCCACCCGCGCCGACCGCGCCGCCGTCGACGAGGCCCTGGCCGCCGTCGACCTGAGCGACCGGGCCGGTGACGCCGTCCGGGAGCTCTCCGGCGGGCAGCAACAGCGGGTCCTCATCGCCCGGGCCCTGGCCGGACGTCCCGACACCTTCGTCATGGACGAGCCCATGGCGGGCGTGGACGCCGAGAACCAGCGGGCGTTGGCCCACGCCATCGGCCGTCTGCGCGACCAGGGCAGCACCGTGGTGCTGGTCCTGCACGAACTCGGCCCGCTGGAGACCGTCATCGAACGCGCGGTGGTGCTGGAGCACGGCCGTGTGGTGCACGACGGCGCGCCGCCCGAGGCCACCGGGGACTGCGCGCGCCCCGGGCACGAGCACCAGCACCCCCATCCCGACCCCAACGACCCCGACCCGCGGGTCGCCCCCACCGACGCGCACGCGGAGATCGTCCGACTCGAGGTGCCCCACCGTGACTGAGCTGCTCCACTACGAGTTCATGCGACGCGCGCTGATCGCCGCGGTGCTGGTGGGTCTGGTCACCCCGGTGATCGGCACCTTCCTCGTCCAGCGGCGTCTGGCGCTGTTGGGCGATGGCATCGGCCACGTGGCGCTGACCGGTGTGGCGTTGGGCCTGCTCACGAGCACCTCCCCCGTGGTGACCGCGGCGGTGGTGGCGACCGTGGGCGCCGTCCTCATGGAACTGGTGCGGGTGCGCACACGGACGAGCGGTGACGTGGCGCTGGCCCTGCTGTTCTACGGCGGCATCGCCGGCGGCGTCCTCCTCATCGGGTTGACCCCGGGGGCGAGCAACGCCACCCTGACCTCGTTCCTGTTCGGTTCGGTGAGCACGGTCGCCGAGGAGGACATCTGGATCGTCGGTGTCCTCGCCCTGGGCGTGCTCGGCGTTCTCGCGGTGTTCGGCCGGGAGCTGTTCGTGCTGTGCCAGGACGAGGAGGTGGCGCGGGCCCACGGCCTGCCGGTCCGCTTCCTGAGCATCCTGTTGGCCGTGACCGCGGCGCTGACCGTGGTGATCGCGATGCGCGTGGTGGGCGTGCTGATGGTGAGCGCGCTGATGATCGTTCCCGTCGCCGCGGCGCAGCAACTCAGCCGGAGTTTCCGTGTGACCATGGGACTGGCCGTGCTCATCGGCCTGGTGTCCTCACTGGGCGGACTGACCACGGCGTTCTACTCGGACCTGGCACCGGGCGCGACCATCGTCCTGCTGGCCCTGGTGGTGTACTGCGTGGCGGTGGTCGTGGGGAGCGTGCTGCGCAGGGCCACCAGACGCAGAGGGGCCGCCCCCCGCCCACCGGCGTCGGCAGGCCCCACGGATACGATGCTCCAGACCGATCGGGGGAAGGTGACACCATGAGTACACGACGCGAGGCCGTGCGAGAGGCACTGACGACGTCCTCCGGTTTCCGCAGCGCCCAGGACCTGTACGCGGACCTGCGCGCCGACGGCTCCAAGATCGGCCTGACCACCGTCTACCGCGCCCTCCAGGCGCTGAGCGACGCGGGCGAGGTGGACGTGCTGCGCACCGACGAGGGCGAGGCCGTCTACCGGGCGTGCGACACCGAGAGCCACCACCATCACCTGGTGTGCCGGGTGTGCTCCACCGCCGTGGAGATCGAAGGTCCCACCGTGGAGCGCTGGGCCGCCGAGGTCGGCGCCCAACACGGGTTCACCGGGGTCACGCACACCGTCGAGGTGTTCGGTACCTGCGCCGAGTGCTCCCGCGCCTGACCGACCGCGCACCGTTTCCGAACCCCGCCCCCGTGGCGGGGTTTCTTCGTGTCGGGACCGTGCGGCCGGGCTCCGGTTCCCGGCCGCCGGTGAGCACGGTCGCGCAGGGTGCGCACGGCCCCCGGTGACCGGAACCCGGGCCCGCCGACGCTCACGGAGCCTGCCTTCGGCCGTGTGTCCAGGGGCGCCCCGCCGAGGCGCTCTCGCCGGGCCCGGGCTTATGGCGAGGGCACGCCGTTCGGGCCCACGGGGCGCCGTCCCGGCCAGTGCGCCGATGGGGCGTTGCCGTGGCCGTCGCACCACGCGATGTCGGTGGGTCGCCGTCGGAGGCCGCGCGCCCGGCGCTTCGCGCCGGTTCCGGCGTCAGTCGCCGTGGCGCGCGGGTTCGCACCGTTGGAGGCTGGGGCGCTTGGCGCTCACGCCGTCGCCGGAGGAGCGTCCGGTCAGCCGGCGGTGGATCCAGGGAACGAGGAACTCGCGCGCCCAGTGCAGGTCCTCCTGGCGGGCGGTGCGCCAGTCGCGGGGCTCCGGCGGCGGCCACGGCTCGTTCCAGTCGCCCTCGACCGGCACGTCCAGGACCTCGCACACGCGCAGGGCCAGCCGACGATGGCCCTCCGAGGACAGGTGCAGTCGGTCCCAGTTCCAGGCGCGGTTGTCGTCGAGGGCGCGCATGCTCCACACGTCCACGACGTCGCAGCCGTACTTGTCGGCGACGGCCCGCATGTGCATGTTGTACGTGGCGATCTTGCCGCGCAGGTGACGCATGACCGGCTGCCAGTGGGTGTCGAAGCCGGTGAAGACGACCACGCGGGCACCGGTGGCGCGCAGCTCGGCCACCATGGACTCGAAGATCTCCACGACCTGGTCGGGGTCGCTTCCGGGGCGGATGATGTCGTTGCCGCCCGCGCACAGCGTGATGAGGTCGGGCTTCATCTCGACCGCGCGCGGCACCTGCTCCTCCCGGATCCGGCCGATGAGGCGGCCACGGATGGCCAGGTTGGCGTAGCGGACCTCGGGCACGTGCTCGGCGAGGTGCTCGGCCACACGATCGGCCCAGCCCCGATAGCGGCCGTGGGGCGCGCCGCGGCTGTCCGGGTAGGGGTCGCTCATGCCCTCGGTGAAGCTGTCGCCGAGGGCCACGTAGGACAGGATTTCCTTGCTCATCAGGTCACCGGGGAATCCGGTCGGCACACCGCTCATGGTGTTCGATGATGCAACCCGACCCCTGGGTTACGCGACAGTAGGTTGATGCTTCGTCACGTTTTGGGGTGGAGCTCACACCACGGGCGGTGTGCCGGAGGACGCACGGAGCGACCGTCGTCGCTCCGGACGGACCGAGGTCAGCGGTCCTTGGTCAGCGGTGTCAGCTCGGGCCGCTTGGCGCTCACCGTGTCACCCGAGGACCGCCCGGTCAGACGTCGACCGATCCAGGGCCCCAGGGACTCCTTCACCCAGTGCAGGTCCTCACGGCGCGCCTCGGCCCACCCGACCGGCTCGACCTCGGGCCAGGGCTCGTCCCAGCGCTCGGCGGTGGGGACGCCCAGGACCTCGGCCACGCGCAGCGCCAGACGGCGGTGCCCCTCTGGCGACATGTGCAGTCGGTCCTCGTCCCAGGCGCGGGAGTCGGTGAGCACGTCCATGGACCACTGGTCCACCAGGTGGCAGCCGTGGGCGTCGGCGATGGCGCGCACGTTCATGTAGTACCGGGCGAACAGGCCGATGGCACCGCGCATGTATCCGGTCGCGACGTTCACGCCGGTGAAGAGGACGACCTCGCTGCCGCCCGCGCGCAGGCGGGACACGGTGTGCTCCAGGATGCGCGCCAGACGCTCGGGGTCGCCGGCGGGGCGCAGCAGGTCGTTGCCGCCCGCGCACAGGGTGACCACGTCCGGGGTCATGTCCAGGGTGGGCTGCAGCTGGTCGGTGACGATCTGCCGGATGAGCTTGCCGCGCACGGCAAGGTTGGCGTACCGGATCTCACCGACGTGGTCGGCCAGGTGCTCGGCCCACCGGTCCGACCAACCCCGGAAGACCCCGGAGCCGTCCGGATAGGGGTCACCGACACCCTCGGTGAAGCTGTCCCCCATCGCCACCAGCGACATCCCGGACCTGAGCGACGAACCTTCGCCGTTCTTCACTTCGCCTCCCCCTCGACCGGGTTGGGTACCGCACCGCCGTAACGTCGGTCCCGGCTCGCGTAGATCTCACAGGCCCGCCACAGGTCGCGGCGGTCGAAGTCGGGCCAGAGCGTCTCCAGGAAGACGAACTCGGCGTAGGCGCTCTGCCAGAGCAGGAAGTTGGACAGTCGCTGCTCGCCCGAGGACCGCACGAACAGGTCCACCGGGGGGACGTCCGGGGCGTACAGGTGCCGGGCGAGGGTCTCCTCGGTGATCTTGTCCGGGGAGATCAGCCCTTCGGCGGCCTGGCGGGCCAGCACGCGGGCGGCGTCGACGATCTCGGCCTGGCCTCCGTAGTTCACGCAGAACTGCAGGGTCAGCGCCGTGTTGTCCTTGGTCATCTCCTCGGCCTCTTGGAGCTCCTTGATGACGCTCTTCCAGAGCATCCCGGAGCGCCCGGCCCACTTGACGCGTACACCGCGGGCGTGCAGCTCGTCACGGCGCCGGCGGATGACGTCGCGGTTGAAGCCCATGAGGAAGCGCACCTCGTCGGGCGAACGCTTCCAGTTCTCGGTGGAGAAGGCGTAGGCGGACAGGTTGGGGACGCCCAACTCCAGGGCCCCCTCGATCACGTCGAAGAGGGAGGACTCCCCGGCCTTGTGGCCCTCGGTGCGCGGCAGACCGCGTTCCTTGGCCCAACGGCCGTTGCCGTCCATGACCACGGCGACGTGGCGGGGCACCAGTTCGGCGGGCAGCTGTGGGGGGCGTACCCCACTGGGGTGCGGGTCGGACGCGGTGTACTCCCGCCGGCTCCGCCCACCGTTGTCGAAGCTGAACAGACTCAAGAACGCTCCACATGGCGCAGTGATCGAATTCCGTTCTCCAGGTGCCACTGTAGGTAGGCCGCGACCATCCCACTGCACTCGGAGCGGTGCCTGCCGTCGCTGGCGTCCGCGCTGTCCCAGTCGCCTCCGAGCAGGTCGAACATGAGTCGGACCGTTTCGGGTGCGGGGTACACGGAGCCGTGCGGACGGCACACCGAGCAGACCATACCGCCGGCGTGCACCGCGAACGCACGGTGCTCCCCCTGGGTCCCGCATCGGGCGCACTCGGTCAGGGCCGGGGCGTACCCGGCCACGGCCAGGGACCGCAGAAGGTAGGCGTCCAGGACGAGCCGGGAGTCATGACTTCCCTCACCCAGTGTGCGCAGTGCGCCGATGAGCAGGAGGAACTGGCGCAGCGCCGGATCCTTCTCCACCGCGACGATCTTCTCCGCGGTCTCCAGCATCGCCGTGGCCGCGGTGTAGCGGGAGTAGTCGTGGACCAGCGCGGCGCCGTAGGAACGGACGGTCTCGGCCTGGGTGATCACGTCGAGGGTGCGTCCGGTGTGCAACTGGACGTCGACGTGGGTGCACGGTTCCAGGCGGGCGCCGAAGCGCGACTTGGTGCGACGTACGCCCTTGCCGACGGCGCGCACCAGTCCGGTGCGTCGGGTCAGGAGGGTGATGATGCGGTCGGCCTCGCCCAGCTTCTGGTTGCGCAGGACGACACCCTCGTCTCGGTAGAGGCTCACACACCCATTGTCGCGGATGTGTCCGACTCTCGGGGCGACCCCCACGACGCCGACCACCCTGAACTGGTTTATTACGGTTTGGATTCCCTTTTGCGGATATTTGCTCTACTCTCACGCGCTAGGGAGCTCGATTCCCGGGCGTGCCGCCCATCCCTCGCGGCTCCGTACCGCCCAGGCGTCCCACGAGCTCCGTCTGAGGCAGGCCACCGTTTGCACACGTGGCCATGGGCACGGGAAGAGCCGGTCCGGGGAAGATCATCCCCGGGCGGTGGAGCCCGGCGGGTCCCGGACCCGACCACCCCGCGGGGGGTGCCCGCATGATCCCCATCCCGGCACGGAAGGTACGCGATTATGGCGCGAGGTCGCCGAGGCAGGCGCAGGATGAGCGCTCGCGAACAGCGCTCGCTCCGCAGGAACCGACCTCCGGAGTACGACGATCGATACGACGACGAGTACGACACGGACGACACGTACGCCGATGAGGACGCGTTCTCCCGGTCCGAGGGACGTGGCTCCGAAGGTCGGAGGAAGCGCCGCATCGTGCCCCTCATGGTCGGTGTGGCCGCCGTCCCGGTCGGGCTCACCCTGGCCGGAGCCCTGGTCCTGAACACGGCCGGGGGGAACACCTCCGAGGCCGCGGACGGCACGTCCGCCGCCGGCCAGATCGGAGAGGGGGCCGTCGCCGACGACTCCCTGATCCCCGACGCCGAGGAGGACGATGACTTCTTCGTCGAATCCACCGACCGGAGCGAGCCCGCCGAGCCCTCCGGGGACAGCGGTACACGCACCGCCCAGGCCACCGCCTCCTACTCTCCGGAGGACACCGAGGAGACCGACCGTGAGGACGGCGGGACCGGCGGGGGCGGAGGTGGTGGCGGGACCGGCGGCGGCAGCGGCGGTGGCAGTGGTGGAGGCGACTCCCCCACCATCGGTGGTCCGATGGCCACCCAGGTCGTGACCCTGGTCAACAGCGAACGTTCCTCGCACGGATGCGATCCGGTCCAGGTGAACGACCGCCTGGCGTCGGCGGCGCAGGAACACAGCGAGGACATGGCCGCCCGCGACTACATGGCCCACGAGAGCCCCGAGGGCGAGGGCCCGGGTGATCGGGCCGCGCGCCACGGCTACGACTCCTGGGGCGCGGAGAACGTCGCCAAGGGCCAGCAGTCCGCCGCACAGGTGATGGACGCCTGGATGAACAGCGACGGCCACCGCAGGAACATCCTCAACTGCGACCTGAAGGCCATCGGTGTCGGCGAGGCCGACCGGGCCTGGACGCAGAAGTTCGGCTACCAGTAGCCGGGGAGAGCTCTCCGGCGCGGGCCTCGGCGATGGCCGGAACGGACCGACCGGGACACGGGAACGGGCCGCACCCCGAGGGGTGCGGTCCGTTCGCGTTCGCCGAACACGTCCGGTGGGAGCGTGTTCCGGCTGATGGCTTCGGGTGGCGGAAGGAAGCCGGAACGGTGCCCACCGGGAGAGGTGGGTACGACGGTCGGTCATCAGGGTTCCGCCCCGGAGCGGCGGTGGAGAAGGAGACCGCCGGGGTGCCTCGTCCCGTACGGAGGAGGCCGGCGCGCCTCCACCGGGCGGTCACGTGCTTCTCGGGTCGCGGTCCGAGACCGAGGCCCGGTCCGAAGCCGAGGTGGTATCGCCGAGGAGACCGGGCACATCCGCCTGGGTGCCGACCTCCACCCCTCGGGCGGCCCTTCGGGGCGCTCCAGGCCCACGTAGCGGACCCGTGCGGTGCGCGGGGCCTGGTCCGACCGCGCCGCGTCCGTGAGGGTGCCACGGGTGAGCATCCGGATCCGGCCCGCGACCGGCGCCGACCTTCCCGGCGTCCTGCGTCTCCTCGGCGAGATGTACCCGGAGGACCCCGTGCTCTCGGAAGTGCCGGCGGCCCGAGGCCGGGCGGAGGTCGAGGCGCAGGCCGGAAGATCACTGCTGGTGGCGGACGACGGAGCCGCGGGACTGCTGGGCACGGTCGACTGCGTGGTCGCGCCGAACCTGAGCCGGGCCGGGCGTCCGCGCCCGCTCATGGAGAACCTGATGGTCTCCGGGTACCACCGCCGCCGCGGCGTCGGCCGCCTGCTCCTGTCCGAGGTCCGACGCATCGCCGAGCGGGAGGGCCGCTACAAGATCCGGTTCTACTCCGCCGAGGACGCCTACACGCACACGTTCTACCGCTCCTGCGGTTTCAGCCCCGGGGAGGGCGGCGGGTTCTCCCCGTACCTGTGAACGGGACGGGGCCCGCGACGTGTGTCGCGGGCCCCGTCCGGGAGCGTGTCGATTCCGTGCGTCGGAGGCGTGGTGGGTCAGGCGCGGGCGATGGCGCTGCACATGGCCTTGAGCGAGGCCGTGGTGATGCTGCTGTGAATGCCCACGCCCCACACGGTCCGGCCGTCGATCTCGGCCTCCACGTAGGCGGCGGCGCGGGCGTTGCCGTCCTCGCCCATGGAGTGCTCGATGTAGTCGGTCACGCGGACCTTGACGTCCACGTCCGCCAGCGCGTCGCCGAAGGCGGAGATGGGGCCGTTGCCGGTGCCCCGCAGTTCGCGGATCTCACCGTTGACCCGGGCGTCGGCCTCGATCGTGTAGGTGCCGTCCTCGGCGGTGCTGGAGCGGTGCGCCAAGACCGCCACCGGGCCGGTGTCGGCCAGGTAGGTCTCGGAGAAGATGTCCCAGATCCGGTCGGCGGGGAACTCGCCGCCCTCGGCGTCCATGAAGCCCTGGATGACCTGGGAGAACTCGATCTGCAGGCGGCGCGGCAGGTCCAGCGAGTGGTCGCGCTGCATGATGTAGGAGACGCCGCCCTTGCCGGACTGGCTGTTGACCCGGATGACCGCCTCGTAGTTGCGGCCCACGTCCTTGGGATCGATGGGCAGGTACGGCACGTCCCAGGGGTACTCCTCGACCGGGGTGCCCGCCTCCTCGGCGCGGGCCTCCAGGTCGGTGAAGCCCTTCTTGATGGCGTCCTGGTGGGAGCCGGAGAAGGCCGTGTAGACCAGGTCGCCGCCGTACGGGTGGCGGGGCGCGACCGGCAGCTGGGTGCAGTGCTCGACCGTGCGGCGGATCTCGTCGATGTCGGAGAAGTCGATCTTGGGGTCCACGCCCTGGCTGAACAGGTTCATGCCCAGGGTGACCAGGCAGACGTTGCCGGTGCGCTCGCCGTGACCGAACAGGCAGCCCTCGACGCGGTCGGCGCCGCCCATGACGGCCAGTTCGGCGGAGGCCACCCCGGTGCCGCGGTCGTTGTGCGGGTGCACGGACAGGACCACGTGCTCACGCCGGGACAGGTTCCGGCTCATCCACTCGATCTGGTCGGCGTAGACGTTGGGCGTGGAGCGCTCGACCGTGGCGGGCAGGTTCAGGATGATCTCGCGGCCCGGGCCGGGTCGCCAGACGTCCATGACGGCCTCACAGACCTCCAGGGCGAAGTCCAGCTCGGTGTCGACGAAGATCTCCGGCGAGTACTGGTAGCCGAAGTACTCGGTCTCGCCCAGGTACTGCTCGGCGAAGCGCATGACGTGGCGGGTGCCCTCGACCGCGATGTTCTTGCAGGCCTCGCGGTCGACCCGGAAGACGACGCGGCGGAAGGTGGGCGCGGTGGCGTTGTACAGGTGCACGGTGGCGCGCTTGGCGCCGACCAGGCTCTGCACGGTGCGCTCGATGAGGTCCTCGCGGGCCTGGGTCAGCACGGAGATCTGTACGTCGTCCGGGATCAGGCCGTCCTCGATCAGCGACCGGACGAAGTCGAAGTCGGTCTGGCTGGCGGACGGGAAGCCGACCTCGATCTCCTTGTAGCCCATCGCGACCAGCAGCCGAAAGATCTCGTGCTTGCGGGCGGGGTCCATCGGCTCGATGAGCGCCTGGTTGCCGTCGCGCAGGTCGGTGGACAGCCAGCGGGGCGCCTCGGTGATGGTCGTGGAAGGCCAGGTGCGGTCCGGCAGGTCCACCGGCGTGAACGCCTGGTAGCGCTGGAACGGCATCGGGCTGGGCTTCTGCTGCGGCACCATGGTGGTGTTGCTCCTCGGGAGATCTCGTGGCACGTGATGTAACGGCCGACACGGCATGCCGAAGTCCCGCGGCGAGGGGCCGACCTTTTAACGATCCCCGCCGCGGCCACTAAGGAGGAGCAGCTCGCGCAACATAACGAAGGTCACGCTAGCAGACGGCCGCGAGAATCCGGTACCCGATGCTCACATGTTGAGATGCCAGCGCCGTGAACCGTGTGTTCTCGTGCGACCTGTGTGGATTTCGGACGATCTTCGAAATCGGGTACCTCGACTTCAAGATAGAGACGTGGCCGGTTACCCTGGAAGGGAACCCTTCAGTGCTAGGGGGTCACACGGAGTCCGTCGGCGGGACCCAGGGTGCGGCCAACACCCGAGGCTCCGGTCGGCAGGTGAGCCCTGCCACCGCGAGGCCGGTACCGCCGACGGACCTCCTTCTTCTTCATCTCGGCGCGGACCGCTCCTCCGGTTCGGGTGCGAGCACGAACTCGGCCCAGAGCATGGTGACCGGTTCCCCGCGCTCCCAGCGCAGTCTGCGCGTGCCCCAACGATCACTGAGCTGGTCGACCATCTCCAGCCGCCGACCGTCGGTGTCGTGTTCACCCGTCCACGGGTGGGCCACGGAGTCCGTGTCTACGCCCAACGGCCGTTCGGTGACGATGAGACGCAGGACGGTCGCGTCGCCGGCCCGCCCCACGGAGAGCACGCGCACCACTTCCGTGCGACGTCCGCCGCTGAGCGCGCGTCGCATGGTCATCGCGAGCATCTCGCTCACACAGAGGATCACGGCGGCCCGTCGCGAGGGCCCGATGTCGGTGACCCTTCGCAGATCGCGGGCCGACTCGTGTCGGGCCCTGGCCAGGGCCCTGACGTCCTGGGGGTAGCGGCGGGACGTGGGCGGGCACGGGCCCGACGGACGCGGGACCTGCAACAGGGGGAGCCCCGTGTGTCCGCGTGTCCCGGTCGTACCTTCGCGCGGCGTCATTCCGTCACCGCCCACACGGACGTCTCATCGTCCAGCCAGATGGTCTGGCCCACCGGCGTGGCCGTCACTCCGAAGCGCGAGAGCACCGGCCGTCCGGCCTCCTGCCAGCAACGATGCACGCGCTCCCACTCGTCGAAGAGCATGCGCGGACCACGTTGCCTGGTGAGGATCCCCCCGGGCGCCTCCGCGCCGGTGGACCCCAGGGCCCAGGAACCGGACACCGGATCGATGAGGTAGACCGCCACACGCAGGTCCGACCCCAGCATGGCCGGCCGCACGATGCGGTGCACGCCCGGCAGGGCGAGTCCACAGCACAACGCGCTCGACTCGTCCGTCAGGTCCCGTGCGTCGAGGGCGCAGGTGCGGGTCCGCTCCTCCGTGCCCGGCCGCACGAACCGGGAGATGAGGGCGGCCTCGTGGTAGCCGGAGAGCGTGGGCCCGCACGGTCGCGCGATCGCGAAGCGGCCCCGGGCCCGGCCGTCGACGCCCACCCGGAGGTCGGCCACGAGGTCCCGGGAGAAGGACCACCCCCAGCGGGTGAGGATGCGCCCCCCGGGCAGACACTGGGCCGCCCACGCGCTCGGTACGCGCACGATCGGCACCGAGGAGAGCACCCGGTCGAAGGGGGCCCGGGCCGCCCGGCCGACCGCGCCGTCGCCGCCCACCACCGAGGGGGCGAAGCCCGCCCCGAGGAGGTTGACGCGCGCGTGCTCCGCGCGTTCGATGTCGATCTCGACCGAGGTCACCGCCTCCTCGCCCAGGAATCCACTGAGCAGGGCGGTGCAGTAACCGCTCCCCGTCCCGATCTCCAACACCTGCATGCCGCGCGTGAGGTCGGCGCGGACCAGGAGATCGGCCGCCCGGGAGGGCGAACACACGGGGCCGGTCGCACGGGCGCCGCCGCGTCCGGCACCGGGGTGGTGTCCGACCGTGACCCCCTCGTCGGCGTAGGCGGCCTCCAGCCAGCGCTCCTCGTCGTCCCACCGGTCGACCTCGCCCCGACCGTCGTCCAGGACGAAGCGACCGGGCAGGAACAGGTGGCGTGGGATGTCGGTGAAGGCGAGCTCCCATGCGGGGCCCACGCCCACCTCCTCACGGAGGCGGTCGACCATCCTCCGATGGGCCCGGTTCACGGCTCCACCTCCCCCGCGTGGGTGGGCGGCCCGCCCGGGCCCGCGGACACCGGTCTGGGCCGCTCGGCGGTGGGTCGGACGACTGACGACGGTGCGCTGGACATGGCAGGCCTCCGAGCGTGGCCGGTGCAGCGACCGATCAGGGTCTTCGGTCCATTACGCGGCCACCGAATCCGGGTAAGGATGAACAGGGTGAGCAAACCCCGTTTCCCCGTCGGCGCGGAATCCTTCGCAGATATACACCGGTGATATGTATGGCGAAATCGCAGCTCTCGCCCAGGGCACACCCCCCGGGTCCGTTCTGGAACCGAAATGACGTTCGCGTCTGCCTGGCGCGAAGGGACGCGGGCGCCCTGTTCGGACTCGTGCGCCAGTACACCGGAGCGAGCCAGCAGACGATCGGCTCGGCGGTCGACATGGCCCAGCCTCACGTGAGCGCGATCATGAGCGGGCGTCGATCGGTCACCGCGCTCGACACCTGGCTCCGCGTGGCCGACGGTCTGGCCATGCCCACTCAGGCCAGGACCGTTCTGGGGCTGGCCGCCTCGAAGTCCGAGAATGAAAGAGAGATGTCCTGGACAGAATCCTCTGTGCGTAATGGCGACTTATCCCCCTCGGCCGATACGGCTCGGGAGATTGCCGACAACACACTGAGGGACCTCATGAAACGCAGAGATGCATTCGCGATCGGCGGCACGATCCTGGCCGGGGCGGCGCTGACGGAACTCGTGGAACGGTGGGCGGCCCCGGGGCCGCGGGGCGCCCCCTGGGGCGGGGCGACGATCGGCGCGATGGAGTTGGAAGGGATCGAGGCGGCGACCGTGTGTCTGCGGCACTGGGACGACCGCTGGCGGATGGGCACCCGCCGCAAGGCGGTGATCGGCCAGCTCTCGGAGGTCTCCGAGCTCGTCGAGCACCGGCAGAGCCCGGACGTGCAGCAGCGACTGTTCGCCGTGATGGCCGAGCTGGCGCGGATCGTGGCGGCGATGTCCTTCGACACGGGCGACCACAGCACCGCGCAGCGTTACTACACGCTCTCCCTGCGGGCGGTCCGGTACGCGGGGCCCGAACACGCGCCCTTCGGCATCCGGGTGTTGGCCGACATGGCCCGCCAGATGCTCGATCTCCACCACCCCGAGGACGCGCTCGACATCACGCGCCTGGCCCTGGACCAGGCGGCCTCCCTGGGGGCACCGCCCGCGGTACGCGCCCTGTTACGCACGCGCGAGGGGTGGTCGTACGCGCACATGGGACGCACGGCCTCGTTCGAGCGCACGGTCGGCCAGGCCGAGGACCTCCTGGCCGGGGACGAGGGGACCCGACCCGAGTGGTCCCACGGGCTGGACGAGGCCGAACTGGCCGGCGTGGTGGGCGCGCGCTACCGCGACCTGAGCCGAACGGTGGAGGGGCGCGAGGCCGAACGTCTCGCCCTGAGGTCGGCGGAGTACATCACGTCCGCGCTGGCGCGTCGGCGGTCGGGGCGCGGCCGGACCTTCGACCTCATCGGGCTGGGTCGCACGTACGCGGCCCTGGGCGACGGGGTGGAGTCGGCACGGGCGGTCCGGGCGGCCCTGGAGTCGGGGCCGGGGATGGCGTCCGGACGAGTGCGAAGGCGTCTGCGCGATTGGTACGTCGAATCGTCGGCGCTGCACCGGCAGCCGGACACGGCGGCGATACGTGACGAACTCTCCCTTACGCTGCTGCCAACGCCATAGATGACAAAAGGGGCATGATGACACGGATTGGGATCACCGGGCACTCCAACCTGGCAGAGGAGAGCCGAGAGGCGGTCGTCCACGCCCTCGGTGCGGCCCTGGCTCCGTACCGGGACGAGACCCTGGTCGGCATCTCCTGTCTGGCACGCGGGGCCGACCAGCTGTTCGCCGAGGCCGTCCTGCGCGCCGGCGGCCGGGTCGAGGTCGTGCTCCCCTCCGCGGACTATCGCGAGAGCAAGGTGAAGCCGCACGACCGCGCGAACTTCGACGGCCTCCTGATCCGTGCCTCCACCGTGCGGTACATGCCCCACATGCACGCCGACCGCGCCGCCTACGAGGACGCCAACCGTGCCGTGCTGGCGGAGGTGGAACGGCTCTTCGCGGTCTGGGACGGGTGCCCGTCCGACGGCCGCGGGGGTACCGCCGACGCCGTGGTCGCGGCGCGGGGGCAGGGTCTTCCGGTCGAGGTGATCTGGCCGGAGGGCGCCCGCCGCGCGTGAGGTCGGGCCCCGGCCCCACCGGGGGCCGGGTGTGCCGAGTCGGCCACATGCGGCCGGCGATCCACCCACCGAGCGCCCTCCACGACCAGGGCCGGCCCGGGGCGCGGCTCGCGACGAGATGATCGGCCCCCGCCGGCCGGTCACGGCGGGGGCCGTGCCTCGGGTCGGGGTGCAGGTTCCGGTCCGAGGCGGTCCGTGGGTCAGGCTCCCGGCAGCGGCTCGAACTCCTTGACCGCGTCGATCGCCGGGCCGTGCGGGGTGTTGGCCTCGCGCTCGATCATGATCTCCACGAGGACCGGACGGGAGGTCGCCTTGGCCTCCTTGCGGGCCCACTCCAGGGAGTCGCGGATCTCGCCCGGTTCCCACACGCGCCGCCCGGAGCACCCGTAGGCCTCCATGAGCTTGACGTTGTCGGTGCCGTACTCGTCGTAGTGGATGTCCACCTGGTAGTTCATGTCGAACGGGATGGAGGCCTGGCGGATCAGGCCCAGGTACTCGTTGTTCAGCATGATGATCACGTACGGCACGTGGTACTGGGCGGCGACGGCGAGTTCCTCGACCATGTACTGGAAGCCGTAGTCACCGACGATGCCGACGACCTCGGCGTCGGGCGCGGTGTGCTTGAGCGCCTTCTTCACGCCGATGGCGGCGGGGATCTCCCAGCCGAGCGGGCCGGCCTGGCCGCAGATCTGGTAGCGGCGCGGCTTGTACGCCTTCTGGTGCTGGCCGCCCCAGATCTGGTAGAGGCCGATGGCGGTGACGAAGTAGGTGTCGGCGTCGAAGACCTCGTTGATCTCCTTGTAGACGCGCGGTGCCTTGACCGGGACGGCGTCGAAGTCCTCACGGCGGGTCAGGGTGTTCCGGAGCTCGGCGACGCGGGCGATCCACTCCCCCACCCGTGCCCTCGCCTCTCGGCGTTGGGCGGCCTTGAGCAGTTCCCGGAGGAAGAGCCGCGCGTCGGAGACCACGCCCAGGTCGGGCTCGAAGACCCGGCCGATCTGGGTGGCCTCGATGTCGACGTGGATGAACCGGCGCTCGCCCCGGTACACGTCGATCTGTCCGGTGTGGCGATCGGCGAAGCGCGCGCCCACCGCCAGGACCAGGTCGGACTCCAGGAAGGAGGCGTTGCCGTACCGCTGGGAGGTCTGCACGCCGGTCATCCCGGAGTACAGCGGGGAGTCCTCGTCGAAGGAGCCCTTGCCCATGAGCGTGACCTGGACGGGCACCTGGAGGTACTCGGCCAGCCGGCGGAGGTCGTCGGAGGCCTCGGCCAGGATCACGCCCCCACCCGCGAGGATGAGCGGACGTTCCGCCTCCAGCAACAGGTCCAGGGCCTTCTCCACGCGCGGCTGGTGCGGCTCGACGGTGGTGAGCTTGAGCGCGCTGTCCAGGGCCGGGTCGTATTCGATGACCTTCTGGGCGACGTCCACCGGGATGTCGATGAGCACGGGCCCCGGGCGCCCCTCCTGGGCGACGCGGAAGGCCTCGCGGAAGATCCAGGGGGCGGTGGCCGCCTCCTTGATCTGCACGGCCCACTTGGTGACGGGCTTGGCGATCTCGACGATGTCGACCGCCTGGAACCCTTCCTTGTCGAGGAGGTCGGTGCGCTGCTGGCCGGTGATGCACACGATCGGGACGGAGTCGGCGATGGCCGTGTACAGGCCGGTGATCATGTTGGTGCCGGCCGGTCCGGAGGTGCCGATGGCCACACCGACCCTGCCGGTGGTGCGCGACCATCCGTCGGCCATGTGGGTGGCGCCCTCCTCGTGGCGGACGGTCAGGTGCTCGATCCCGCCCACCTCCTCCAGGGCCTTGTAGAGCGGGAGGATCGCCGCGCCGGGGCAGCCGAAGGCGGTGTCCACGCCCTCGTCCTTGAGAACCTCCACGACGGCGTTCATCGCGGGCATTTTCGCCATGATTGCGAACCCTTCAGTGCTGGGGTGGCTGGGGTGTGCCGGGACCGCCCGGTGAGGGCGGGCGGTCCCGGTGCCGAGGGCCGGAGCAGTGCCAGGGGCGGGGCGGTGCCGTCGCGCTGATCCCGGGTGGGCCAACACCCGGGGGCGACGGCGTCGCCCGCGTTCCACGGTTCCTCGGTGGGGCGTCCCCGACCCGTCCCGGGGGCCGGGATGGGGCGGGGTGTCGGGGTCGTGTTCTCGGGGCCTCCACCGCGCCGCTCGTCGTCGGGCGCCCGATCACGGGCGCGGGCGGAGGCCCTCGGGGAACACGACTAGTCGTCGCGGCCGGAGAGCTGCTCGACGATCTTCAGCAGCGCGGAGTGGTCGAGGCCGCCGTGCCCCTGGTTCTTGAGCGCGGCGACGTACTGCGCCACCTGGGACCCCAGGGGGATCGCCACACCGGCGGCGCTCGCGGAGTCGGTGATGATGCGCATGTCCTTGTCGTGCAGGGCGACACGGAAGCCGGGGGCGAAGTTCCTCTCGCGCATGGCCGGGCCCTTGCGCTGCAGGACGGTGCTGCCGGCCAGCCCGCCGCCCAGGACCTCCAGGCCGGACTCGGTGTCCACGCCGTGCGCCTCCAGGAACACCAGGGCCTCGGCCAGGAGCTGGATGTTGCCGGCCACGATGAGCTGGTTGGCGGCCTTCACGGTCTGTCCCGAACCGCTGGGGCCGACCAGGACGGGGGTGGTGCCCAGGACGTCGAAGATCGGCCGGGCCGCCGCGAAGTCCTCCGGTGCGCCGCCGACCATGATGGACAGCTTGGCCTCCACGGCACCGGCCTCGCCGCCGCTGACCGGGGCGTCCAGGACCCGGAGGCCGCGCTCGGCGCCGGTGGCGGCCAGGGCGCGGGCGACGTCGGGCCGGATGGTGCTCATGTCGATGACGAGGGTGCCGGGCTTGGCGTGGTCGTACACGCCGCCCTCACCGGTCAGAACCGCCTCGACGTCCGGGGAGTCGGGGACCATCGTGATGACGACGTCGGCGTCGGCGACGGCCTCGGCGACGCTGCCGCCGCGCAGGCCGCCCTGGTCGACCAGGGCGTCGACGCGCTGTGGGCTGCGGTTGTGGCCGGTGACGGTGTGGCCGGCACGGACGAGGTTGACGGCCATCGGCAGGCCCATGATGCCGAGGCCGATGAAGGCGATCTTCTGGGCGGACATGGTGGGTCCTTGTCTGTCGGTGCGCCCGGTGTGGCGTCACTCGTGGGGCGCGGAGGCTGTGGTGGCGGACGGGTGACCGTGCGGCCCCTCCGACACGGGGTCGGTGGTGCCCGGGGCGCGCGGCGCACGTGGTCCGGGTGGAGCGCGACCGGTCGCTGCGGTCGCCGGCTAGTGGAGCCAGCCGAAGCTGTCGGTGGTGGGAACGGTGGGCTTGTACTCCAATCCCACCAGACCCCGGTAGCCGCCGGCCTGGGCGGCCGTCAGGAGTGCGTCGAGCGGGAGGGTGCCGGTCCCCGGCTCACCCCGTCCGGGGGCGTCGGCGATCTGGACGTGCCCGAAGGCGGCGGCGTGGTCGCGCACCACGGCGGAGACGTCGTCGCCGTTGACGGCCAGGTGGAAGAGGTCGGCGAGGAGGGCGACGTTGTCGGCGCCGGCCTCCCGGGCGCGCGCGACGAAGGCCAGACCCTCGGCCGCGGTCCTGAGCGGATAGGCCTCGGACCCGCTGAGGGGTTCGACCAGGACGGTGCCACCGACCTTGGCGACGGCCTCGGCCGCGGCGAGGGTGTTCTCCAGGGCGACGCGGTCCTGCTCGGCCGGGTCGACGCCGTCCTGACGCAGCCCGTAGAGGGCGTTGAAGCCGGTGGCCCCGGTGCGTTCACCGATCTGGACGACCACGTCGACGTTGGCGCGGAACTCGGCGGCGCGGTCGGGGTGGGAGAGCACGCCGCGGTCGGGGCCGGGCAACCGGCCGGCGAAGAAGTTGAGACCGGTCAGGCGCACGCCGGCGGTGTCGATCGCGGCGACGAAGGCGTCGACGTCGGCCTGGTCGGGGGTGGCGGTCTCGAAGGGCCACCAGAACTCGACGGCGTGGAAGCCCGCGTCCCGGGCGGCCTGGGGGCGTTCGTTGACGGGGAGTTCGGTGAACAACAGGGAGCAGTTCACCGTGTACCCGAGTGTGTGGCTCATGTGCGACCTCCAGAAGCTACTTCCACATTTCGGAAACTAGTTTTCGCTTTAAGGAATGATTTGAGTGTGCAGCGCTCCACCGCGGCTTGTCAACCACTCTCCTCCCCGAACACTCGGCCCACGACCACTCGGCGACCATCCGGCCACCGAACGCGACCTCCGGGCGCGATCCCCGGGCACTCCCGGCGCACCCACGCCATCGAAGTCCACGCAATTCCTGGGCCTCTTACCGGGCGGGCACGGATCGCGGAGATTTTCGCGGATTACCCCCAGCCAGTGTTGACAAGGTCACACCGCCATCAACTAGAGTCCCTCCAATCCGTAATACGGAATCAGCTATCTGCTCTACGAAAGCAAGGCCGATGCCGCAGACCTTCCTACGGTGCGGGACAGCCGCCCCGCCTCGGGGAGGACCACCGGACCGGCCCAGGGAGAACACATGCCCGAGACCACCCCGGACCCGTCGGGGAGCATCCCCGACCCGGGACTGGCCCGCCTGAACCGTCTGTCGCCGGAGGAACTGCGCACCGAACTCGCGCAGTGCCTCGACGTCGACCGCTGGGTGCGGACCCTCGCCGACGAGGCGCCCTTCGACGACCGCGCGCGTCTGCTGGCCCGCGCCGACGAGCTGGCCCGCGCCGTCACCGCCGACGAGGTGGCCACCGCTCTGGCCCGCCACCCGCGCATCGGAGAGAAGGCCGAGGGCGAGGACACCGAGGCGTCCTGGTCACGGGGGGAACAGTCCGCGTTCGCCGCCGACACCGACGACGCCTCCACACGCGTCCAACGGATCTTCACCTACGCACAAGGTGAGTACGAGGGTCGTTTCGGGCAGATCTACCTGGTCTGCGCCAGCGGACGCACCGGTCGTGAGCTCCTCGCCGACCTGGTCGCCCGCCTGGACAACGACCCCGAGACCGAACTGGCCGTGGTCGGCGACGAGCTGCGCGGGATCGCCGGACTGCGACTGGTCAAACTGTTGGAGGCCACATGAGCCACGTGACCACCCACGTCCTCGACGCGGCGCTGGGATCGCCCGCGAGGAACGTGCCCGTGCGGCTGGAGGCCGCGGTCGACGCCGCGCGCACCTCCTGGAAGCCGGTCACCGAGGCGCGCACGAACGACGACGGACGCGTCCCCGACTTCGGACCCGAGCGGTTGCCCGCCGGGTACTACCGGGTCGTGTTCGACACCGAGGCGTACTTCGCCGCGACCGCGCAGAAGGGCTTCTATCCCGAGGTCGCCATCGTGTTCGACCTCGCCGACGAGGACGCCCACTACCACGTGCCGCTCCTGCTGAGCCCGTTCTCCTACTCGACCTACCGCGGCTCCTAGTCCCACGTCAGGGCACCGACCGCGGGAGAGCCCCCGCACCGGAACCCGTCCGCCCCGACGCACCCGACCCACGCCCCGAGGAGGCCCTCCGCCCGACCCACGCCACCCGCGACACCTCGATCCTCGAATGCGTGACAGGTCCTTCCGCATGACCACAGCGGTCCTCCCTCATACGCACGGCGCACCGGCGCACGCGATGAAACCGATCCACACGGATGGAGTTCACCCTGATGGGCATCAGACTCGGAGACAACCAGTACGGCAAGGCGGAGGTCCGCCTCGTCCACGTCAACCGCGACACCGACGTCCACCGGATCAAGGACGTCAACGTCACCTCCCAGCTGCGCGGTGACCTGGAGGAGGTCCACACGGTCGGCGACAACGCCAAGTGCCTGCCCACCGACACCCAGAAGAACACCGTCTACGCCAAGGCCCGCGAGTGGGGCGGTGTCGGCGCGATCGAGGACTTCGCCCTGCGGCTGGCCCGGCACTTCGTGGACGAGCACGAGTACGTCCACGGCGCCCGCCAGGAGATCCACGAGTACTCCTGGGACCGCATCACCACCTCCGGCGGCCCCCACGACCACGCGTTCTCCCGCAACGGTGCCGAGACCCGCACCACCGTCGTGACCAAGGACGGCGACCGGGAGTGGGTGGTCTCCGGGTTCGAGGGCCTGACCGTCCTGAAGTCCACCGGGTCGGAGTTCCACGGCTACCCGAGGACGCGGTACACCACGCTGGCCGAGACCACCGACCGCATCCTGGCCACCGACGTCACCGCCCGCTGGCGCTACGTCGGCGCCGAGCACGACTTCGACAAGGCCTACGCCTCCGTCCGCGCCCTGTGCCTGGAGGCCTTCGCCGAAACGCACAGCCTCGCCCTGCAGCAGACGCTGTACGCGATGGGCCGGGCCGTCCTGGAGAACCACCCGGAGATCGCGGAGATCCGCTTCTCCATGCCGAACAAGCACCACTTCCTCGTGGATCTGTCCCCGTTCGGTCTGGACAACCCCAACGAGGTCTTCTTCGCCGCCGACCGTCCCTACGGCAAGATCGAGGCCGTCGTCGAACGTGACGACGCACCCGAGGCCGGGGACGCCTGGAAGTCCGTCCCGGGCTTCGTCTAGCGGCCCGCCGAGGACGCCGTTCGGTCACGCCCCTCCCCGTACCGCGCCCGCGTGAGGGGGGTGCGCACGTCGGACCCAGGGGACCGGGCCGGGGCCCCGCACGGCTCCCGCGTTCGTGAACCGCGGCGACGGGCGGTCCCGCCCCGCACCCTCCGACCGAACGCCGCGGTGACCGAGGCCCTCCCCCACCTCGGTGCCGACCTCGGCACCTCCCTACCTCCGGGGCCCGCGCGTGCGGCCGGGCCCCGGATCCTCCGGCGTTCCCCACGACCGAGCCGCGATCCCGCTCGCCTCGCCCGCCCGAGGACACCACCCGAGGAACCCCTCGCCTGGCCCACCCCACCGTGGGCCCCACCGGCCTTCGGCGTGCCCGGAAACGGGCCGCCCGGGCCGCAAGCGACACACCGGATCCACGGATCCGCAACCAGGTCATCCACGACCGTCGATCGCAAAGGCTGGAAACTGGCCATGTCGAACAGTCCGTCCGCGAAGGACTCGGCCACAACAACCGCCACGACCCCCCGCCGTCCCGAGGACGAGAGGTTGCCCGCGCGGCTCCTGATCGTCTACGGACTCCAGCACATCCTCACCATGTACGCCGGTGCGGTGGCACCGGCCCTGGTCATCGGAGCCGCCGCCGGACTCGCGAACGATCCGGCCGCCATGGGCATCCTCGTCAGCGGCGCGCTCCTGGTGGCGGGGATCGCCACACTCCTGCAGACCGTGGGCCACCGACGGATCGGCGCGCAGATGCCGATCGTGGTGGCCTGTTCGTTCGTTCCCGTCAGCGCCATCACCGCCCTGGCCGCGGGCCAGAACGGCGAGAACCTGCCCGTGGCCTTCGGCGCCTCCATGGCGGCCGGGGTGTTCGCGCTCCTGCTCACCCCGTTCTTCGGGCAGCTCATCCGCTTCTTCCCGCCCATCGTCACGGGCACGATCATCACGGTCATCGGGGTGAGCCTGATGCCGGTGGCGGCCCGTTGGATCATGGACGACGCCACACGCACCCTGGACGACGGCTCCGTGGTGCCGGCGGCCCCCCTGGGGAACCTGGGCCTGGCCGCGCTGACCCTCACCGTCATCCTCGTCGGATCGCGGCTCTTCCCGGGAATCTGGGGGCGCCTGTCGATCCTGCTCGGCCTGGTCGTGGGCACGCTCGTGGCGCTCCCGCTGGGCATGGCCGACTTCAGCCGGGTCGGCGAGGCCGACCTCGTGTTCGACCCCTCCTCGGTGTTCTACTTCGGCGCCCCGCAGTTCGAGATCACCGCGATCATCACCATGTGCATCATCATGCTGGTGGTGCTCACCGAGGGCGCCTCGCACATCATCGCCGTCGGCGAGATCACCGGGTCCAAGGTGGACGCCCGACGCATCTCCGCCGGCCTGCGCGCCGACGTGAGCGGGTCCATCATCGGCCCGATCTTCGGCGCCACCCCGACCAGTTCGTTCGCGCAGAACATCGGGTTGTTGGCCCTGACCGGGATCCGCAGCCGCTACGTGGTCGCCACCGGGGCCGCCCTCCTGCTGACCCTGGGCATGTTCCCGGTCCTGGGCGGGGTCATGGCGGCCATCCCCACGCCGGTCCTGGGCGGCGCCGGTCTGGTGCTGTTCGGCAGTGTCGCGGCGAGCGGCATCAAGACCCTCACCAAGGTGGACTTCACCGACAACCTCAACCTGATCCTGGTGGCGGCCTCGATCGGCGTGGCGATCATCCCCCTGGCCTACCCCACGTTCTACATGTTCCTGCCGGAGTCGGTGGAGCTGGTCGCCCACTCGGGCATCATCGGGGCGGCCCTGGTGTCCATCCTGCTCAACCTCTGCTTCAACGTGATCGGACGCCCGGTCGCGCCACCCCCGGACGAGATCGACCACGCGGAGATCGGCAGCGCCGGCCCGGGTGAGGCCAAGTACACCGACCAGGCCGGGGCCGCCTACCGCACGGACGGGGGCGACCGGCCCGAACGCACCTGACCGACGGCGTCGGGTGACCCCCGGCGCCCCGACCCCGCTCGGGCGGGCGCACGGTCGCCGTGCGCCCGCCCGAGTCGTGCGCGGTCGCGATTCCGTTCAGCGGAGGTGAATGGTATGTCTGTGAGGATGACCGACTGGGACCTGCGCAAACTCCGTGTGCTCCGCACCCTCCAGGAACTCGGCACCGTCCGGGCGACCGCCGAGGCACTGTCCATGACACCCTCCGCCGTCTCCCAGCAGCTGTCGTCGCTGTCCCACCAAGTGGGCGTGGCGCTGCTGGAGGCGCACGGGCGCCGGGTCCGGCTCACCGACGCCGCGCACGTGCTGCTGCGCCACACGGACGTGGTCCTGGCCCAACTGGAGCGGGCCGAGGCCGAGCTGGACGGGTTCGTGCGGGGCGAGGCCGGGCGGGTACGCGTGGGTTCCTTCGCGACCGCCATCCCGACCCTGGTGGTGCCCGCGTTGCACGCGCTGCGCCGCACCCACCCGCACCTGCGGACCCGGGTGCACCAGGCGGAGGCCGCCGAGGTGTACGAACTGCTGGCGGCGGGCGAGGTCGACATCGTCCTGTCCCTGGCCGCCCAGGTCCCCGGTGACCAGGACGGACGCTACGAGCGTGGAGAACTGCTCACCGACCCGTTGGACGTGGCGCTGCCCGCGGGCCATCGGTCGGCCGACGCCCCCGCGCCCCATCTGCGCGACCTGGCCGAGGAGCAGTGGATCTTCGGGGCCTCCGGGCCCTGGCGCGACATCACCCTGGCCGCCTGCGCCCAGGCCGGTTTCGTGCCGGTCCAGGGGCACGTGGCCTCGGACTGGCGCGCCATCCTGGACATGGTGGCGGCGGGGCTGGGGGTGGCGCTCATCCCCCGGCTGGCCGCGGCCGGGCAGACGCCCGGAGTGGTGCTGCGGACGCCCCGGGCGGACCGACCCCGCAGGCACGTGGTCTGGGCGGTCCGCGCGGGGTCGGGGCAACGTCCCCAGATCGACGCGGCCCTGAGCGCACTGAACCGGATCGCCGCGGATCTGCGCAGCTCATCCGTTCAGATCAAGTGAACATATAGGTCAAAAAGTTTCGCTGGAAGTTACCGGTCGCTCCTGCCAACCTGAACAGGTCCCACCACCCGACGCGACAGGAGCACCATGAGCGGGGCCAGGACCTTCGACCCTCGTGACTACAACGCGCAGCCCTACGGCGGCGGCCACCCCTTCGCCGACTACAAGGAGACCCGGCTCGACTTCACCGGCCTGGTCGACCTCGCCGACCGGCGTCTGGGCGGCGGCGTGCTCGCCGCCAACGACGAGTTCTTCGCCCACCGCGAGAACCTCCTCAAACCGGGACCGGCGGAGTTCGACCCGCACGCGTTCGGACACAAGGGCAAGGTCATGGACGGCTGGGAGACCCGGCGCCGCCGTGGTGTCGACGCCGACCGGCCGCACCCCACCACCGACGACCACGACTGGGCGTTGATCCGACTGGCCCTGCCCGGCGTGGTCCGCGCGCTCAACGTCGACACCGCGCACTTCCGTGGCAACCACCCCACCGAGATCGCGGTCGAGGCCGCCCAGGTGGAGGGCACCCCCACCACCGAGGAGCTGCTCGCGGCCGACTGGACCGAACTGGTACCCCGTACGCCCGTGTACGGGCACGCCGCCAACGGTTTCGAGGTCACCGCGACCCGCCGCTGGACGCACCTGCGCCTCAAGCAGTTCCCCGACGGCGGCGTGGCCCGGCTGCGCGTGTACGGCGAGCCCGTGGCCGACCCCGGCTGGCTGGCCGCCCAGAGCGCGTTCGACGTGGCGGCGCTGCTCAACGGCGGCACGGTGGAGGACGCCTCGGACCGGTTCTACTCGGCACCGGAGAACATCATCACGCCGGGCCGTTCGCACAAGATGGACGACGGCTGGGAGAACCGGCGCCGCCGCGACACCGGCCACGACTGGGTCCGTTTCCGGCTGACCGCGCAGGCCACCGTGCGCGCGCTCGAACTGGACACCGCCTACCTCAAGGGCAACTCCGCCGGCTGGGTGACGGTCCTGGGTCGGGACACGCACGCCGCAGACCCGGACGCCTGGTTCGAGATCATCGGTCGCACCCGCCTGCAGCCCGACAGCGTGCACCGCTTCGTCCTGGAAAGGCCGGTGACCGTGACCCATGTGCGCACCGACGTGTTCCCCGACGGCGGCCTGTCCCGTCTCCACGTCTACGGTTCCCTCACCGACCGGGGCACCGCCGACCTCCGGTCCCGCTGGGAGGCGGCGCAGGAGTAGGGGGTTCCGGGGCCCGCTGTGTCCTCTGGGGCCTCCGCTCCGGATTGGGCCCGTGTTCGGGCACCCACGGTGCGGCGGGCACCTCGGACGCCCGTGGTGTGCGGGC
>NZ_QOCZ01000050.1:0-15136 GCF_018207095.1 Nocardiopsis sp. MG754419 | reverse complement strand
CGGGTGCCGGTACGGCACCCGCCCCTCGTCATCAGGTGGGTTCGTGCCCTTCACCGGGCTCCGGTCCCGCGCCCGGTCGGGGCGCTCCCTACGCTCGGTCCCGCGCGATCATGCGCCCCTCGACGCTGCCGGCGGTGACCTCGGCTCCGCGCAGAAGGGTGCGACGGACCCGCCCCTTGAGCTCGGCACCGTCGTAGGCGCTCACGGGGTTGCGGTGGGCCAGGTCTCCCGCGAAGACCCGGAAGGGCTCCTCGGGGGCGAAGACGGCCAGGTCGGCCTGGTGCCCCACGGAGAGCGCACCACGCCCCTCCAGCCCGGCCACACGCGCGGGCCCGGCGGACATCCACCGCACGACCTCCGCCAGGGGCACCCCACGGCGCGCCGCCTCGGTCCACATGGCGGACAGCCCCACCTGCAACCCGGCGACTCCGCCCCACGCCGTACCGAAGTCACCGGTGTCCAGGTCCTTGAGATCGGGGGTGCTGGGCGAGTGGTCGCTGACCACGCAGTCGATGAGCCCGTCCCGCAGGGCGCGCCAGAGCAGGTCGCGGTTGGCCGCGTCACGGATGGGCGGGCAGCACTTGTAACTGGTATCGCCCGCCGGGATCTCCTCCGCGGCCAGGGTGAGGTAGTGGGGACAGCTCTCCACGGTCAGCGGCACGCCCTCCGCTTTCGCTCGGGCGATGAGGGGCAGCGCCGAGGCACTGGACAGGTGCAGGATGTGGGCCCGTACCCCCGTGCGGCGTGCGGTCTCGATGACCAGAGAGATCGCCGCGTGCTCGGCCTCGTCGGGACGTGAGGCCAGGAAGTCCGCGTAGTCCCGTCCGGAGGCGGCCGGGGCCGAGTCCAGCACGGTGGGGTCCTCCGCGTGCACGATCAACCGACCGTCGAAGGCGCGGATGGCGACGGCGGCCGCGGTGAGCCGTGCGGGGTCGAGGTGGCCGAACTCGTCCACCCCGGAGGGCGAGAGGAACGCCTTGAACCCGAACACCCCCTCGGCCCACAGGTCGGCGAGGTCGCCGGTGCCATCGGGGCCGGTGTTCTCGGGGACGGCCCCACCCCAGAAGCCGACGTCGACGGCGAGCTTGCCCGCGGCGGCGGCCTGTTTGACCTTGAGGGCCGCGGCGGTGGTCGTGGGCGGCACACTGTTGAGCGGCATGTCCACGATGGTGGTCACCCCGCCCAGGGCCGCGGCCCGCGTGGCGCTGGCGAAGCCCTCCCACTCGGTGCGTCCGGGCTCGTTGACGTGCACGTGGCTGTCGACGAGCCCGGGCAGCAGGACCTCGTCCGCGGCCAGGCGCAGTTCGTTCAGCGCCGTCACGGAGGCGTGCGCGTCGGGGAGGACGTCGGTGATCCGCCCCTGGTCCACCACCACCGCGACGGGGCGCTCGCCCTCGGGGGTGAGGGCGCGGTCGGCCCGGACGACGAGTTCGTGTGGGCTCATCACTGCTTCTCCTGTCCGACCCGGCGGGTGGCGAGGGCCTCGATTCCGGCGGCGTCGGTTCCGCAGGCGTCGACGACCTCGGTCTCCTCCAACGCCCCGCAGCGCAGGCCGCGCGCCAGCACCGAGGCCAGTGCCTGGGCGGTGGCGGGTTCGTCCATGACGTTACCGCCGGCCTGGCCCAGGTAGGCCTGGAGGCGGGCGGCCGCCGGGGCGAAGGCCTCGCGGTAGAAGGCGTAGGTGGCCAGGTAGCGGATGGGCAACTGGTGCGGGTGCAGGTCCCACCCCTGGTAGAAGCCGCGTTCGAGGGAGCGGCGTACCAGCCCGGCGTGCAGCCGCCACGCGGCGTGGACCTCGGCGGGGGTACCGGTGGGGAGGATGTTGCTGCCCCCGTCCGAGAGCCACACGCCGGTCCCGGCCGCGGCCACCTGCATCACGGACTTGGCGTGGTCGGCGACGGCGTGCGCCAGGCTCTGGTGGGCGGCGGTGATCCCGCAGGCCGCGCTGTAGTCGTAGGTGCCGTAGTGCAGGGCGGTGACCCTCCCCCGACCGGCCTGGATCATGCGGGCGACGGCGACGGTGCCGTCGGGCAGCAGGATCGACTGGGGGGTCTCGATCTGCAGCTCGAAGCGCAGCCGACCGTCGGGCAGCCCGAGACGCCGCTCCAGACGTTCGCTCAGCCAGACCATGGCCTCGACCTGCTCCACCGAGGTGATCTTGGGCAGGGTGAGCACGAGGTTGTCGGGCAGGGAACCGTGTTCGGCCAGGAGGGTCCGCAGGAACAGGTCGAGTGTGCGCACGCCGCGGTGCCGTCCGGCCGCCTCCATGCCCTTCATGCGGATTCCGAAGTAGGGCGTGGCCTCCCCCTTCGCCAGGTCCGCGGCGAAGGCGCGGGCGACCGTGAGTACGTCGCGGTCCTCCGCCTCGTCGCCCGGAGCCCCGTAGCCGTCCTCGAAGTCGGCCCGCAGGTCCTCGATCGGTTCCCGGACGAGTTTGTCGCGGACCCTGGACAGGGCCTCCTCGACGGCGGCCCGACCGAGGCCGGTGGCCTCGGCCAGGTCCGCCGCGCGGGGGGCGAACTCGTCGAGCGCGGCCAGGGAGCGGGCGCCCCAGTCGGCGGCCAGGCCCGGACCGACCCGGTCGGCCGGGACGTAGACGCTGTGGACGGGCTGGCGGCCGCCCCGGTCACCGGGATACTCGCGGTCCAGTCGCGCGTCGGCTTCGGCGAGCCGGGTGTCGAGTTCGGTGGCCAGGTCGCTCGAACCGGTCGGGATGTCACTCGCCACGTGGGGTGTCCTCCTCCGTCGGTAGCACCGATCCCCCTCGGAGACCGGTCAAATTTCTATATGCGGATACTAACTTTTGCTATCCGGAAGAACAAGGGTCCGGTCGTCGCGAGGCACCCGGGGCGGAAGGATCCGCGTGGAAGCAAGAGCGAAAGGCCCCTTTCGTATTGCAGAATGAAGACGTGACCGTAGCGGCCCTCAGTATGGGAGCACGACCCTTGTCAGCCTCACAGACCCCCCACACGGACCCGCCCCGCACGACCGCGGAGTCCTCGCCGACTCCTCCGGCCTCCCCCTGCCCACCATCCACCGCATCATCCGCACCCTGGTCGGCAACGGCTACGTCCGGCAGCTCCCCTCCCGCCGTTACGCCCTCGGCCCCCGGCTGATCGGCCTCGGCGACAAGGCCGCCCAGATGCTCGGGACCTGGGCCCGCCCCCATCTGGCCCAGCTCGTGGAGGACCTCGGTGAGACCGCCAACCTCGCCATGCTCGACGGGGACAAGGTCATCTACGTGGCGCAGGTGCCCTCACCGCACGCCATGCGCATGTTCACCGAGGTCGGACGTCGCGTCCTGCCGCACTCAGCGGGGGTGGGCAAGGCCCTGCTGTCCCAGCTGAGCGACGAGGACGCGCTGGCCACCGTGCGCCGCACCGGCATGCCCGCCGCCACGGACCGCACCATCACCGACTCCGACACCTTCCTCGCCGAACTCCACCGCATCCGCGAGACCGGATACGCGATCGACGACGGCGAGCAGGAGGTCGGTGTGCGCTGCGTGGCCGTCTCCGTCAAGGACGCACCCTCGGGCATGGCCGTGTCCATCTCCGGCCCCGAGGCGCGGGTGAGCTGGGACTTCGTGGACCGTGCCGCCCCCATCGTGCAGAAGTGCGCCACCGTCCTGGCCACCGACCTCAACAACCAGACCTGATGCCGGTCCGGGACGACCGGGCCGCGAGGGACGCACACGAAGAGGGGCCCCGACCATCACCGGTCGGGGCCCCTCGTCACACGCGTGCGGCGCCTACGTCTGCTGGTCGAAGCCCAGCTTGCGCAACTGCTTGGGGTCGCGCTGCCAGTCCTTGGCCACCCGCACCCGCAGGTCCAGGAAGACGCGCTGACCCAGCAGGCCCTCGATCTGCTTGCGGGCCCGCGAGCCCACGTCCCGCAGACGCGAACCCTTGGAACCGATCACGATCGCCTTCTGGCTGGAGCGCTCCACGTAGAGCGACGCGTAGATGTCCACCAGCTCCTTGCCGGGCTTGGTGTTCTCCCGCTCGTACATCTCGTCCACGACCACCGCGATGGAGTGCGGCAGTTCGTCGCGCACACCCTCCAGAGCGGCCTCACGGACGAGTTCGGCCACCAGCATCTCGTCGGGTTCGTCGGTGAGGTCGCCGTCCGGGTACAGCGGCGGCCCCTCCGGGAGGTGCGAGCACAGCACGTCGGTGACGGTGTCCAACTGGTAGCCGCCCTGGGCGGACACCGGGACGATGTCGGCCCAGTCGCCCAGATCGTTCACGGCCATCAGGTGCTCGCCGACGGCGGCCTTGTCGACCAGGTCGGTCTTGGTCACCAACGCCACCACCGGAGTGTTGGTCTGCTCGGCCAGCTCCTTGGCGATGTAGGTGTCGCCCCGACCGATCGGCTCGTTGGCCGGCAGGCAGAACACGATCACGTCCACCTCGACCAGCGTGGACCGCACCAGCGAGTCCAGCCGTTCCCCCAGAAGGGTGCGGGGTTTGTGCAGGCCCGGGGTGTCCACGATGATCAGCTGGGCGTCGGGACGGTGCACGATCCCGCGCACCGTCCGCCGTGTGGTCTGCGGCCGATTGCTGGTGATCGCCACCTTCTGCCCGACCAACGCGTTCATCAGGGTGGACTTGCCGACGTTCGGGCGGCCCACGAAGCACGCGAAACCGCTACGGAAGCCCTCGGGGTAGGAGGGCATCTCCAGCGGGACGCGGAGCTTCTCAAGGTCGAGGTCGTTCATGGGTCCTTCTCAGCGACGGGTGATGGTCGCGGGCACCCCGTCGGGGGCGGCGATCACCACCACCTGGGTCTTCAGGTCGTCCGCCACCGCGCGGTCGTCCTCGGTCAGATCCCGGGCCTCGGTGACGATCACCGCGGCTTCGAGGGCGGTGGCCTCGCCGGAGACCGCCGCGGCCACGGCGGCCTGGAGCGCGGACAGGCGCAGCGACGGCAGCGACACCGTGGCGGCCGCGTACGTGCGCCCGGTCTCGTCGCGCACCGCGGCGCCCTCAGCGGTCGCGTTGCGGGCCCGGGAGGCGCGCGCGAGCGTGATGAGCTTGGCGTCCTCGGGGCCGAGCCCCGTCGTGTCCGTCACTGGTCCGTGCTCCTTACGTTCTCTTCCTTGCCCTGGCCGGGCCCGGTCGCCTCTACGGGCACCTGTTCCACCAGCACCGTCGTCATGCGGTTGCGGCGGCTGCTCTTGCCCTCGAGGGTGAGCCTGAGCCCAGCGTATTCCGCCTGGGCCCCTCCGGCGGGGACCCGACCCAGCACGAACGCCACCAGACCACCGACGGTCTCGACGTCGGACACGTCCAAGTCGTGGTCGGGGAAGAGTTCGGCGAGTTCGCCCAGCGGCAGGCGGGCCGTCACCCGCACGCGGGAGTCGTCCAGCCGGTCGACGGGCGGGATCTCGTGGTCGTACTCGTCGGTGATCTCACCGACGATCTCCTCAACGATGTCCTCCAGCGTGACCAGCCCGGCGGTACCGCCGTACTCGTCGATGGCCACGGCCACGTGGTTGCGCTGCTTCTGCATCTCGCGCAGCAGTTCGTCGATCGGTTTGGTGTCGGGAACGTAGGTGGCCTGACGCATCACGTCACCCGCGGTGAGCGGCACCTCCTCACCCCCGCCCGCGACCGCCGCCCAGCGGTCGCGCAGACGCTCCACCAGGTCCTTGAGGTAGACGATGCCGACGACGTCGTCCTCGTCCTCGCCGGTGACCGGGATGCGGGAGTACCCGCTGCCCATGGCCAGGGTGAGCACCGCGTCGGCGTCGGCCTCACGTGCGGTGAAGACGATGTCGGGCCGGGGCACCATGACCTCGCGCACGGAGGTGTCGTCGAGCTTGAACACGGAGTGGATCATCTGCCGTTCCTCGGCGTCGATGACCTCCCCCCGCTCGGCCAGGTCCACCAGCTGACGCAGTTCGGTCTCGGTGCTGAAGGGGCCCTCGCGGTCGCCCTTGCCGCGCGGGGTGAGCGCGCGGCCGGCCCCCACGAGCAGGCGGGCCGGCGGGCCCAGCACGATCTGCAGCGGTTGGACGACGGTGGCGCTCGTCCGGGCGATGGGCCCGGCGAACTGTCGGCCGAGGATACGCGGGGTGATGGCGATGAGGACGCACTGCACCACGATCATCACGACCGCGGTGATCACCAGCGCCGGCCAGCCGAGACCGAGCAGGAACACCACGCCCACACCGGCGGCCAGGACGGCGCACACCTCGCAGACCACACGCAGGAACAGCAGGATGTTCAGGTGCGCGGTGGGGTCGGCGGCCACACGATCCCAGGCGCGGCTCGCCTTGAGCACGCGCTCACCGTAGGTGGCCTCCATGCCGACCGAGACCACGCGGGTGACGGCGACCTCGGCGGCCACGAGGAACCCGGCCATCGCGGTCAACAGCAGCGCCACCAGCAGGGCCAGTGCCCATTCCCAGGGCGCACCGGTGCTCACCGGGGCCAGGTCGGGCCAGATCGCGCTCATCGGGCGGTCTCGTCCCCTTCGTCCACGGTCTCCCGCGCGTCCTCGCGCTCCTGCCAGGAGGCGAGGATCTCGCCCTGGAGACCGAACATCTCCTTGTGCTCCTCCGGCTCGGCGTGGTCGTAGCCGAGCAGGTGGAGGATGCCGTGGGTGCACAGCAGGTCGATCTCGGCCCGGGTTCCGTGCCCGGCCGTCTCACCCTGGCGCTCGGCGACCTGGGGGCAGATGATCACGTCGCCGAGCACGCCCGGCTCGCTGGTGCGGCCGGGGCCGCCGGGACGCAGTTCGTCCATGGGGAAGGAGAGCACGTCCGTGGGTCCGGGCTCGTCCATCCAGCGCACGTGCAGGTCGGTCATGGGTCCTTCGTCCACCAGCACGACGGACAGCTCGGCCAACGGGTGGACGCGCATGGCGTCGAGCACGTGCCGGGCCAGACGGGACAGTCTCTCCTCGTCCACGCTGGTGACGCCGGACTCGTTGGCGACGTCGATACTCATCGGTTGCGGGTGCCTCACTTGATCGGTGGTGGTCTGCGGGGGTGGCCCGCCGGTGTTCGGGAGCGCCGTATCCGACAGCGATGGGCCCGCACGCAAGGCGGACCCACCGGCCGGTGTCATCGGGCTCCCTCAGTCTGCCCGTTCCCGACCGCCCTCGGAGACGTCCCCTCCGTGGGAGTCGTCGGTGGGGCGGCGTCCACGGCGCGGCCGTGGCTTACCGGGGCCGCCGTCGCTCTTGCCCTGAGCGGCGTCGTAGCGGCCGTAGGCGTCGACGATCTGGCCCACGAGCTTGTGCCGGACGACGTCCTCACTGGTCAGTCGACAGAAGGCGATGTCGTCGATGTCACGCAGGATGTTCTCGATCGTGCGCAGGCCACTGGTCTGGCCCCCGGGCAGGTCCACCTGCGTGACGTCACCGGTGACCACGATCTTGGACCCGAACCCGAGCCGGGTCAGGAACATCTTCATCTGCTCCGGTGAGGTGTTCTGCGCCTCGTCCAGGATGATGAAGGAGTCGTTCAGGGTCCGTCCCCGCATGTACGCCAGGGGTGCGACCTCGATCGTGCCGGCGGCCATCAGTTTGGGGATGGAGTCCGGGTCGAGCATGTCGTGCAGCGCGTCGTAGAGCGGCCGCAGATAGGGGTCGATCTTGTCGTAGAGGGTGCCGGGCAGGAACCCCAGGCGCTCACCGGCCTCGACCGCGGGGCGGGTGAGGATGATCCGGTTGACCTCCTTGTCCTGGAGGGCCTTGACCGCCTTGGCCATCGCCAGGTACGTCTTGCCGGTACCCGCCGGACCGATGCCGAAGACCACGGTGCGCCGATCGATGATGTCGACGTACCGCTTCTGGTTCACCGTCTTGGGACGGATGGTCTTGCCCCGGTTGGACAGGATGTTGGTGGTGAGCACGTCCGC
Organism: Nocardiopsis sp. MG754419; assembly: GCF_018207095.1. Classification (GTDB taxonomy): domain Bacteria; phylum Actinomycetota; class Actinomycetes; order Streptosporangiales; family Streptosporangiaceae; genus Nocardiopsis. Next base: position 7,265 of record NZ_QOCZ01000050.1, on the reverse strand, counting down.
GGGACGTTCGGTTCCCGGCGAGCGCAGCATGTGGATCATGCGCTCGATGGTGTCCGGGGTGACGTGCGTGCCGCTCTTGGCGAGTTCGATGAGCTCCTCCACGAGGCGGACCACGACGGCGGTCTCCTCGGGGGTGCCCTTGATCGTGAACTCGTTGCCACGGACGTGGATGTCGCTGTCGAAGGCCCGTTCCAGCGCCCGGAGCAGTTCGTCACCCGAGCCCAGCAGGCTGATCATCGTGTGTTCGTCCGGCACCACGACCTTGACCTGTCCGTCCTGGTCCGGGTGCGTGTGAGTTGACTCGGCCATGGTGTGGCCTTGCGGCCGCTGTCCCTACCCTTCGGTCACGGGCCCCACGGTGGGGCCGGCCCGGGCCCTGCACCGCGGTCGACGGCGCCGTTCACTCCCACCCCGGGGGTCGGGGACCCCCGAAGCGGCCGTTGGGGCCCTGACCGTCGAGTCTATCAACGAGGACCCGGCGGACTCGATCCGTCGACGCGGGCCCGATCGGGCCGTTGCCGTGCCGGGAGACGGCCGGGTCGGGCCCCGTTCGAAGGCGAGGGTGCGACCCGCCCGGGGATCCTACCCGGGTGGCCAGTTCAGGCCACGGCCACCGAGCAGGTGTCCGTGGAGGTGGAACACGGTCTGCCCCGCGCCCGCCCCGGTGTTGAACACCAGGCGATAGCCGGTGTCGGCGACCCCCTCGGCCAGAGCGACCTCGTGGGCCTCCCGGACCACCGCGTCCAGCACGCCGGTGTCGGTGGCGGCCGCGGTGGCGGCGTCGGGAAGGTGGTCGCGCGGGACCACCAGAACGTGGGTGGGCGCCTGGGGGTTGATGTCCCGGAAGGCCACGGTGCGGTCCCCCTCACGGACGATCTCCGCGGGCACCTCCCCCTTGACGATCTTGCAGAAAAGGCAGTCGGGATCGACCATCGCGTACCTTCCGTCTCGGGCCCCGCCCGTGCGGGCGGGGGTTCTGCGGATGCGTCCGAGGACCATGATGCCGCAGTGATCGGAAGGGCGCAGGGGGCCCGCGACAGAGATGAACTCTCAACCTTTCCGCAACCGATCCGATCACGCTTCCCCTTCGGGACTGAGTTCCGACACGATAGTCTTTGCACCCGTGCGCGTCAGGGCGGGGGCTCGACCTGCCGTTCGCCCGAATACCGCGTCTTCGGAACGGAACGCACGTCTACTTGGAAAAGAAGAGGTATGCCCTTTCGTAAACCCCGCGACAAGGGTGTGCGTCGAACTCATGTGACGACAGAAACCATGGTGGCCGGCGCCACTACGGCGCCGCTCTCGGTCGAGTGGGACGCCGACCACGCCGTGACGGAGCTCTACAGGGAGCACTACCGTCCGCTCGTTCGGCTCGCGGCGCTCCTGGTCCGAGACCACGCGACCGCGGAAGAGGTCGTCCAAGACGCTTTCGTGGCCATGCACGGAGCCTGGCGCCGCCTGCGGGACCCCAACAAGGCCCTGTCCTACCTCCGACAGGCCGTGGTGAACAAGGCGAGGTCGGTCCTACGGCACCGCGCCGTGGTCGAGAAGCACGCCCCCAAGGCGCTGCCGGACGCCCCCAGCGCCGAGCACGGCGCCATGAACCTGTTGGAACGCGAGGCCGTCATCCGGGCCCTGCGCACACTACCCACCCGTCAGCGAGAGGCCATCGTGCTCCGGTACTACGGCGACCTGTCCGAAGCACAGATCGCCGACGCCATGGGCATCAGCCGCGGCGCGGTCAAAAGCCACACCTCCCGTGGCGTTGCCGCACTCCGCTCTGCACTGGAGCAGACCACATGAGCAGCCCCAACGATCCGAACGAACTGGAATTCGAGGACCGACTCCGACAGGTCCTTCGCGCCGAGGCGGACGAGTTCACCCCTTCGGGCGAGGGCCTGCAACTGATCCGAGAACGCACCGAACGCCGACGCGGCGCCCTCTGGTTCGGCCTTCCCTGGCTGCGACCGGTGGTCGCGGTGGCGGGCGCGGTGCTCATCGCCGCCTCGGTGATCATGTCCAGCCCCCAGGTACGCGACCAGGTACTGGAGATGGTCCCGGCCGGGGCCGACCGCGAGGGCACACCCCCGGCCGAGGGGAAGGACGAGGGTGGCGGTGTGGCGGCGCCGAGCACGGCGACCGACTCCGCCACCGGGTCCAGCCAGCCCTCCGACGTGCCCGAGGACGACCCGAGGTCCACCCCCTCCCCCGAGGACGAGGAGGGCTCCGAGGACGAGGGCCCCCAGTCCACGTCCACCTGCCCGCCCCGGGAAGAGGTCACGCCCACCGCGACCGGTTCCGAGCGGGACAAGGACGACAAGGACACCAGGGCCTCCGACGACCCCGACTGCGACCCGGAACGGGAACCGACCGACGAGCCGACCACCGGCCCCGGCACGGACCCCGGAACCGACCCGGGAGAGGACCCGGAGGACGACCCGACCTCGGGTGGCGGTGGTCCCGGTAGCGGCAACGGGAACACCGGCGGGGAGGACGACGGCAACGGCGGCACCGGCGCCGAGTGAGGCCACCCGGCCGACGGACGCACACCATGACGAAGGAGAAGGGGCCCGCGCTCACGGCGCGGGCCCCTTCTCCTGTTCGGTGGGTGCCGGTCACCACCGGCCGGTGCGCGCCTGCAACACCGACAGCGCCGCCACTCCCGCGGTCGAGGTGCGCAGGACCGAGGTGCCCAGGAGCACACGGACCGCACCCGCCTCGTCGAACGCGGTGAGTTCGGCGTCGGAGACCCCGCCCTCGGGTCCCACCACCAACACGATCCGGGTGGCGGACTCCGGCAGGGGCGTTCGGGAGAGCGGTCGGGCCGCCCCCTCGTGCAGCACCAGGGCCAGGTCGGCCTCGGCGATCAGTGCCGCCGCGCCCCGGCGGTCCACCGGCGCGGTGACCTCCGGCAGGTGGGCCCGTCGGGCCTGTTTGCCGGCCTCCCGGGCGACGGAACGCCACTTGGCCAGGGCCTTGTCGCCCCGGTCGCCCTTCCACTGCGTAACGCACCGTTCCGCGGCCCAGGGGACGATGGTGTCCACCCCGACCTCGGTCATCGTCTCCACGGCCAGCTCGCCCCGGTCCCGTTTGGGCAGGGCCTGGAGAACGGACAGGTGCGGCCGGGGCCCGGGTTCGTCCCGACGCTCCAGCACACGGCAGACGAGGGCGTCCTTGCCGACGACCTCCTCCACCGCGCAGCGGGCCCGCAGGCCGAGACCGTCGGAGAGATCGACGGTCTCGCCCTCGCGGACGCGTCGGACCGCGGCGGCGTGCCGCCCCTCGGGCCCGTCGAGCCGGATCCGGTCGGCGGCCAGGGCCGCGGTGTCGACCAGGAAGACCGGTGGTGTCACTTGTTCGCGCCGAAGGCGTCGCGGATCTTGGAGAAGAACCCACCATGGCCGGGGCTGAACCGACCGGGGCTCTGGTCCTCGCCGCGCAGTTCGGCGAACTTGCGCAGGAGCGCCTCCTGCTCCTCGTCGAGCTTGGCCGGGGTCTCCACGTCCACACGGATGCGCAGGTCGCCTCGGCCGCCACCGTCGAGGTGCGTGACGCCCTTGCCGCTCAGGGTGATGACGTGGCCGGAGTTGGTCCCCGGGCGCAGGTCGATGTTCTCCGTGCCGTCGAGCGTGTCGAAGGCGAAGGAGGCGCCCAGCGCGGCGGCGGTCATCGGCACCGTGATGGTGCACTGCAGGTCGTCGCCGCGGCGCTCGAAGGTCGGGTGGGCCTTCTGGACGACTTCGAGGATGATGTCGCCACGGGGTCCGCCGTTGGGGCCGACCTCGCCCTCGCCCGCGAGCTGGATCCGGGTGCCGTCGTCCACACCGGCGGGGATCTTGACCGTGCGGGTGACCTTCTCCCGCACCCGGCCCTCTCCGGCGCAGTCGCCGCAGGGGTTGGTGATGACCGAGCCCTGCCCCGAGCACTGCGGGCACGGACGCGAGGTCATGACCTGTCCGAGGAAGGAGCGCGTGACCTGGGAGACCTCACCCTGGCCATGGCACATGTCGCACGTGGTGCGGTGCGACCCGGCCGCCGTCCCCTCGCCCTGGCACGTGTCGCACAGGATGGCGGTGGGGAAGGTGATCTCCTTGCTCACGCCGAAGGCGGTCTCCATCAGGTCCAGCTCGATGCGGATCTTGATGCTGCGTCCGCGTCGGACACGCTCCCGGGGGCCGCGCCCACCGGGCTGACCTCCGCCGAAGAAGGCGTTCATGATGTCGTCGAAGGCGAACCCGCCCGCGCCGCCGAAGCCGCCGGCGCCACCGCCCCCGCCTCCGGGTGCGTAGGGGTCCTGCCCCATGTCGAACATCCGACGCTTGCCCTCGTCGGAGAGGACCTCGTAGGCCTGGGTCACTTCCTTGAAGCGCTCCTGGGTCGCCGGGTCCGGGTTGATGTCCGGATGCAGCTCGCGTGCGAGCCGCCGGTACGCCTTTTTGATCTCGTCCTTGGACGCGTCGCGACGCACCCCGAGAACCTGGTAATAGTCTCTGGCCACTGAGTTACTGTCCTGCCAAAATCTGTCCGACATACCGGGCCACCGCACGGACGGCGCCCATCGTCCCTGGGTAGTCCATCCGGGTGGGTCCCACCACACCGATCTTGGCCAGCGACTGGTTTCCCACACCGTAGTCGGCCGACACGACGGAGGTGGACCGAAGGCCCTCGTGGAAGTTCTCCGCGCCGATGCGCACCGTGAGCATCGAGGGGTCCTTCGCCTCACCCAGCAAGCGGATGAGGACCATGTTCTCTTCCAGTGCTTCGAGCACGTCCCGCAGGCTCGCCGCGAAATCGACGGCGGCGAGGTTGGCGGTTCCCGCCAGGACGATCTTCTCCTCGTGGCGTTCCACGAGGCTTTCCAGCAGGACCGAGAGGACGGCGACCGCGACGGGCCGGTCCTCCGGTGCGACCTGGGCGGGAAGGTCGTCCACCGCGTCCGGAACGTCACCGAGGTGCTTTCCGGCGATGGCGCGGTTGAGCATGGTGCGCAGGTCGTCGACCACGCTCTCGCGGACCGAACCCAGCAGGTCGATGACCCGCTGTTCGACCCTTCCCGTGTTGGTGATGACGACCATCATGATGCGCCGACCGCCGAGCGGCACGAGTTCCACGTGCTGCACCGACGACCGGGTCAGTGATGGGTACTGCACGATCGCGACCTGACGGGTGAGCTGCGCGAGCAGCCGCACCGTGCGGGCGACGATCTCGTCGAGGTCCACGGCGCCACCGAGAAAGGACTCGATGGCACGGCGTTCGGCCGCGGAGAGCGGCTTGACCGAGGAGAGCCGGTCCACGAACAGGCGGTAGCCCTTGTCCGTGGGCACCCGCCCGGCGCTGGTGTGCGGCTGGGCGATGTACCCCTCCTCCTCCAGCGCGACCATGTCGTTGCGGATGGTCGCCGAGGAGACCCCGAGGGGGTGACGGTCGGCCAACGCCCGGGAACCGACGGGTTCGTTGGTGTTGACGAAATCCTCGACGACGGCACGCAGGACCGCGAGCTTGCGCTCATCCAGCAACTCGCCACCTCCTGGCACTCCGTGGTCCTCAGTGCTAATTCTATGCCCGGCCGCAAACCCGCGCGGCTACCCGCCCGTCCCAACACGGTGGCGGGGCCGACTTCTTCCCACCGGATCGGCGACGTGCGCCACCCGCTCCCTGCGGTTCGAGAGCCCTCACCAGTACACTGCGTCATCGTGGCTACCAAGGGAACCGGCCGCTACGGCCGCGACGTTCTGGCGGGAGACTGGCGACGTCCCAAGAAGGGTGCGGTGAGCGAGATACCCCTCAGCCGTGACCTGGTCGTGGAGGACGCCGACGAGACGTTCTGCGGGGCGGTGGTGTCCTGGGACAAGGCGACCGTCACGCTGGAGGACCGCTCCGGGGTACGGCGGGTCTTCGAGTTGGGCCCCGCCGCCTTCCTGGTGGACGGGAAGCCCGTGACACTGGTGCGCCCCGCCGCCGAGCCGCAGGGGCCCCTGCGCAGCGCCTCGGGTTCGATCGCGGTACGGGACGCGCGGGCGCGCACCGCGCGGGAGAGCCGCATCTACGTCGAGGGCGCCCACGACGCCGAGTTGGTGGAGAAGGTGTGGGGCCACGACCTGCGTGTGGAGGGCGTGGCCGTGGAGTTCCTCGAGGGTGTGGACGACCTGCCCGCCGTGGTGGAGGAGTTCGCCCCGGGTCCGGGACGCCGGTTGGGCGTCCTCGTCGACCACCTGGTGCCGGGGTCCAAGGAGAGTCGGATCGCGGAGCGGGTGCGCGGCGAGGACGTGCTCGTGGTCGGTCACCCGTACGTGGACGTGTGGCAGGCGGTCCGTCCGAGCGCGGTGGGCATCCGGGCCTGGCCGGAGGTGCCGCGCGGACGCCCGTGGAAGGAGGGTGTCGTGGACGCCCTGGGCTGGCGGATGGAGACGGGTGAGGCATGGCGCCGCATCCTGGGCACCGTCCGTGGCTACGGTGACCTCGAACCCTCGTTGCTGGGACGCGTCGAGGAGCTCATCGACTTCGTCACGGGCCCCCATCCCCTGGAAGACTAGAGCCTGTTCGTCGCACCACGGGGAGTGGTCGTCCGTCCGGGCCCCGGCGGAGTGCGCCTCCCGGAGCCCGGGGAGGGAACGCGGGGGCGTGAGGAACGCACCATCGCACCCCGGGTCCGGAGGGTCGCCGACGCTCCGTCGGGCACCCGGGTCATGGCCGGAACACCGGCGTAGGCCCTGACGAGCACGGCCCGGGACCGCGGGAGCATCGGCCCCGCAGGCCCGGCACGTCCGAACAGCACCACCGACAGCGGATCCGAGGAAGAGCATGAGCCAGACCCCGTCGAATCCCCCGTCTCCGGACGAACCACAGGGGCAGGGGCGGCAGCAGCCTCCCACGCCACCACCGGCACCCGCACAGGTGGAGCAGGGGCGACCCGGACAGGCACCGTGGCCTCAGGGGCCGCACGGCCCCCAGGGATGGCCCTCAGGCGCACAGCAGGGCCACGGAACGCACCCGGGCCCCTCCGCCCCGGAACAGCACCCCCGGCAGCCGCAGGCGCCCCATTCGACCTCGGGTGGGCACCCGGGATGGGGATGGGCCTCCGGTGGCGGACAGCAGGGCGGCCCAGGCCCGGGGGGACCGGGCGCGCCGACGGGCGACGGGCAGTGGTCGCAGGCACCGCGGCAGCCCTCGGGCGGGCACCCCGGCCTCCCTCCGCAGGGTTTCCCTCGGCCGCCGGAGCAGCCCCCCGGGGCCCAGGCCCAGGGTCGGCCGCCCGGCCCTTCGAC
>NZ_QOCZ01000049.1 GCF_018207095.1 Nocardiopsis sp. MG754419 | reverse complement strand
TTCCTGGGCTTCCACGGCACGTTCCTGGTGCAGCACTGGCTGGGCGCCGCGGGCTTCCCGCGTCGTTACGCCGACTACCTGCCCGACGACGGCTTCACCGAGCTGAACCAGATCTCGTCGATCTCCTCGTTCGTGCTCGCGGCCTCGACGCTCATCTTCTTCTGGAACATCTACATCACCGCGAAGAGGGCGCCGCTGGTCACCGTCGACGACCCGTGGGGCTACGGATGCTCCCTGGAGTGGGCCACCTCGTGCCCGCCGCCGCGGCACAACTTCACGTCGCTGCCGCGCATCCGGTCCGAGCGTCCGGCCTTCGACCTCAACCACCCGCACGCAGCGGCACCCGGTGCCGTCGCCGCCGGTGCCGAGAAGAAGTAGGGGAGCGCGCACATGAAGATGCAGGCCTACCTGTTCATGGGCATCTCGACCTTCTTCGGTCTGGCCGCCGCCCTGTACATCTACTGGTCTCTCCAGGACACCGGCGAGATCGAGTGGGCCGGTACCACCGCGCTGGTCGTGTCCATCGGCTTCGGCTGGATGATCGGCTTCTGGCTCTGGCAGGCGGCTCGCCGCAGCGAGCACTTCCACGGCCTTCCGGCCGAGGAGCGGCTCGACGGTGAGATCGCCGAGAACGCCGGTGAGTACGGGTTCTTCAGCCCGCACAGCTGGTGGCCGATGTTCGTCGCGTTGGCCGTGGCCTTCACCGCGGTCGGCGTGGCGATCGGCTGGTGGATGGTGATCACCGGTTTCTTCGCCATCATCCTGACCTCGATCGGCTGGATCTTCGAGTACTACCGCAAGGAGTTCCAGCACTGAGGTCACCCAGAGGCGCCGTGACTCTTTGAGAGCTTCGCGTCACTCAGGGTAAGATATCTGTGTCACCGCCCCGGTGGCCGGACGCGGGTCCGTGAGGATCCCGCTCCGGGCGCCGGGGTTTTTCCCTTACCGTGGCCCCGGAGCGCAGAGAGCGCTCCGGCCCTCGCCGGCCCGGCTCGCGTGTCCACCGAACGGACGTTGGAGGTCTGTGTGAAGCGACGAGTCCACCTACGAGCGGTCACGGCGACGGCCGTGCTCGTCCTGCTCAGCGCCTGCACCTCCGAAGGGGAGCCCGAGCCTCGGCCCCAGGACGAGGAGGCGGCCGGGCCCGAGGTCACCATCACGCCCGAACCCGGGGCCGCCGAGGTTGCGCCCAACACCCCCGTCCGCGTCGAGACCGACGGCGGCACCATCACCGACGTGCGCATCGAGCAGGTCGACCCCTCGGAGGCCGCCAACGGAGACGAGGAGGGGGACGAGGCGCCCGACGTCCTCGACCTCACGGGCACCCTCAACGAGGCCGGAGACGCCTGGGTGGCCGACTGGAACCTGCACCCCGGCTCGGCGGTCACCGTCACGGCCACGGCGACCGACGACGACGGTGAGGAGAGCGAGTTCGTCTCCGAGTTCACCACCCTGGAGGCCACCGAGGGGCAACGGCTGGAGCTGGTCTCCAACTTCCCCACCTCCGGGCAGACCGTCGGGGTCGGCATGCCCGTCATCGTCAACTTCGACCTGCCCGTCACCAACAAGGAGCAGGTGGAGAACTCCATCGAGGTAGTGGCGGAGGAGGAGACCGAGGGCGCCTGGAACTGGGTCTCCGACGAGATGGCGGTCTTTCGCCCCGTGGAGTACTGGGAGCCCTACCAGGAGATCACGGTCGACCTGCGGCTGGCCGGAGTGGAGGCCTCCGAGGGCGTCTACGGGGTGGCGGACCGCCGGATCGAGTTCGAGGTCGGCCGCGAGATGATCTCCACCATGCACGTCCCCGACCACGAGATGGACGTGACCGTGGACGGCGAGACCGTCCGCACCATCCCGGTGAGCAACGGCGCGGCCGAGGAACGCTTCAACACCACGACCTCCGGCGTCCACCTCACCATGGAGAAGTACGAGTCCCTCGTGATGGACTCCGCCACGGTCGGCATCCCCGAGGGGTCCCCCGGCCATTACCGACTCGACGTCGACTGGGCCGTGCGCACCTCCAACAGCGGCGAGTTCACCCACGCCGCCCCCTGGAACGCGGGCAACCTCGGCGGCGCCAACACCTCCAACGGCTGCACCAACATGTCGACCGAGGACGCGCGCTGGTTCCACGACCAGGCGCTCATGGGCGACGTCCTGGACACCACCGGTACCGACCGTGACCTGGAGTGGGACAACGGATGGGGCTTCTACCAGCGCTCCTGGGAGGAGTGGCTGTCCCACAGCGTCACCGGCGAACCCCAGAGCACGGACGGTTCGGGCACACCCGGCGTCGTCCACGGTGAGGGCCTGTAGAAGGCCTGGCCGGTGCCTCTTCGCGTTCGGTCGGGGCCTCCGCCGTGCTCAGGCCCGTGTTCGGGTGCCCGAGCGGTCGGGATCCTTCAGGGCCTGTGATGGCTCGTTTCCCGCGATCCCACCCTCGGCACCTCCGTGGGTTCCGGGAGGCACCGTCCGCCGGCGCCCGGACGCACGCCCGGCGTGGCTCAGGGGCCCGGGTGCGGACGCCGAACCCACTGACGTGAGGGGTCGCCTGTGCGCGCACCCTCCATGGCGCGGATCCGGTGTATCCGGACACGTCACGGTGTGGGACATGTGCGTCCGTGGAAGGCCCGCGATCGGACCCCCGAGGGCGAGGCGCGCGACCGCCGACCGCGCTCCCCGATCCGGGGAGGGTGGTCAGGAGCCCCCCAGGAGGCCGTCAAGGCGCGCGAGGGTGTGATCCCAGGTCCAGGTGCGCGCCACCCACGCGCGGCCTCGTGCGCCCATCAGGGCGGCGCGCTCGGGGTCCTTCAGGAGCCGAATGATCGCCCGGGCGGTCGGCCCGGGCACGGAACCGTCCACCACGTGGCCGGTCTCACCCTCCAGGACCGTGTCCGGGGCACCACCCGACGCCCCGGCCACCACCGGCAGCCCCGTCGCCGACGCCTCCAGGTAGACCATCCCCAGCCCCTCCACGTCCAGACCGCTCCGCCGGGTCCGGCACGGCATGGCGAACACGTCGCCCGCGTCGTAGTGGGCGGGCAGTTCCTCGGCCGGGACCGGGCCCGTGAAGCGCACCGAGTCCAGTCCGGCCGCGGCCGACCGTAGCCGGGCGGCGTGGGGGCCGTCCCCGACCAACAGCAGCACCGCGTCGGGAACGTCCGCCAGCACCCGGGGCCAGGCCCGGATCAGGATGTCCTGCCCCTTGCGCGGCACCATGCGGGACACGCACACCACCACGGGGCGGTCGCCCAACCCCAGGCGTTCGCGTACCCGCCCGCCCCCGGCCCCGGGGCGGAAACGGTCGGTGTCCACCCCGGGCGCCAGGCGTCGCATGCGGCCGGTGGCGGCGGGGGACAGGGATCGGGCCAGCCTGCGGCGGGTGTACTCGCCCAGGTAGGTCACGGTGTCCACGCCGTCGCCGATCCGGCGCAACGCGGCGGCGGCACCGGGGACGACCGTCCACCCGGTCTCGTGCCCGTGGGTGAGGGCCACCTGCCGTCGGGGGCGCAGACCCGATGCCACCAGGCCCAGGGGGGCGGCGGCGCCGTACAGCACCGAGTCGCACCCCTCCAGCTCCGCGATGACCTCGGCCCGCCGCCGCACCCGCGGGGTGGGCAGCAGGACCCGGGACGCGTCCCGCACGATCGGGAAGGGCTGACGCAGGTCGAAGTACGGGTCGGCCGCATGGTCGGCGGCGGTGGGGGAGGAGCAGTACACCACGACGGATCCGCCGGGACGGCGCAGGGCGAGCTCGTGCACGAAGGACTCGATGCCGCCCGCGCGGGGCGGGAAGTCGTTGGTGATGATCAGGGTGCGCGACACCCTGGCGAGTCTAGGGCGTACACGCGCGGGGCCCGTGGCGCACGCGCCACGGGCCCCGTTCAGCGGTGTGTCACGGCCGGACGGCGGTGACGAAGTTCGCGCGGTAGTAGTCGTTGAGGGTGACCGTGCCGATGGGTCGCGAGGACGTGGAGGCGTGCACCATCACGCCGTCGCCCGCGTACAGGCCCACGTGGTCGGGGCTCGCGCCGTAGAAGAACAACAGGTCGCCCGGCTGCTTGTTCTCCCAGGAGACCCGCTGGCCGGCGTTGACCTGGTCGTAGGTGGTGCGCGGCAGGTTCACCCCGGCCTGGGCCCACGCGGCCTGCGTCAGCCCGGAGCAGTCGTAGCCGTTGGGGCCGGTACCGCCCCAGACGTAGGGCTTGCCGATCTGGTTGTAGGCGAAGTCCAGGGCGACCTGCGCGTTGCCGGTGGCCGGGCCGGTGTAGTTGCCGCCCCCGCCTCCGCCCCCGCTGCCGGCGTCGTCGTTGGAGACGTTCTCGGTGGCGGCGGCCTGTTCCTCGGCGGTGAGTTCGTTGAGCAGTTCCTCCTGCTCGGCGATGGCCTCCTCTGCCTCCTCGGTGGCCTGCTCCGCCTCGTCCAGAGCGTCGGCGGCGCTCTCCTCGGTGGTCTCGGCCTCGGTGCGCAGCGACTCCAGGTGCGCCAGTTCCTCGACGTACTGGTCCAGGCCGGCCTGCTGCTGGTCGGAGAGGTAGGTGAGGTCGGCCTGGTGTTCCAGGGCCTCCTCCGGCCCGGTGGCGCCGATCAGCTGGGTGGGCGAGGTCGGGTCCACGCCGGTGTAGGCGACGTTGGCCAGGGTGCGCACCCCGCCGCTGAGCTCCTCGATGGTCTCCTCGGCGGTCGCGATGTCGTCGAGGAGCTCCTCCAGCTTCTCCTCGGCGGTCTCGTGCGCCTCCTTGGCGTCGTTGTAGGCCGCGTTGAGTTCGATGAACTCCTCTTCGAGGCCCTCGATCTCCTCGCGTACGTCGTCGGCGGTCGGTTCGGCGTGCGCGACGGCGGAGGGGACCAGGAACGCCCCGAGGCAGATCGCGGCGATGACGGCCGAGCGGCGGCCCGGGACGCCACGGAATGCAGACACTGGCAACACCTTTCTCCCCTCGCCCCGGGACATGCGGGGTCAAGGGAGTGCACCGGGCGGGACGGAGTCGAAGAGGTCGACCGAAAGGCTGCGGGGCGTGCCCGACCCGGGCGCGGTCGTCACCGACGGGGTTCGGTGAAGAGGAGCGACCACGCTCGGCGATGAACAGTAGTGCATCCCTTGGGTGGCTCTCAACTGTTTCGTGACGTTCCGCTGCAAGGGGCGGTCTGTCCGAAATACCGTTCCGCGCCTCCGCGGGACACGAAAAGGCCGTCGCCCCGCAAGCGGGACGACGGCCTGAGCGCAGGACCGTGCGGTTGGACTACAGACGCACGGCGAACTCGAACTGGCCGGCCCAGTAGGCGGCCAGCCCCACGACCTCGATGTTGCGGCCGGTGCGCGGGGCGTGCACCATCTGGCCGTTGCCGGCGTACAGGCCGTTGTGGCCCACTCCGGAGAAGAACATGATGTCGCCTGGCTGGAGCGCGCTCATGTCGTTGATGCGGGTGCCCACCTCGGCCTGCGCGTAGGTGGTGCGCGGCAGGTTCACTCCGGCGGCGCGCCAGGAGGCCTGGACCAGCCCGGAGCAGTCGTAGCCGTTGGGGCCGGTGCCGCCGTAGACGTAGGGCACGCCCACCTTGGAGTAGGCGAAGTCCAGCGCGGAGGAGGCGTTGCCACTACCGGTGTGGGCCTGGCCCCCGCTGTCGTCCGCGCCCTCGGTGGAGGCGTCCGCGTCGGGGAACTGCTCCAGGAGCTCCTGCTGCTCCTCGATGGCGGACTCGACCTCGTCCTTGGCCTCCTCGGCCTCGTCGAGGGCCTCCTCGGCCTCCTCCAGCGACTTCTCGGCCTCGTCCTTGAGCGCGAAGAGACGCTCGGAGGAGTCGCCGAAGTCGTCGAGCTGCGCCTGCTGGGCGTCCGACAGGTAGTTCAGGTCGGCGTTCTGCTCCAGCAGGGCCTCGGGACCGTCCGAGGTGAGGATGTTCGTGGTGGAGTTGAGTTCACCGCCCTGGTAGGTGGCGTTGGCGAACTGCTGGACCTGCTCGCGCAGGTCGTCGTAGCGGTCCTGTTCGTCGCCGACCTGCTCGTCGAGTTCGTCGTAGGCGGCCTTGGCCGCCTCGTAGTCCTCGTCGGCCTGGTTGTAGGCCTCGACGGCCTCCGAGGCCTCCTGGTTCAGTTCCTCGATGCGGTCCTCGACCTCGTCCTGGGTCGGCTCCGCATGTGCGATACCTGGGGCGATGAAGGTGCCGGCGGCGACCACGCCGAGGCCGGTCGTAGCGATTCGGCGAGCCGTACGCCGACCACCGGGGTTCTTCATGGCGGGCCACGCTCCTTGAGTTCTGAGAAGTCCGCAGGGGTGTCTGGGAGACGGAAAAAAGATGGGGGCGACCCGCGATGCGCGATGCGCACGGGCCTGACACGAGTGTGCGGGTCTTCGTCCGGACGGGGGAGGACACAGGGGTGTCCTTGCTATCCGACGAAGCACTCACGTTCGGGAAGAACCTAGCGGACCGGCCTTCCCCTCTCAACCACAACCAGCCCCCGGCACCACGCGATACGGCGGTGAGGGTGGTCACAACGGGCGTTTCTCAGTCGATTCGTCGCAGGAAGATCAGGGAGGGCACCGCCCGCGCGCCGGCGGCGCGGACCGCGCTGACGATCTCCTTGTCGGAGGTGACCACGGCGATCGGCCGGCCCGGTGGTTCGGCCCGCACCAGACGGACGATGAGTTCGTCGGCGGTCTCCCCGGGGGCGCTGAACAGCAACCGGACCCGTCGGCTGGGCGCCACCGGGGGCGCGTCGACGTCGGCGCCGTCGAACACGCAGGTGATCTCCGCCTTGGTCCGGCTGGCCAGCCCCTCCAACGAGGCGAGCAGACGGTTGCGCTGGTCGGCCAGCGGCAGGTTCCCGTATCCGGTCTTGGTGACGTTGTAGCCGTCCACCAACAGGTGCACCCGCGGGACGGTCAGGAGGTGCTCCAACAGCCCCGGGTCGTCGTCGGGCAGACCGCCCAGCGACACCCGACGCAGCTCCTCCTGGGCCTCGGCGACCAGGTCGGCCGGGCTGTCGAGGCCGGTGGGCAGGGCCAGCTCGCGCCGCAGTCCGTGCGAGGCGTCCACCAGGACGTCCAACAGCACGCGCAGGCGGGCCTCGTCGGCGTTGCGTCCGGTGCGCACCGCACGGCGGGCGTTCTCCACCTGGGCCTCGGCGTCGGCCAGTCGCGACCGCAGCCGCCGGTTCTCCACCTCCAGGGTGTTCACCCGGCTCTCGGTCTCCCCGCGCCGCTCCCGGTACTCGGCCACGGCCTGTTCGGCCTCGGAGGCGGCGCTCCGGGCGCGTCGGCGTTCGTGGTGCACCTTGCGGCGCAGTTCGGCGATCTCGGTGCGCTGGTCGCCGATCGAGGCGCGCAGGCGCTCCAGCTCCGCCTGGTGACCGTCACGGGTCTCCCGAAGCTCCCGGCGGACCTCCTCCAGGGACTTCTCGGCCTCGTCGACCTCCTTGGCGCTGTGCCGACGCTCCAGCTCCAGGTGGACGTCCTCGATGATCCGGGACCAGCCCTCGGGTCGGAGCAGGTAGGCACAGGCCGCCACCGCCACGGGGTCGGCCGCGGGGGGCACGACCCCCGCCCTCATGCCCTCGGCGAGTTCGGGCCAGACCTGCTCCACCCGGGCGGCGACGAGCTCACGGAACCCGGGGTCGCTCTCCAGACGGGCGGCGATCTGCGGTCCGGCCAGGCGCGCGCGTCGGCGCGGCTCGAACTTGGCCACTCTGCGCAGCACCGGAGGCAGGTCCGACGGGCGCATGCCGCCCAGGACGTCGGACCCGTACTCCACCACCCGTGCCCGCACCGGTTCGGGCAGGGGACGCAGGAGCCGTTCGCCCTGCTCACCCCGCTCGGACCGGTCGTCGTCATCCGGTCCGCCCGTCTCCGGGCCGGTGCTCATGCCGAACCCGTCGAGCTCTCCGCCGAGGAGTCGGGGACCGACTGTTCGGCGTCCGGGCGGGGAACGATCTCCACACTGTCGGTGGCGCCGCACCAGCGGCACTTCACCCGTTCGATCGTCTCCGCGAGCACGGTGCGCTCCTCCACGACACCGGCACCGGACAGCTCCTGGTGCACGTAGTCCTGCGAACGCACGGTGCGGGTCACGTCGAACCGCGTGAGATTGCCGCACCCGGTGCACCGCCAACGCTCATTGTCGCCCGGCATCGCGATCCCCACGGTTCCTCCTCGTTTCGTTGCGTGGTCGTGGCCGTCGCCGTCGTGCGACACCTCGGTCACTCGACGTCACGGCGGCCCGCTCTCACCCACATCTTTCCATGTCGGGTGGGCCGACCGACATCGCGGACGGGTTCGGTCCCCACCCCCGACTACCCTGACCGCGTGGTTCGACAGCCCTCGGCGCCCCTCGGCGACCAGACCAGCATCGACGACCTCGGTACACCACTGGCCGGGGTCACCTTCGTGATCGTCGACCTGGAGACCACGGGAACCGGTGCGTCCACGTCCCACATCACCGAGATCGGCGCGGTGCGGGTCCGCGGCGGCGCGGTCGTGGACGAGTACACCACCCTCGTGAACCCCGGTGTGCTCATCCCCGCCAACATCACCCTGTTGACCGGCATCACCCAGTCGATGGTGGCCACGGCCCCGCCGATCGCCGACGTTCTTCCCGACCTGCTCGCCCTGCTCACCGCCGAACCCGGCACCGTCCTGGTCGCCCACAACGCGCCCTTCGACACCGGATTCCTCAAGGCCGCCTGTGAGCGCGAAGGACGGGAATGGCCGGCACCGCCGGTCGTCGACACCCTGCGCCTGGCCCGTGCGCTGCTGCCCGCGCCGCAGGTCCGCAACCATCGGCTGGGGACGCTCGCCGCCTACTTCGGAGCCCACGTCACGCCCAACCACCGGGCGCTGGACGACGCGCGTGCCACCGTGGACGTGCTCAACGGGCTCATCGCGCGGCTCACCCCGCTCGGCGTCACGAGCCTGGAGGAGCTGCGCGCGGTCGCCAAACCCGCCACGCGCGCCCAGAAGGCCCGCCGTCACCTGGCTGAGGACCTGCCGGAGCGTCCCGGCGTCTACGTGTTCACCGACGCCCGAGGGCGGAGTCTGTACGTCGGCAAGAGCAACAACCTGCGCCGCCGGGTCGCCTCGTACTTCACCGCCGCCGAGTCGCGCCGTCGGATCCGGGAGATGGCGGGCATGGTGGCGGGGGTCACGCCCATCGTCTGCGCCACCGAACTGGAGGCCTCGGTCCGCGAACTGCGGATCATCGCCGAGCGCAAACCGCCGTTCAACCGGCGTTCCCGTCACCCGGAGAACGCCCGCTGGGTCAAGCTCACGACCGAGGCCTACCCGCGCCTGTCGATCGTCCGGGGTGTGCGCGACGACGCCCCTCACGTGGGGCCCTACACCTCCGCCCGGGCCGCGGAGGAGGCACGCGAGGCGCTCCTGCACGCGCTGCCGCTGCGCCAGTGCACCCACACCTTCGCCCCGCCGGAGCGCGTGGTGCCCCGGTGCGTTCTCGCCCAGCTGGGCCGGTGCGGCGCCCCCTGCGACGGGACCGAGCCCCTGGAGGACTACACCGTCCACGCCGACGCGGCCCGCACCGCGATGACCGGCGACCCCTCGGTGGTCGTGGACGCCCTCACCGACCGCATCGGCGCGTTGGCCGCCGACCTGCGCTACGAGGAGGCGGCGGGCCTGCGCGACCGCCTGCTGGCCTTCCTTCGCGGTGCGCGGCGGGCCCAGCGCCTCACCGCGATCGCCGCCGTCCCGCACCTGGTCGCCTCACGGGCGGGCGGCACCGGGTGGGAGACGGTCGTGGTCCGCCACGGTCGCCTGGCCGCCTGCTCGGTCCTCACCCCGGGCACCGACCCCACCGCCTTCCTGAACTCCCTCACCGCCACCGCCGAACGCGTTCCGCCCGGCCCGGGGCCCGTTCCCAACGCCACCGCGGGGGAGACCGAACTGATCCTGGACTGGCTCGTGGCTCCCGGCACCCGTCTGGTCGAGATCGAAGGTGACTGGACATGCCCGTTGCGCGGCGCCGAAGCGCACACCCCGATGACACACTGGGCCCATGGCCGCGATTCCGCTCAATGACGACCACCCCGTCCGCCGTGCCCCGGTCGTGGCCTACGGCCTGATCGCGGTGAACGTCCTCGTCTACCTGCTCTCACCGCAGGCGGCCACCGCCGTCTGGTATCCGGTCGACATGGTCGAACGACTGTGCGCGATCGACGCCTACTTCATGCGGTGGGGCGCCATCCCCGACGAGATGCTCGGCCGGGTCGCCCAGGCCGAACCGCTCACCCCCGAGTGCGGCCCCATCGACGGCAAGGTCGTCTGGTTCTCGGTGTTCAGCTCGATGTTCCTGCACGGTGGGGCCGCCCACCTGCTCGGCAACATGGTGTACCTGTTCGTGTTCGGCCCCGTGGTCGAGGACCGCATCGGCAAGGTGCGCTTCCTGCTGCTGTACCTGGTCACCGGCGTGGTCGCGGCCTACGGGCACGCGCTGGTCGACCTGGACGGGGGCATCCCCATGATCGGCGCCTCCGGGGCCATCTCCGGTGTGCTCGGCGCCTACCTCGTGGTCCAGTTCCGCAGCCGGGTCACCACCCTCGTGTTCGGGCTGATCCCGATGCGTCTGCCCGGGTGGGCCGTGGTGGGCAGCTACTTCGCGCTTCAGTATCTTCTCTACGTCACATCCTCGACCGCCCCGGGCTCCGGATCCGGCGTGGCCTACGCGGCGCACGTCTACGGTTTCGTCGCCGGGGTGATCGCGGGGCTGGCGGTCTACCGGTTGCGCTGGCGTTCGGGCACGCGGCTCTCGGATGTTTACTAGACACCGCCCGGTGCACCACGGGGGCGCCGAACACGGGCCGGAGCGCAACGGGCCCGGCGACGAACACCGACCGGAGCCCGCCCCGCCCCGCACCACGAACGCCCAGGAGGCACAGTGATCACCGCGATCGTCATGATCAAGGCCGACGTCCACCGCATCCCCGAGGTCGCCGAGGCCATCGCCGACATCGAGGGGGTCAGCGAGGTCTACTCCGTGACCGGCGGCGTCGACCTCATCGCCATGGTGCGGGTCCGGCGCCACGAGGACCTGGCCGACGTCATCCCCGGTCGGGTCAACAAGGTGCCCGGTGTGATCTCCTCCGACACCCACATCTCGTTCCAGGCCTACTCCAAGCACGACCTGGAGTCCGCCTTCGCCATCGGCTGGTGACCCCGGAGCGCCCACGCGGGACCGGACGACCGAGGGGGCGTGGTGGACCCGGTCCACCACGCCCCCTCCTCGTGCTCGATCAGACGCTCTCGGCGAGTTCCCGGCTGGTGCGCACCCAGGCCTCCAGCAACCGCTCCGCCGCACCACCGTCGACCGCGGCGGCGGCACGCTCGTAGCCGACCCGTACCGCCTCGGTCAGGTCCCCCTCGATCCCGTCGACCGCCGCCAGCGCGGCCCCGGCGTTGAGCAGGACCGCGTCCCGGACCGGACCGGTCCGCCCCGCCACCATGTCGCGTACCGCCTGGGCGTTGAACTCCACGTCGCCCCCGCGCAGGTCGTCCGGGGTCGAGCGGGCGATCCCCAGGTCCGCCGGGTCCAGACGCTCACGGCGGGCCTGGCCGCGGTCGACCACCCAGACGGTCGACGTGGTGGTCGTGGTCAGCTCGTCCAGACCGTCGTCGCCCCGGAACACCAACGCGGTGGAGCCGCGGCGCGCGAAGACGCCGGCGATCACCTCGCACATGCGCTCGTCGAACACCCCGATCGCCGAGGTGGTCGGTCGGGCGGGGTTGGTCAGCGGCCCCAGGAAGTTGAACACCGTCGGCACCGCCAGCTCACGGCGGGGTTTGGCCGCGTACCGCAGCGACGGGTGGAACAGCGGAGCGAAACAGAAGGCGATCCCGGCCTTCTCGGCCGTGCGCACGGTCAGCTCCGGCGGCAGGTCCAGGACCACGCCCAGCCGCTCCAGCACGTCGGCCGTTCCGCAGGAGGAGGACGCCGCCCGGTTGCCGTGCTTGACCACCCGGGCACCCGCGGCGGCGGCCACGATCGCCGCCATGGTGGACACGTTCACGGTGTGCGCACGGTCGCCACCGGTCCCGACGATGTCGAGCGTGGGGCCGGGCACCTCGATGCGCACGGCGTGGTCGAGCATGCCCTGCGCCAGACCGGTCACCTCGGACACGGCCTCGCCCTTGGCGCGCAGGGCGATCGCGAACCCGGCGACCTGGGCGTCGGTCGCCGAACCCGACATGATCTCGTTCATCGCCCACGTGGTGTCGGCCGCGCTGAGGGAGACACCGCCCAGGAGGGCGGTGATGAGGTGGGACCAGGTCCGTTCCTCGACGGCGGAGACCTCGGGGGCGCCGGTATCGAGCGCGTTGTTCTCGGCCGGGGCGGCCGCGGGGGTGGGGACGTTCATGTGGACTCCTGGCTGAAGGGCGTGGACGGTGGGCGGGACGCCGGGGGCGGGCACACGAAGGTGCCCGCCGCGCTCAGCGTTCCCCGACGGGAGAGAGTGCGATGTCGGCGCGGACGCGCCATCGCCCGATGTCGGCGCCGTGATGGAGAGCCCCGCCCACCACGAGTCGGCGGCGCATGTCCCTCTCGCCGTTGTCCCTTGCGGCCGTCAGCCGGCCGTGTGCGGCACGCCCCACCGGTTCACCCGTGGAGCGCGACCGCGCGCTCGCGCATGAGCCCGGCCAGCGCCTCGGCGAGCGCCACCGGGTCGATGGGGTGGCTCACCACCTGGTCGGCCTGGGACCAGGTCGCCAGCCAACCGTCGTCGCGGCGGCCCACGAGGAGGAGCACCGGCGGGCAGCGGAAGATCTCGTCCTTGACCTGACGGCACAGGCCCATCCCACCGGTGGGCGCGGCCTCGCCGTCGAAGATGGCGACGTCGATGCGCTCGGCGGGGTCCTTGGACTCCAGCTTGCGCAGCGCGCCGGGCGCGGTCGCGCACTCGACGAACTCGACCTTGGGGACATCGGTGGCCGGCCGACGGCCGATGGCCGCCCGCACCTGATCACGGGTGTCCGCCTTGTCGCTGTAGACCAGCACGCGCATCCTGGCGTCCGTGTCCGTACCGCTCATCGCGCAACCGTCCCATCGCGTCGGTCCGCGGCCGCCGCCGTGGGGGGTTGCGACCGTGGCGTTCTTGACTGTTCGACTCCGACTCTATTGCCTCACCGCCCTCCGGCTCGGATGAGGGTGCGTGAGCGGCGGGGGCGTTGAGACCTTCGACACCACAGCATGCCAGGAGCACGAGGGGCTCCGCTCGGGGTGTTCGCGCGTGGCGTTGCCCAACGGTGATCTTTTCGATACCTCGGCGTTGGATCGGGAGGGTTCGGGCGCCTTCCGGCGGGGTACGGATCGCCTCAGTCGCGCCGGATCGCGCTTTTTCGCGCCTCCGGAGGCGCGCCCTGCCCCCGGGGAGGCCTCTCGGCGGCTACAGTAACGCCCGAGTCACGGCCACACCATCGCCCGTGGTTCCGATGACGGTCGATACCGGGACTGATCCGTCTGCTTACGGGGGGTCGGGTACGGGCCTTCGCGAGATGCCGTAATAATGCTCCCGTGGCGACAGCAACCGCGAACCCAAAAACAGCGACCGCATCAGCGCATGGTGCGGCAAAGCGTCCTGACCTGGTGAGTGTTGGCACCATCGTGTGGCTTGCCAACGAACTCATGTTCTTCGCCGCGCTGTTCGCGATGTACTTCACCATCCGATCGGTGACCAACGGGAACCCCGAGCTCGGCGAGTGGGCGGACGTCCACCTCAACGTGCCGTGGGCCTCCACGATCACCGTGGTCCTGGTGGCCTCCAGCTTCACCGCGCAGGCAGGCGTCTGGGCCGCTGAGCGCGGCGACGTCAAGAAGCTGCGCATGTGGTTCTACATCACGTTCTTCATGGGTCTGTTCTTCATCCTCGGACAGGCCTATGAGTACTACGAGCTCATCGTCCACGAGGGCCTGACTCTGCAGTCGAGCGCCTACGGGTCGATGTTCTACCTGACCACGGGCTTCCACGGACTCCACGTCATCGGTGGTTTGATCGCGTTCCTCATCATGCTGGGACGCACGTACGCCGCGAAGCGCTTCACTCACCAACAGGCGACCAGTGCGATCGTCGTGTCCTACTACTGGCACTTCGTCGACGTCGTCTGGGTCGCTTTGTTCTTCACCATCTACTTCATCCAGTAACCCGAAACGGGGAAACCGTGAAATGGATTACCGCGCGGCGACGGCATCCCCTGGCGGGGTATGTCGTCGTCATCCTCGCGCTAGCCCTGTTCGGGGTGGGATTCGCCGCACTGGCCCCCACCTCGGACGAGGCGCGTGCGCAGACGCTCTCGGCTGAGGTCCCGGACCCCGAGGACGTCGACGTGGCCAACGGCAAGGCCATCTTCGACCAGACCTGTGCGAGCTGCCACAACTACGACGGAAGTGGCATGTACGCGGAGGACGACGAGGGCGACCTCGTGGTCACGAACGGCCCCGACCTCCGCGAGGTCGGTTCCGCCGCGCTCGACTTCCAGGTCAGCACCGGTCGTATGCCGTCGATGGACCCGGACAGCCAGATGCCGCGCAAGCCGATGGCCATCTCCGAGCAGGACCTGGTCGACCTCATCGCGTACTACGACGAGGAGATCAGGACCGACGGCCGGGGCGCCGACATTCCGTTCGACGTGCCCGGTGACGCTCCGCAGGCCGCGGACTTCGAGGACGAGGCGTCCTACGAAGCCGCCCTGGAGGAGTACGAGGGCGAGTACGACGCCTACATCGAGGGCGCCGACGACGTCGACATGGGCATGAAGCTCTACCTGACCAACTGTGCGCACTGCCACAGCTGGTCCGGTGGCGGCGGTGCCCTGACCGACGGCCGCTGGGCCCCCGAGATCCATGACTCGACTCCGCGCGAGATCTACGAGGCCATGGTCAGTGGACCCGGCGCCATGCCGATGTTCAGCGACGGCGTCATCACCCCCGAGGAGAAGCAGGAGCTCATCTCCTATGTGAAGACGCTGCAGGCGGAACCGAACGCCGGCGGCATCTTCGACTTGGAGCGTGTCGGCCAGGTGGCGGAGGGGTTCATCGGGTGGACCGTCGGTCTGTCCCTGATCATCGCCTGCGCGATCTGGATCACCGCGAAGCAGCGTGCCCATGACTGAGAACAACAACAACGACCACAACGAGGCCGGTGCCGACGCCGACGAGCGCGTCGTGGGAACCCCGACGGACAACACCGACGTGGTGTCCGAGTCCTCGGCTCACTCCGAGAGTGAGCACAACGGGCCCTACCTGGCCTCGGAGACGCACAAGCACTCGGAGGAGAAGCAGCGCCGCGGCGAGAAGCTCGCCTCGGTCTGGTTCATCATCGCCTTCATCGGCGGTATCGGGTTCCTGGTCTCCTACTTCCTCTTCCCGCCGAACGCGGCGGGGGAGCCGGCGATCGCGGACCCGCAGATCGGCCAGTACTCGAACATGCTGCTGGGTGGCACGCTCACCCTGGCGATGTTCGGTATCGGTGCCGGTATGACGGTGTGGGCGCGCAACGTGATGCCCCACTACGAGGTGGGCTCGCCCTACGACGACCTTCCCTCCAAGGAGGAGGAGAAGAGCTCCTTCAGCGAGTTCTTCATGAAGAGCGCCGACGAGAGCGGGTTCACCAAGCGTCCGCTGATGCGCCGCACGCTCATCCTGGCCATGCTGCCGTTGGGCCTGGCGCCGGTGGTGCTCCTGCGCGACACCGGGCCCCTGCCCGGTGACCTGATGAAGAAGACCCGGTGGACCGACGGCATGCGCATGTACGTCGAAGGCACCCACCGCTACCTCAGGGCCGAGGACCTGGAGGCCGACCCGTATGGGATGATCTCCGCCCTCCCCGCGCTGGACGACGAGGGCTACCCGCACGGGATCAGCCTCACCGACCAGGCCAAGTCCGTCATCCTGCTCATCAAGATGCCGGAGGACGACTGGAAGGCGGGCATGGACGAGCCCGTCCGTGAGGACAGCGACGAGACCCACCTGAACTGGACCCACCAGGGCATCGTGGCGTACTCGAAGATCTGCACCCACGTGGGTTGCCCGGCGGCGCTGTACGAGCGCACGACGCACAGGATCCTGTGCCCGTGCCACCAGTCCACGTTCGACGCGGCCGACGCCGCCAAGGTCGTCTTCGGCCCGGCCCACCGGCCGCTGCCGCAGCTGCCCATCGGCGTCGACGACGAGGGTTACCTCGTCGCCCGGGGTGATTTCAACGAGCCCACCGGGCCGACGTTCTGGGAATACGCGAAGGACTAGTCGATGAGTAAGACCACGCAAGCACCCAAGGCGCTGCGCGGCGTCGGCAACTTCATCGACGACCGCTTCCACCTGGCGAAGACCGGTGAGAAGAACCTGCGCAAGGTCTTCCCGAACCACTGGTCGTTCATGCTGGGCGAGATCGCGCTGTACTCGTTCATCATTCTGCTCCTGAGCGGCGTGTTCCTCACGCTGTGGTTCAAGCCGAGCATGATGGAGATCGTCTACGACGGCTCCTACGAGCGCCTCCAGGGCGTTCCCATGAGTGAGGCGTTCGCCTCGACCCTGCACATCGACTTCGATGTCCGGGGCGGGTTCCTCATGCGTCAGATCCACCACTGGGCCGCGCTGATCTTCGTGGCCTCACTGGTGGTGCACATGCTCCGTGTGTTCTTCACCGGTGCGTTCCGCAAGCCGCGTGAGATCAACTGGCTCATCGGTGTCGCCATCTTCACCCTGGCCATGGTCGAGGGCCTCTTCGGCTACTCGCTGCCGGACGACCTGCCCTCCGGCATGGGCGTGCGCATCCTCCAGGGCGTGATGCTGGCGCTGCCGCTGGTGGGCTCGTACGTCTCGATGTTCCTGTTCGGCGGGGAGTTCCCCGGCGAGGACATCATCACGCGCCTGTACATGCTGCACGTGCTGCTGATCCCGGCGATCCTGCTGGGCCTCATCGTGGCCCACTTCATGATCCTGTGGCACCAGAAGCACACGCAGTATCCGGGTCAAGGGCGAACGGACAAGAAGGTCGTCGGAACACCCATGTTCCCGGCCTTCGCGGTCAAGGCGGGTGGGTTCTTCTTCTTCACCTTCGCCGTGATCGCCGGTCTGAGCGCGTTCGTTCAGATCAACCCGATCCACCTGTTCGGCCCCTTCACGCCGACGTCCATCACCTCCGGTCTCCAGCCGGACTGGTACATGGGCTTCATGGAGGGTTCGCTGCGCATCTTCCCGAACACCCTGGACTTCACGATCCCGATCGGCGCCGGTTACCCGGTCATGACGGCGGTCCTCGTGCCGGGTCTGGTGGTGCCGGGTCTGATCTTCGGTGCGCTGGGCGCATGGCCCTTCATCGAGCAGTGGATCACCGGTGACAAGCGTGCCCACAACGTCGCCGACCGTCCGCGCAACGCCCCGGTCCGTACCGGTCTGGGCGTCGCCGGCATCGTCTTCTACGGTGTGCTCTGGCTCGCCGGTTCGAACGACATCTTGTCGGAGACCTTCTCGATCGACCTGTACCTGACCACGTACATCTTCCGTGTACTGGCCATCGCCGGTCCGGTCGTGGGTTACGTCGTGACCAAGCGGATCTGTCTGGGACTCCAGCGCCGTGACCGGGAGACCCTGGAACACGGTTACGAGAGCGGCGTCATCCAGCAGCTGCCCAGCGGTGAGTTCATCGAGGTCCACAAGGAGAACTCGGCCGAGACCACCCACGTGCTGGAGAGCAAGCCGGTCATCACCTCCACGGCTCTGGAAGAGCCGGAGACCGATGACAAGGGTGTGGAGAACCCCGCGGCCCGCAAGGGCATGGGACGCCTCCGCCGCGCTCTGGCCCACTGGTACACGAAGGACAACGTCTCCTTCGACGGTGTGGAGGCCCACAGCGGTCACCACCTGCACCATGGGGCCGAGCACCAGGACCACTAGAGTCCCTGGGGCATCACCCCGAAGTGACGACGGACCCGGCCGCCGAGTGCGGCCGGGTCCGTCGTGTTCCCGGCCCGGGGTTCGGTCGCCCCCGGGGCGGCACCGGTCCCGGAGGGCGGTTCCTCCGTGTGAGTCGGGGCGGGTTCCCTGGTCGACGCCGGAGGCCGGCCTGCGGTGGGACGGCACGGCCGGTGCGAGCGACCGCCCTCCCCGACCCCACGGCCGCTCTCCTAAGTAACCCGAACGGACCCCGGGGTGGCCACACCGCCCCCGTGCCCGTGTGCGGCCCTGTGATGGCCGCTGTGGCCTCGGCATGGGGCGGTGCTTATTCGGAGAAGCCGGCCCTCGCCCCGCCGCCCAGTGCGCTCCTGGGCGGGCTATGGGCGCCCCTCGACCTTCCGGAACGCCGAAGGGGGTCGGCGCCCTCACGGGCACCGACCCCCTTCGGCGGAGCAGCGCCGGTGCTAGCCGGCGTAGATGTCGTCGATCTCCTTGCTCCACTGCTTGGAGACCACGTGCCGCTTCACCTTGAGCGAGGCGGTCATCTGGCCGTCCTCCTCGGTGAAGTCGTTCGGCAGGATCCGGAACTTCTTGATGCCCTCGGCCTTGGAGACGGCCTTGTTGGCGTCGTCGATGGCCCCCTGGATCGCCGCGACGAGATCGGCGTCCTCGGTCATCTCGGAGATCTCACCGGTCTTGTTCGTCTGCTCCTTCCAGAGCGCGAAGGACTCGGGGTCGATCGTGATGAGGGCCGCGATGAACTTGCGGTTGTCGCCGACGACCATGCACTGGCTGACCAGGGCGTGCGAGCGGATCCGGTCCTCCAGGACGGCCGGGGCGACGTTCTTGCCGCCCGCGGTCACGATGATCTCCTTCTTGCGACCGGTGATGCTCAGGAAGCCGTCGTCGTCGAGGGAGCCGAGGTCGCCGGTGCGGTAGAAGCCGTCCTCGAAGGCCTCCGCCGTGGCCTTCTCGTTCTTCCAGTACCCGACCATGATGTGGTCGCCCTTGAGCAGGACCTCGCCGTCGTCGGCGATACGGATCGTGGTGCCCGGCAACGGCTGGCCGACACTGCCGATCTTGTTGAAGTCGGGGCTGTTGACCGAGGTCGGGGCGGTGGTCTCGGTGAGTCCGTAGCCCTCGACGATGGTGAGGCCGGCGCCGCGGAAGAAGTGGCCCAGGCGCGAACCCAGGGCGGAGCCGCCCGAGACCGCGTACTTGGCCTCGCCGCCCAGACGGGCCATCAGCTTGCTGTAGACCAGCTTCGCGAACAGTCCGTGCTTGAGCTTGAGGGAGAGCGGCACGTTGCCCGTGCCGAGCGCCTTGCTGTAGGCGATGGCGGTCTCGGCGGCGATGTTGAAGATCTTGCCCTTGCCCTCGCCCTCGGCCTTCTGCTGGGCCTTGGTGAAGACCTTCTCGAACACGCGGGGCACCGCGAGGAGGAAGGTGGGCTTGAAGACGGAGAACTGGTCGATGAGGTCCGGGCCCGTGCTGGGGAAGTGGCCCAACGTGGCCTTGCCTTCGATGACCATGACCTGGACGAAGCGCGCGAAGACGTGGGCCAGGGGGAGGAAGAGCAGGGTGGAGGGGGTGCCACCGTGGCCCTGGATGATCGGCTTGGCCGGGCCCTCCAGCGCCGAGTGGGCGATGAAGAGGAAGTTGCGGTGGGTGAGCCGGCACCCCTTGGGGCGCCCGGTGGTACCGGAGGTGTAGATGAGCGTGGCCAGGTCGTCCGCCTTGACGGCGGTGCGGCGCTTCTCCAGGTCCTCGTCGGTGACGTCCCCACCCGCGGCCCGCAGACCGTCCAGGCCGTCGCCGTCGAACGTCCACACCTGGTTCAGCTCGGGGGTCTGGTCCTTGACCGACGCGATGCGCTCGGCGTGTTCGGCGGTCTCCACGAAGGCGGCCTTGGCGCCGGAGTCGGAGAGGATCCACTGGATCTGCTCGGCCGAGGAGGTCTCGTAGATCGGAACCGTGACGGCGCCGACCGACCAGATGGCGTAGTCGACCACGGTCCATTCGTAGCGGGTGCGCGACATGAGGACGACACGGTCGCCCTGCCCGATGCCCGCGCTGATGAGGCCCTTGGCGTAGCCGACGATGTCGCCGTGCAGCTGCTCGACGGTCACGTCGCGCCACTGGCCGGCCCCGGCCTGCTCCTGACGTCGGGCGGCGACGGCCTTGGGCTCGCCGGCCGCGCGCGCAAAGAGCGTGTCGGTCAGCCGCGCCTCGTCGGAGATCTCAGCCTTCGCGGGAGAGCTGTATTCGCGCACGTGATGCTCCTGGACGTGTACGGGTTTGGTGGATGGGACGTGACGACCGTAACAACAGCGTCCTACTCGTGAGTAGAACAGGTTGCCGTTCGGTATCCAACGGTGATCCGGGCTTGACGTGTGTGCGGTGCGGAACACGCTGTCATCGGGGGTCCGCGACGCACCGTGTCGGACGCGTACGTGGGACCGTCCTCGGTTCCTCGATGAGTGCGCAGGTCGGGCGGGCGCTCAGGGCCGCTTCTCGCGCGGAGCAGAGACTATCGTTTGCCGAGTCTTTTGTGCACATTATGTTACTTATGCGTCTTTTGTGCGGCCAGGATCGCCCGCCGATGACGCTGGGTGAACCCCCGATCCCTCGGTCCCGAACGGCCCCCGGGTCATCCCTGATCACCCCCTGAACCTGCCCTGAGAGACCGGTCCGCATCCCGCTCTTGCGGTTAACGTGTGGCAACGGACGATCAGGAGGCTCTCCACAGATGACCGAGAACAACGGCGGACGGAACGGTTCCCGCGACGGCGGACGCGCCGACAACCCCGACCTCATCGACGACGCCCTGCGCCTGGTCGACTCGCTCCAGCGCAAGCTCCTGGCGGCGGGGGTGCGGCGCGGGGTGGACGCGGTCACCAACCCACAGCCCAAGAACGACGTGTGGGAGGAGGCCATTCGGATGGAGAGCGACCAGCGGCGCCCTCCGCTGGAGGAACTGGCCGACATCGTCCGCAAGAGCGCACCGGAGGTCGCGGGTCACCTCGGGCGCGCCGGGCTCAGCCTGGCCGACGCCCTCGGGCGCACCTGGGGTGTGGTCGAGCGCGAGTGGGACCACGGACGCGCGGAGGCCGAGCGAGCCCGCACCGAGAGAGAGGACCGGGAGCGGGCCGACCGCGAACGGGACGCACACGCGCGCCGCGAGTCCCCGACCGGCGCGCTCACCGGGGACGCGGAGGCCGCGCACCGCGAGGAACAGCGGAGTCGAGGGTAGGGACGCACGGTGTGTGCGGGCTCTCACGAGCCTGGTTTAATCGAACCGTTCACCCCATATGAAAACCCGATGACATGAAGCTCGCTACTTATGTCAGGGTTCGGGCGAAAGTGTGAAGGAGCCGCCCCCATGCTCACCATCGGCGTAGACATCGGTGGAACCAAGGTCGCCGCCGGTGTCGTCGACCGCGACGGGCAGATCCTGGACAGGGTCAAGTACCCGACCCCCGCCAACGACCCCGGTCGGCTCGCGGACACCGTCGCCGAGGCCGTGGAGGAACTGCGCGGTCGTGCCCCGGGCGCCCCGGTCGAGGCCGTCGGCGTGGGAGTGGCCGGCTTCGTCGACGAGGACCGCGCCACGGTCCAGGTCGCCGTCAACCTGGGGCTGCGCGACGAACCCCTCAAGGAACGCGTGCAACAGCGGGTGGCACTCCCCGTGGTCATCGAGAACGACGCCAACGCCGCCGCCTGGGCCGAGGCCCGCTTCGGCGCCGGCCGCGGCAGCGACCACATCGTCTGCGTCACCCTGGGCACCGGCATCGGTGGTGGTCTCGTCCTCGGCGGTGAGCTGCACCGTGGCCGTTTCGGCGTGGCCGCCGAGGTGGGCCACTACCGGATGGTGCCGCACGGTCGCCGCTGCGCCTGCGGCAACCACGGCTGCTGGGAGCAGTACGCCAGCGGGCGCGCACTGGTCGCCGAGGGCCGGGACCTGGCCCGGACCGAGCCCGGGTACGCCGCGCGCATGCTGGAGATCGCGGGCGGCGACCTGGAGCGGATCGGCGGTGAGGCCATCACCCAGGCCGCCATGGAGGGTGACGCCGCCGCCCTGGAGTGCTTCGGCGTCGTGGGGGAGTGGGTCGGAGCGGGGCTGGCCGACCTCGCCGCCATCCTCGACCCCGCCTGCTTCGTCCTGGGCGGGGGCGTCTCCGACGCCGGCGACGTCATCCTCGCCCCGGCCCGGACCTCCTTCGCCCGCCAGGTCTCCGGACGCCCCGGACGCCGTCTGGCCGAGGTGCGCGTGGCCGAGCTCGGTGGCGCCGCCGGCATCGTCGGCGCCGGGGACCTCGCCCGGCACTGAGCGGACACACGACGGGGGCCGGTGCGCGGAACAGTCCGCGCACCGGCCCCCGTCGTGTCACGTCTCAGGCGTCGCCGGTCTCGTCCGGGTCCGCCGCCTTCTTCTCCGCCTTCTTCGCGGCCTTCCTCTCGGCCCGCTCCGCCTTCTCGGCCTCGCGGCGGGTCCTGCGGTCGGCCTTGCGCTCGGCGCGTCGGGTGCGGCGGCGGTCCTTGGCGTCGGCGCTCTCCTCGCGCCGGGACTCCTTGGCCTCCGCCTCCAGCTCGGCCTTGACCGACTGGGCGTAGCGGTCCACGTACTCCTGGCCGGACAGCTCCATCAGCGCGTACATGATCTCGTCGGTGACCGCGCGCAGGACCCGCTGGTCCTTCTCCATCCCGTAGTAGCGGGAGAAGTCGAGCGGCGCACCGAAGACGACCTTGGGTCGCACGCCCAGCTTGGGGATGGTGCGGCCGGGGGGCATGATCTTCTCCAGGTTGATCATGGCCATCGGCACCACCGGGGCCTTCGCCTCCAGCGCCAGACGGGCCACACCGGTGCGGCCGCGGTACAGCTTGCCGTCGGGGGAACGGGTGCCCTCGGGGTAGATGCCCAGCAGGTCGCCCCGCTTGAGCACGCGCAGACCGGTGCGCAGCGCGGCCTCACTGGCCTTGCCGCCGGACCGGTCGATCGGGATCTGCCCGACACCGGTGAAGAACGCCCGGCTGACGAACCCCTTCATGCCGGTGCCGGTGAAGTACTCGGCCTTGGCCAGGAAGGTGATCCGGCGGGGCAGGGGCAGGGGCCCGAAGAAGTGATCGGAGAAGGACAGGTGGTTGCTGACCATGATGGCGGGGCCGCGCCGGGGCACGTTCTCCACACCCTCGGCGCGCGGTTGCCACAACACGGCCAGGACCGGCCCCAGGATCGCTTTGACCACCCAGTAGAACATCGCTTCAGATCACCCCTGCACACGCGGGGAGCACTGGGCAGGGTCTGCCACGTCTCACTGTCCCGCTCGGCCGACATCGAACGCCCCCCGTGGCGACGGAGGAGGTTGACTGTGGCCATCCTCCCACCACGCACCGGTCACCGCCAAAGCGTCCGGACCTCGGACACGGGTGTCCGTCGTGGGAAGGGGCCGCACCGCGGGGCTCAGTCGAGGATACTCATCGGTTCACCTCGACCGGCGGCCGACCCGTTCCGGCGCGGACACGGCACGCGGGAACACTCCCGTCCTCAGCGGGGTTCGGGCTAGGGAACGTTACCGTGCACTCGATGACAAACGCTCGCCCGAGCGACTAGCCTCACGGCTGGGGAACCCATCGTCCCATCCCCCTGCCGCACGACCCCCGGGAGCAGATCAGTGAGACCGAACAACACGCTTCCCCTCATCCCGGGGGCGGACCCTTTCAGCCACGTCGGGTCCCGCACGGGTGTACTGCTCTGTCACGGTTTCACCGGTTCCCCGTACTCGCTGCGCCCCTGGGCCGCGTACCTGGCCGAGGCCGGTCTGACCGTCGAACTGCCCCGTCTGCCCGGTCACGGCACCACGTGGCAGGACATGGCCACCACCGGCACCGACGACTGGTACGCGGCGGTCGAGGAGGTCCTTCTCGACCTCGCCGCGCGTTGTGACGAGGTGTTCGTCATGGGGCTGTCCATGGGAGGCGCCCTCACCCTGCGGCTGGCCCAGGAGCACCCCGACCTCATCGCCGGGGTCGTGCTGGTCAACCCCTCCCTGACGGTGGAGGACCGCCGACTCCCGATCATCGCGCCCATCCGTCACCTGGCCTCGCGCCTGCTGCCCTCCACACCGGGCGTCGGCAGCGACGTCTCCCTGGACGTGCCGGGGGAGGGCGGTTATGACCGGGTCCCCACCGCGGCCGCCGCGACACTCCCCAAACTCTGGCGTGCGGTCCAGCAGGGGATGCCGGGTCTGCGCACGCCGATCCTGGCCTACCGCAGCGCCCAGGACCACGTCGTCGGACCGGAGAGCCTGCGTATCCTCGCCAGAAGAGCGGTCGACGCCCGATTGACGATCCACCTGCTCCACGACAGCTACCACGTGGCGACCCTCGACCACGACGCCGCCACCATCTTCGAGGGCAGTCTCGCCTTCGTCCGAGAGCGCAGTAGAAGCGGGGAAGGAGCCGACCGATGACACAACGTCGGGGCAACGGCCTGCTCGCCGACGCCTATGTTCCGCTGATCCTGCTCGCCCCCTCGCACGCGGACCTCATGCTGGAGGCGCTCCGCCGCAGCGGGATCGCCGCCTACGCCGTCCCCCTGGAGGAGGACGTCCTGGAGCCCACCGGGGGACAGGTCGAGGATCCGCCCACCGACCACCTCTACGTCGACGCCGACGAGCGCGGCGCCGCCGAGCAGGTGCTCGGCTCCGAGCTGCCCGAGGTGACCGGGTCCGACCTGTTGGCCCCGCGCTCCGAGTCGCGCTCGGACGCCGACGACGAGCAGGAGCACGGGCAGGAGTCGGCGTCCGCCAAGGACGCCGGCGAACCCTCGGTGGGCGGCGACCTCCTGGACGTCCCCGCCACGGACCTGGCCGACGGCGCCGACCGTCGCGGCGACAAGGGCGAGGACGAGGTCTGGAACGACCTGGTCGCCCGGTTCTACGACGACGCCGAGCCCCCCGGCGAGCAACGCGGCCGGGTCGCGTGGCCGGACGCGGAGAACCTCGCCGCGCCCGACGAGCGTCAGACCGCGCTCGGGGACATCCTCGCCAACCTGCCCCGCGATCCCGACGAGGACGACGACGAGTCGCGCGAGGAGGACCGTCGCCGGGCCGAGGCCGAGCGCGAGGGCCATTACGAACCCCCGCCGCCCCCGCCGCTGATCCAGGGTGACCGGGTCGGCGTCGCCGCGTGGTTCGGGCTCCTCGGTGTGCCGACGCTGCTGTTCGGCGCCGCCTTCCTGGGCGTCTCCCTGCCGAACTGGATGATGTTGCTGGGCGTCCTGATGTTCCTGGGCAGCTTCGTGGTGCTCATCCTGCGGATGACCGACTCCCGCGCCCCCGGCGACAACGGTCCCGACGACGGGGCGGTGGTCTGAGCCCTGGGCTTCGACGTCCCCCTCTGGCGCGCCTTCGCCCTCTTCCGCGCCGTGGCCCTGGCGTACGCTGTCGTCCTGGTCGTCCAGCACCACCAGTACCTGGACCGCCCCTGGGTCGCGTGGTCGGTCCTGTCGGTGATGGCCGTCTGGACCCTGACCACCCAACGGGTCTACGCCGACCCGGCCCGGCGCACGTCACGCTTCCTGTGCGCCGACCTCCTGGTCACGTTCGGGTGCCTGTTCGCCACCGCCCTGGCCGCCACCCCCTTCTACCTCACGCAGGCCCCGCCCCTGAGCGGCTACTGGTTCGCCGGGGCGGCGTTGTCCGCCGGCGTCATCTGGGGGCGGCGCGGTGCGGCCGTCGTCGCCCTGGCCTACGGGTTCGCCGACCTCACGCTGCGCGTGGTCATGGACGCCGCCATCACCGCCGCCACGGCCCGAGGCGTGGTCCTGTTGCTGCTGGCGGGACTGGCCGTGGGCTACATGGCACGGGTGGCCGGACAGGCCGAGGAACGTTTCACCCAGGCCGTCATCCTCGAGGCGCGCATCCGTGAACGCGAGCAGCTGGCCCGGTCCATCCACGACTCGGTGTTGCAGGTCCTGGCCCTGGTCCGCCGTCGTGGCGACGAGATCGGCGGTGAGGCGGCCGAGCTGGGGCGGATGTCGGGGGAACAGGAGGTCCGACTCCGTTCGCTGATCACCGACGGACTCGACACCGCCGCGCAGGACCGGGACGCACCCCGCGCCACGGCGGGCCCCGTCGACCTCCGCGACCTCCTGCGCCCCCTGGAGTCGGTCCTGGTCACCGTGGCCGCGCCCGCCACCCGCGTCCTGTTGCCCGAGCACACCGCCCGTGAGCTGGCCGCCGCGGTGGCGGCCGCCCTGGACAACGTCGCACGGCACTGCCCGGAGGGCACCCGTGCCTGGGTCCTGGTGGAGGACGAACCCGACGCGGTCGTGGTCACCGTGCGCGACGACGGTCCCGGCATCCCGGCGGAACGGTTGGAGCGGGCGCGCGCCGAGGGGCGTCTGGGGGTCGCTCAGTCCATCCTGGGGCGCGTGCGCGACCTGGGCGGGACCACCGGGGTCCACAGCGACCCGGGTGAGGGCACCGAGCTCGAGATGCGGGTGCCCCGCCGCGGCGACTGAACGGCGCCCGCGCTCCCGAACCACCGCGGGCCCGGCTCACAGGGGCGGGCCGTCGCCGGGACCCTCCTGGTGGGAGAACCGCTCCTCGCTCCAGGGGTCGGCGCGGTTGTGGTACCCGCGTTCCTCCCAGAACCCGCGTCGGTCGCCCACCATGTACTCCACCGAGCGCAGCCACTTCACGCTCTTCCAGCCGTACAGGTGCGGGACCACCAGACGCAGCGGGAACCCGTGTTCGGGGGTGAGGGGCACGCCGTCGCGGTGGGTGGCCAGCAGTACCGCGTCGCCCAGGAAGTCGTCCATCCGCATGTTGGCGCTGTAGCCGTACTCGCCCCAGGCCATCACGTGGGTGGCCTCCGGGGCGGGAGGCGCGAGTCGCACCAGGTCGCTGCTGCGCACCCCGCCCCAGGGCACGTCCGGCACGCTGAAACGCATCACGCAGTGGAAGTCGCGCACCTCCCGGGCGCGGGGAAGCTCCGCGAACTCCTCCCAGTCCCACCGGTAGGTGCCCAGCGACTCCGTCGCCCCGAACACACGGAAGTCCCACCGCTGCGGTCGGAAGGAGGGAACCCGTCCATAGTGCAGTGGCTTGTGCTCACGGCGCACCGCCTGTCCCGGCGGCAGTCCGCTCGGACCGGTCCCCGCGCTCTCCGCCTCCGTCCCGTCGGACACTCCGTTCCCCCTGCAAGGCTCGCTCGTCCGTCGGCGGCCGCCGACGGACCGCGCGCGCTCCCACGCCCGTGTGGGAACCGCCGCTGCGGCCATCCTTTCAGGCGAGGACGAGAGACAGGTCACTCACCCCGGGTGTGCGTGCCCGCCGCGAGCGTGCGCTATAGTCACAGCCATGCAGCGGAACTTTTGGCGCTTTTATGGCTACCGGCCCATCTCCCCGGTCGCCTGTAAAGCCCTGCGCTGACACAGACGACTTCCCAGGAGCCCCGGGCCGGTACAGGCCCGGGGCTTCTTCGTGTTCGTCCCGGACCGGACCGGCCGGGCACCGAGGACCGCGCGGCACAGCCGCCCAACCGACGAACAGGGACAACCCACATGGTCATCGTTATGGCGCCGGACGCCACCGCCGACAACATCGACGCGCTCGTCGAGCTGGTCACCTCCGCCGGGGGTGAGGCGTACGTGACCCGAGGTGTGAGCAGGACGATCATCGGACTCGTCGGCGACGTCGAGCGGTTCCAGGACCTGGGCCTGGCCGCCCGCCCCGGTGTCGGCGACGTCCTGCGCATCTCCGCGCCCTACAAGCTGGTCAGCCGCGAGAACCACGACAGCCGCACCGTCGTCAGCGTCCGGGGCGTACCGATCGGCGGCGAGCACATGACCGTCATCGCCGGCCCGTGCGCGGTCGAGACCCCCGAACAGACCCTCGCGGCGGCCCGCATGGCCGAGGCCGCCGGTGCCGCCCTGCTGCGCGGCGGCGCCTACAAGCCCCGCACCTCCCCGTACGCCTTCCAGGGGCTGGGCGAGCAGGGCCTGAAGATCCTCTCGGACGTGCGGGCCGAGACCGGCATGCCCATCGTCACCGAGGTCGTGGACGCCGCCGACGTCGAACTGGTCGCGTCCTACGCGGACATGCTCCAGGTCGGCACCCGCAACATGCAGAACTTCGCCCTGCTCCAGGCCGTCGGTGACGCGGGCAAGCCCGTCCTGCTCAAGCGCGGCATGAGCGCCACCATCGAGGAGTGGTTGATGGCCGCCGAGTACATCGCCCAGCGCGGCAACCTCGACATCGTCCTGTGCGAGCGCGGCATCCGTACCTTCGAGAAGGCCACCCGCAACACCCTGGACATCAGTGCCGTCCCGGTGGCGCAGAACCTCACCCACCTGCCGGTGATCGTCGACCCGTCCCACTCCGGCGGCAAGCGCGACCTGGTGCTGCCGCTGTCGCGCGCGGCCATCGCCATCGGCGCCGACGGCGTCATCGTGGACGTGCACCCGAACCCCGAGACGGCCCTGTGCGACGGCCCCCAGGCACTGGTCGAGGAGGACCTGGCCGCGTTGCGCGACCTGGCCGGCACCCTGGCCACCCTGAGTGGACGCACCCTCACCCCGGCCCCGGGTCGGGAACTCGCCGCCCTGTAACCGGCGGGAAGGCCCCAACGACGACGGAGCGGCGCCCCGGCCGGGGCGCCGCTCCGTTCTCGGATCGTGGGTCAGACGACGGGCACGGCGGTGGCCGCGGCCGGGACGACGCCCTTCGTGGGGGTCGCCTCACCCAGGAAGCTGGGCTTGTGCACCTGGGCCGTGGTGACCAGGTGCTCGGCCAGCTCCTCGGCGTCCAGACGCTTCTCGATCTGGCGCAGATCGCCGATCTTGGCGGCGGTCTCCACCTGACGCGGGGTCAGCATGGTGCAGCAGTCCTCGTCGGGCAGTTCGGAGATCGCCAGCGTCCCGATCCGGCGGGCCTGGTCCATGATCTCGGTCTTGTCCATGCCGATGAGGGGGCGCAGGATCGGCAGGTCGACCGCGTCGTCCAGGGCGGTGAGGTTGGCCATCGTCTGGCTGGAGACCTGCCCGAGGGCGTCCCCGGTGATCAGGCACTCCGCGCCCAGGTCGTCGGCGAGCGCCTCGGCGGTCTTGAGCATGAGCCGGCGCTGGGCGACGATCTGGAGTCGCTCGATACCGGAGCTCTTCAGCTGCTGCTGGGCCTTGCCGAAGGGCACGACGAACAGGCGCGACCCCACCTGGTAACGGTCGATCTGCCGGACCAGGCTGTAGGCCTTGTAGATCGACTCGGGGCCGGTGAAGGGCATCCCCGAGAAGTGCAGAAAGTCGACCTTCAGACCGCGCCGGATCATCCGGTGGGCGGCCACGGGCGAGTCGATGCCACCCGACATCAGCACCAGGCCGCGTCCGCTCATGCCGGCCGGCAGCCCGCCCTGACCGGGGACCCCGTCGGTGAAGACGAACGCCTCGTCCTTGTCGATCTCGACGTGGAGGGTGTTGTCGGGACGCTTGAGGTTCACCTTGTAGCCGTGCGCCTCGATGATCTTGGAGCCGAGGTACCCGGCCAGCTCGCCCGAGTTCATCTCGAAGCGCTTGTCGCGACGGCGGGCGCGCACCGCGAAGGTGCCCTCGCGGTCGGCCAGGGAGCGCACGGACACGTCCACGATGGCGTCGAGGTCCTTGCGGACGCGACGCACCAGGTGCACCCAGACCACGCCCATGACGTTGGCCATGCGGTCGGCGATCTCGGCGACCTCCAGGTCCGAGGCGTCGGGCTTGCGCACGATGATCACGCCGGCGCCGCGCTGGGAGAGCCTGACGTCGCCGATGTCACGGACCGAGGAGCGGATGTTGTTGTGCAGGCGACGCTCGAACAACTTGCGGTTGGAGCCCTTGAGAACGATCTCGCCGAGCTTCATCAACACGCAGAGCTCGCCGAGCCCGGCGTCGGCTCCGGCCTCGGTTGCGGGGAGCTGCGCGGACTCCAGCGACGCGGACATGCTGCTTACCTCCGGAAAAGACGGTGCTTCGTGCCCGGTGAGAGGGGGAGGGGCGTGCTGCGGCGGGACCGGGCGCGTCCACCGCTTCCTTCCAGTATCGAACAATCCCGGGAGCGCTCGGTACATTCCCGTCCGCACCCCGTCCGGGATGAGGCACGCGCCACCCCGCCCCGGACGCGCGAACGGCCCCTCCCGGTGGGGAGAGGCCGTGATGGGGGTCGCGAGGGCTCCTTCGGTCAGCCGAAGAAGACCTCGGCCTCCTCGTAGCGCTCGGCCGGAACCGTCTTGAGGGTGTCGGTGGCCTCGGCCAGGTCGACCCGGACGATGTCGGTGCCCTGCAACCCGACCATCTTGCCGAAGGTCTCGTCGTGCACGGCGTCGATGGCGTTCACGCCCAGGCGGGTGGCGAGCACCCGGTCGAAGGCGGTGGGGGTGCCGCCGCGCTGGACG
Organism: Nocardiopsis sp. MG754419; assembly: GCF_018207095.1. Classification (GTDB taxonomy): domain Bacteria; phylum Actinomycetota; class Actinomycetes; order Streptosporangiales; family Streptosporangiaceae; genus Nocardiopsis. Next base: position 1,703 of record NZ_QOCZ01000049.1, on the reverse strand, counting down.
TGACCCAGCACGACCGAGCGGGCCTCCTTGCCGGTGCGCTTCTCGATCTCGTCGGCCAGGGTCTGGCCGATGCCGCCCAGGCGCACGTGCCCGAAGGAGTCGGTCTCCCCGGTGGCCAACTCCATCTGGCCCTCCTTGGGGTGAGCACCCTCGGCGACCACGATGATGGGGGCGTACTGGGTCTCGAAGCGGCTCTCGACGTGCTTGACGACCTCGTGGATGTCGAAGGGCCGCTCGGGGATGAGGATGACGTTGGCGCCCGCGGCCATGCCCGAGTGCAGCGCGATCCAACCGGCGTGTCGGCCCATGACCTCCACGACCAGGGCGCGGTGGTGGGACTCGGCGGTGGTGTGCAGCCGGTCGATCGCCTCCATGGCGATGTTGACCGCGGTGTCGAACCCGAACGTGTAGTCCGTGGCGTTGAGGTCGTTGTCGATGGTCTTGGGCACGCCCACGACGTTGACGCCGCGGTCGTGCAGCTGACGGGCCACCCCGAGGGTGTCCTCGCCGCCGATGGCGATCAGGGCGTCCACGCCCAGGCCGGCCATGTTGTCCTTGACCCGCTCGACGCCGCCCTCGATCTTCATGAGGTTGGTCCGGGAGGAACCGAGGATGGTCCCGCCGCGCGGCAGGATGCCGCGCACGGCGCTGATGTCCAGCGGCATGGTGTCGCCCTCCAGGGGCCCGCGCCAGCCGTCCCGGAAACCGATGAACTCGTAGCCGTAGTCCTTGATGCCCTTACGGACCACGGCGCGGATCACCGCGTTCAGACCCGGGCAGTCTCCGCCACCGGTCAGCACCCCGACTCGCATACGACTTCTCCTCGACGTTCGATGTGTTCACGGTGCTGGGCACCGTATGGTCTAGACCATAGTGGGCGCGGGGATCCCGGGCCAACCCCGCGCGGGAAAGGACTTCCGAAACCCACACCCCACCAGGTGACGGGGGCGTCCGAAAGTGCCGGACGGCCCGATCGCGGGGCCCGAACGGTCCCCGCTCAGCCGTCCAGACCCTGATCGATGGCGTAGCGCACCAGTTCCACGCGGTTGTGCAGCTGGAGTTTGGTGAGGGTGTTCTGCACGTGGTTCTGCACGGTGCGGTGCGAGATGTCGAGACGCCGCGCGATCTGCTTGTACGCCAGCCCCTTGGCCACCAACCGCAGCACCTCGGTCTCACGGGGGGTGAGTCGCGGCGCCGTTTCGGTCCCCTCCCGGGCCCGGTCGTCCTCGGTCGACAACCGACGGTACTCCCCGAGGACCAGACCGGCCAGTCCGGGAGTGTAGACCGCCTCCCCGGCGTGGACCCGGCGGACCGCGTCCAGCAGTTCCTCGCGCCCGGCGGACTTGACGAGGTAGCCGGTGGCGCCGGCCTTGACCGCCGCCAGGACGTCCTCGCTCTCCCCACTGGCCGACAGCACCAGGACGCGTGGCGGATCGGGCAGGGCCACGAGGGCGGCGGTGAGCTCCACCCCGGTGGTGTCGGGCAGGTGCAGGTCCACCACGGCCAGGGTGGGGCGGGCCGCGGGCGCGATGCGCAGCGCCTTGGCGCCGTCGCCGGCGGTCCCCACCACCGTCACCCCGGCCTCACCGAGGTCGCGGGCGACCGCGTCGAGCCACATGGGGTGGTCGTCCACCACCAGTACCCGGATGTTCTCGCCGTCCATGCCGCCGAGCGTAGCGGTGGCGGCCGGGGCGGGACCAGGG
>NZ_QOCZ01000474.1 GCF_018207095.1 Nocardiopsis sp. MG754419 | reverse complement strand
CAGCGCAAAGAGACTTAACGACCGGGTTCGGAATGAGACCGGGTGTGACCCTCCAGCAAAAACCACCACGGAAACCAACCCCCACCCACACTCAACCCCACAACAGGGGAGCCACGGGCGGGAAAGCTTCGTGAACAACATGCGCGAGCAACCAATTATCTGCAGCGGACAAGCCCTCGGCCTATTAGTACCGGTCAGCTCCACC
>NZ_QOCZ01000473.1 GCF_018207095.1 Nocardiopsis sp. MG754419 | reverse complement strand
GCGAACCGGTTGGCCCGGTACCTGGTGGGTGAGGGTGTGCTTCCGGGGCGGTTGGTGGGGGTGTACCTGCCTCGGGGTCCCGAGATGGTGGTGGCGTTGTTGGCGGTGTTGAAGGCCGGTGCGGGTTACACGTTGTTGGATCCGGCCTTCCCCTCGGCGCGGTTGGAGTCCGTGGTCGCCTCGGCCGGCATCACCACCGTGCTCTC
>NZ_QOCZ01000472.1 GCF_018207095.1 Nocardiopsis sp. MG754419 | reverse complement strand
CTCCAGCAGCTCGACACCCAGATCGTGAACGCGGACCGCTGCGCCCAGATGGACCCCGACAGCGACCTGTGCTCGGAGCACCCCACCGACCAGGCCCAGGTCTGCATCACCGACTCCGGCGGCCCCGTCCTCCGCGGCGAGGAAGGAGCCTGGGAACTGGCCGGCGTCATCAGCCGGGACGGCGACTTCGACGAGAACCCCCTCTG
>NZ_QOCZ01000471.1 GCF_018207095.1 Nocardiopsis sp. MG754419 | reverse complement strand
CTGGCCGCCTGCGGGGGTGGTGTTGCAGGGGTTGATCGCCCGGTGGGGGCGCACCCACCGCATCGCGTGGACGGGCCGGTTGTGGATGGCCACCGACCGCAACCCCCGCTCGCACTGGCGCACCGAGGTCGAGCCCACCCCGGAGCTTCTCGAAGCGAGTCTGCGCCGCCACCACGGCGACCCACCCGGACCCACACCCGACACCAC
>NZ_QOCZ01000048.1 GCF_018207095.1 Nocardiopsis sp. MG754419 | reverse complement strand
GCTCGGGACGGGGACGACGTCATCGTGGCCTCCCGGTATAAATGACTGACTGGTCAGTCATAATAAGTCGCACGACCCCGACCCACAAGTGCGCGGCGCCCCCGAAGAGGGCGGGGCCGCCGCTCACGGCGACCCCGCGGGGATCTAGGGGGCGTGACCGACGTAGGCCAGGGCCTGGCGTACCAGGACGCCCTGACCGCCCTGCATGTCCGCCCGCACGTCCGGGCTCGTGGCCTCCTCGGGCGTGAACCACACCAGGTCCAGGGCGTCCTGCCGGGGTTGGCAGTCGCCGCTCACCGGGACGACGTAGGCCATGGCCACCGCGTGCTGGCGGGGGTCGTGGAACGGTGTGGTCCCGGGGGTGGGGAAGTACTCGGCGATCGTGAAGGGCTGGGGCGAGCTGGGGATGCGCGGCAGGGCGACCGGTCCAAGGTCCTTTTCCAAGTGACGCAGGAGCGCGTCGCGCACCCGCTCGTGGTAGAGGACCCGGCCGGAGACCACCGAGCGGTTGAAGCTGCCGTCGGGGTCGGCCCGCATGAGCAGGCCGACGTGTGTCACCGCCCCGCTCTCGTCCACACGAACGGGCACCGCCTGGACGTAGAGCACGGGCATGCGGGCGCGGACGCTCTCCAGTTCCTCGGAGGAGAACCAGCCGGGCTGGGTGTCAGCGGTTTCGGTCATGGGGTCCGCGGCCATCGTCCGCATGAAGCGGTCGAGCGGCCGCTCCCTCCCTTCGCTCTGTTCGTGTCCCGCGTGACGGTCGACCTCCCGCCACGTGGAGAGGCGGGAGCCCCGTCCGTCACGCGGGCGTCCAAATACCGCTTTTACCGCACGGGAGCCGTGAAAGCACGGCGCGGGGCCGACTTCGGGAGTGTCCGAGAGTCGATGGTGCGATCCGCGGGGTCGCGCGGCCCCCGCCGTGTCGGGCCAGAGCGGGTCGTCCGAGGTGACACCGAGCTGTCCCTGTGGTCACATCAGCGAGATTTCGGCGGTTTTTCTCACCAAAGGGCTCCCGCGACCTCGATGGAGAGGTTACGATCTCGTACGCGGTTGCGTAGTGGAAAGGTTACGTCCGGTGAGAGGTGGCCCGAGTGGCGAAGGATGTACCGTTCTCGGCCCGGGAACGTTTCTCCTGCACAGGGGTGACGGTGGTAGGCGTCCACGGCGAGGTGGACCTGGCCACCGCCGACCGGCTGCGTGACCGTCTCCTTCGGGCGGTCGAGGACTCCGGATGCGCCTGCCTGGTCGTGGACATGTCCGGGGTCGGCTTCTTCGACGCCAGCGGCGTGCGCGCACTCGTCTCGGTCCACCGCTCCCTGAGCGAACAGGGACGGCACATGGTCCTCGCCGAGCCCACGGCGATCGCCGAACGGGTCCTGGACGCCCTGACGATGCGGCGCCTGTTCGACGTCTATCCCATGGTGGAGATGGCGCTCAGTCACACAAGTGGACTGCGCGCGGACGGTCCGCCCATCCGCGACAACCCCGTCTTCTAGGCGTCCCGGACGAGGGCGCGCCCGCCCTCGGGGGAGCGGTGCCCCGGGCTCCGGCGGTTCCGGGAAGGGGATCCTCGGGCCGCGCACGGGGCTTCACGAGGGCTTGTGCACGGGTGGGCCCCGTGTCCGCTGCCCCACGGAGAAGTGAGGCGACGGGCACGGGGCCCGCAATGTCCGCGGGCCACGGGCGGCCCGAGCGCGTCGACGATGCCCGCCGCACCGTGGGCCACCCGAGCACGGGCCCGAGCGTCGAACGGGTCCCGCGGCGGACGGCTCAGGGGGCCGGCGGAGTGCTCTGCTCCTCGGCCTCCGCGTGGTCCTCGGAGCCTTCCAGGAAGGGCGCGAGCAACGCGGGCACCGCAGCGTCCGCCCAGGCCAGCCCCTGGCCCAGACCCACGTCCACCGCGGTGTACATGCCCGTCCCCGCGGCGGTGGTCGCCGACACGTCGGCCAGCCCCAGCCTGCGCTGGAAGGGGGAGCGCGTGATCCGCCAGCCGATCACCGCCGACCGCTCCAGCGTGACCGTGTCCCGGGCCGCCATGCCCTTGCGCAGCACCAGGTAGTCCGGGTGCAGGCCGTGGCCCAACCCGCGGTAGGAGCCCACCGCGTACCAGAACGCGACCACGCCCAGGATCGCCGCAGGAAGGAACCAACCCCAGCCGGGGGCGGCCTCCACGCTCCCACTGAACAGGGGGACCGGGATGATGTTCTCCTCGATGGTCCCGACCACCTCCCACCAGGACCCGGTGGCGACCCCGTGCAGCCACGCCAGCCCACCGGCCGCGGTCAGACCCGTCAGCGTGACGACGCCGGCCCGGGTGAACCGCCGGCGCAACGCCGCCCGCGGATGTCCCTCCAGTGGCACGTCCAGAGCGGAGCTCTCCCGGGCCATCAGCGCCGCACCCAGGGCACGGGCGCGGGCGCGGGGCATGGCCGGTGACAGCCGGCTCTTCGCACTGGTCTTCTTGTCGTCGTCGCCCTCCAGACCGGTGGCGACGGCCTGAACGGCGGCCCCGCCCACCGAACGCAGCACGAACGGCTCGTGCAGGACCACGCCGTTGAGCCGTCGACCCTCCACCGACAACGAGACACTGGTCAGCAGACCGCGCCGCAGCCGCACGGTGCCGTCGGGCTCACGGGTGAGGCGGTAGTCCCACCAGGTCTCCACCGCGGCGGCCACCAGAATGACCACGCCGGACAGCAACAGCCCGAACAGCGCCAGGGGCACGACGAGCAACACACGGCTCAGCACGAAGTCGGCCATCTGCTGCCCGCTGGGCAGTCCGGCCTGCTCGGAGATCCACCGCCATCCGTATCCGCCCGACTGCGCGTTGAGGCCGACGAGCGCGGCGATCACACCGAGGCCGATACCGAAGGTGGCGGTGGTGGCCGGGGCGTAGGCGAACCAGCGCGGGTTCAGGCGGGCGAGTTCGGTCCCCTCGTCCTCGGCCGGTCCGGCGTCCGTCTCCTCCGCGGAGTCCGTGGGGCCGGAGGCGCTCGTGGTCGGGGTGCGCCGCAACAGTTCACGGCGCAGCCGCTCACCCTGGTCCGCGGTCACGAACTCCAGCTTCAGCTGGTCCCCGCCGGTGCCGACCTTCTCACCCGTGCCCACGGTCACGGTGCACAGTCCGAAGACGCGGATGTAGATCGGAGCCGCCACGTCCACGCTGCGCACGCGTTCGCGCGGGATGGACCGGTAGGCCTTGGCGATGATGCCCGACCGCATCTCCATGCGCTCGACGGTCACCCGGTAGCGCACCGCGCGCAGCCGGAGCAGGTCCAGGTAGGTCGTCAGGCCGATGAAGGCCAGGGACGCCGGGAGCGACAGCCCGGCCCAGAGGGTCAGGTCCGCGATGAACAGGACCACGGTGGCCACGATCGCGGTGGGCACCAGGCACAGGGCCACGACCGTCGTGTTGGCCCACACCGACAGGGGGCTCAGCCCCAGCCAGTCGCCGGCCGGGTCGTCCTCCGGGCCGGGGTCCGTGTGCTCCGACCCGCCGGCGGGAGGCTCCGGGGTCGGCCCGTCCGTGTGGGCCGCCTCGGGCGCGGACGACGCGATGCGGTGTTCCTCGGCCGGGGAGGTCTCGGTGTGCCGTCCCGCGATGGCGGGCTCGTCGGCGTGCGGCCCCTCCGGGCGCCGATCCTCGTGCGGGGTCATGTCGCGTCCCCGGGAACGGCCTCGGTGCTGTCGGTGAGCTGGTCGGCCACCTCGGTGGCGAGCACGTGGTCGAGCCCGCTGATCTCGATCGGGCCCGCCGCGGACGCCGTCGTCACGGTCACGCTCGACAGGCCGAAGGCTCGCTGCAAGGGGCCGCGCGCGGTGTCGACGGTCTGGATCCGCGACATCGGGGCCACCCGCCACTCCTGCCAGACCCATCCACTGGAGGTGTACACGGCGGTGTCGGTCACCTCCCAGCGGTGCACCCGGTAACGCCACTGGGGCATCACCACGGTGATCAGCAGACCGACGCCGCCGATGACCCCGGTCGCGACGAGGAACCAGAACCGGACCGGTTCCCAGATGAGCGCGGGTACCAGGGGGACGGCGGTGAGGGCGATCGTCGTCGCGAGGGAGCGGGTGGTCCACCAGAGGACGGCACGTCGGTCCACGCGGTGGTGGGGCGGTCGCAGGCGCAGAGCGTCGGTGCTCATCGCGTCCACGTCTCCTCTCGTTCGGGCCTCGGGGCTGGCCGGCTATTAAAAGTGATATCACAATGCTATGCTCCAGTCATCACCCGAGGAGAGGGAACACCCATGACCGATACAGCGAACGTCATCAGGCCCGCGCCGCAGTACCGTGAACGCACCGCTTTCGGATCCAGCGGCATCCCCATGTTCTGCGTCTCCGTGGTGCTGTTCCTCGTCGGTGTGGGCGTCGCCCTCCTGCCCCTGCTCGACCTGCCCGGCGTCCTCGTCGCGGTCGGTGTGGTCGTGGCGCTCGCCGGCGCCTTCCTGTCACTCGGGCTGACCATGGTCGCGCCCAACGAGGCTCAGGTGGTCCAGTTCTTCGGCCGCTATGTCGGCACGATCCGCACCGACGGGTTGCGTTGGGTCAACCCGCTCACCGTCCGCAAAGCGGTCTCCACCCGGATCCGTAACCACGAGACCTCCGTCATGAAGGTCAACGACGCCTCCGGCAGCCCCATCGAGATCGCGGCGGTCGTCGTCTGGCAGGTCGAGGACACCGCGCGCGCCTCCTTCGAAGTGGACGACTTCGTCCAGTTCGTCTCCACGCAGACCGAGGCCGCCGTCCGCCACATCGCCGGCAAGTACCCCTACGACTCCTACGGTGAGGGCGAGGTGCCGTCCCTGCGCGACAGCGCCGACGCCATCACCGAACAGCTCTCCAAGGAGGTCGCCGAGCGGGTCGACGCCGCGGGCGTCAAGGTCGTGGAGTCCCGTTTCACCCACCTGGCCTACGCCCCCGAGATCGCCCGGGCCATGCTCCAGCGTCAGCAGGCCGGGGCGCTCATCGCCGCCCGCGCCGAGATCGTCGAGGGCGCGGTCACCGTGGTCGACCGTGCCTTGGAGCGCCTGTCCGAGGAGGACGTGGTGGACCTGGACGAGGAGCGCAAGGCCGCCATGGTCAGCAACCTGCTCGTGGTGCTGTGCTCCGACCGCCCCGCCAGCCCGGTCGTCAATACCGGAACCCTGTACCAGTAGATCCGGGTGAGGTGCCGTGCCCGAGCGTAAGAAGGTGCTGCTGCGGCTCGACCCCGCCGTCCACGACGCGCTCGCGCGGTGGGCCGGACAGGAGTTGCGCAGCACCAACGCCCAGATCGAGTTCCTGCTCCGTCGTGCCCTGGACGACGCCGGACGCATGCCGAAGGAGGCGGGGGACCTGCCCCGCCGCGGCCGTCCCCGCAAGGCCGGGCCCGCGCCGGACGAGGACGAGAACGACGAGCCTCGCTCACCCCGCTGACGACAGAGCCGGGCGCCTCGAACGGGGCGCCCGGCTCCGCGCCGTTGCGCTCGCGAAGCCGCGACCCGTCCGGGGTCCGGCATAGGCCGTCGTCGACGCCGACCTGCAGCCGGCCCCGCGTGCGACCGAGGCGAGGGCGGTGTCCCCGGAGCCCTTACCCCAGGGCGGCCGCCGCCGCACGCCCGGCGGTGCGGCCGGAGAACAGGCAACCGCCCAGGAACGTGCCTTCCAGGGACCGGTAGCCGTGCACGCCGCCACCCCCGAACCCGGCGACCTCACCGGCGGCGTACACCCCCGGCAGGGGCGTGCCGTCCGTGCGCAGGACCCGGGCGTCCAGGTCGGTGTGCAGCCCGCCCAGGGTCTTGCGCGTGAGGATGTGCAGGCGCACCGCGATGAGCGGTCCCGCCTTGGGATCGAGGATCTGGTGCGGGGTCGCCACCCGTGCGAGTCGGTCGCCCCGGTAGCGGCGTGCGCCGTGCACCGCCATCACCTGGAGGTCCTTGGTGAAGGTGTTGGCCATCTCCCGGTCGCGGGCCACCACCTCGCGGGTCACCGTGTCGGCGTCCAGGACGTCGTCGCCGGCGATCCCCTTCATCTTCCGGATCAGCTCCGGAAGTCGGTCGGCGACCACGAAGTCGGAGCCGTTGCGCTTGAACGCCTCCACCGGTCCCGGGGCGCCCGGCAGGACGCGCTGGAGGACCAGCCTGAGGTCCTTGCCGGTCAGGTCCGGGTTCTGCTCCGAGCCCGAGAGGCCGAACTCCTTCTCGATGATCTTCTGTGAGAGCACGAACCACGTGTACTCGTGGCCGGTGCGCATGATGTGCTCCAGGGTGCCCAGGGTGTCGAACCCGGGGAAGTACGGCGCGGGCAGGCGCCGTCCCGTGGCGTCCAACCACAGGGACGAGGGTCCGGGCAGGATCCGGATCCCGTGCCGGGCCCAGATCGGGTCCCAGTTCCGGATGCCCTCGGTGTAGTGCCACATGCGGTCCCGGTTGATGACCTGTCCGCCGGCGGTCTCGGTGATGCCGAGCATCCGACCGTCCACGTGCGCCGGCACCCCCGACAACATGTGCTCGGGCGCCCGGCCCAGGCGCTCGGGCCAGTTGCGGCGGACCAGGTCGTGGTCGCCGCCGATGCCGCCGGCGGTGACGACGATCGCCTGCGCGTCGCACGCGAACCCGCCCACGGCGTCGCGGTTGCTGGCCTGGCCGCGCGTGGTGTCACTGGGGGCCAACACCGTGCCGCGCACCCCGGTGACGGTCCCGCCCGTCACGACCAGTTCGTCCACCCGGTGACGGAACCGCAGGTCCACCAGGCCGCGTTCGGCCGCGGCGCGCACCCGGCGCTCGAACGGCGCGACCACCCCGGGTCCGGTGCCCCACGTGATGTGGAAACGGGGTACGGAGTTGCCGTGCCCGTCGGCCAGATAGCCGCCGCGTTCGGCCCAGCCGACGATCGGGAAGAGTTTCAGGCCCTGTTGCCGCAGCCACGTGTACTTCTCCCCGGCGGCGAAGTCGACGTAGGCCTCGGCCCACTTGCGCGGCCACGCGTCCTCGGGGCGGTCGAAACCGGCGGTGCCCATCCAGTCCTGGAGCGCGAGCTCCCGGGAGTCCTTGACGCCCATGCGCCGCTGTTCCGGCGAGTCCACGAAGAACAGTCCACCGAAGGACCAGAAGGCCTGACCCCCCAGGGACTGCTCGGGCTCCTGGTCCAGCAGGATCACCCGCTTGCCGGCCTCGGCCAGTTCGGCGGCGGCGGCCAGTCCGGCCAACCCGGCCCCGACGACGATCGCGTCGGCCTGGTCGGTGCTCATGGGTCTCTCCTCGCGGGTCCGGCGGATGGTGATGACGACTGTGCCCCGGCCCGCGGCGGACGACAAGGGTCCTGTGCGCTCCGCACCACATCCTTTGTCAGAGGGTGACAAAGGCGCTTTCGGTGTCGTGGCCGCGCGCCCAGGCCCGGGGCGGGCCCCTTCCGGTCGCCTCGGCAGGGGCCGACCGGGACCCGTTCAGGCACCGAACCGCACCAGCGACCGGCCGCCCCGGCCCCGCCGCATGCGTTCGAAGGCCTCCGGTACCCCTTCGAGGGAGATCTCGTCGGTCACCATCGCCGACAGACGCAGGTCGCCCGCGCGGACCGCCTCCGCCACCAGCGGGATGTCCCGGTCCGGGTCACCGGACCCGTACACGCACCCCTGGAGCGTGCGGCCCTGGTGGAACAGCTCCAGGGCGCTGAAGGACACCCGGTCCTCGGCCGAGCCCACCCCCACGACGGTCACGGTGCCCCCGCGTCGGGTGGAGTTCCAGGCCGTGCGCACGACCTCGGACCTGCCCACCACCTCGAAGGCGTGGTCGGCCCCGCGTCCGCCGGTGAGGGCCCGCACGGCCCTGTGGGTGGAGCCGTCGGCCACAAGGAAGTCGGTGGCGCCCAAGGACCGGGCCAGTTCCTCCTTCTCGGGGGAGACGTCGACGGCGATGAGGGGGTCCGCGCCGGCGATCCGGGCGGCCTGGAGCACCGACAGTCCCACCCCGCCCAGCCCCAAGACCACGGCCGACCGGCCCCGTCGTAGGGCGGCGGCGTTGTGGACGGCGCCCCACCCGGTGAGCGCGGCGCATCCCAGTAGCGCGGCCGCGGCGGGGTCGATCCCGTCCGGCAACGGCACCAGGGCCGTGGCCGGCACGATCGTGGCCTCCGCGAAGGCACCGGTGCCCAGACCGGCGTAGACGGGGGTGCCGTCGGTCAGCGCGGCGTAGGGGGTCAGTGCGCCGTCCAGAGCGTGCGCGCACAGGTGCGGTTCATCCTGTCGACAGAACCAGCACGCACGGCAGGCCGGTGCCCAGTTGAGGATGGCCTGCCGGCCGAGGGCCACACCCTCCACGTCCGGACCGAGGGCCTCCACGGTTCCGACCCCCTCATGGCCCAGCACCGCGGGCCAGGACTGGGCCAGGGTCCCGTCGGAGAGCGACAGGTCGGAGTGGCACACGCCCGCCGCGGCCATGCGGACCCGCACCTGGCCGGGGCCGGGGTCGGGCAGGACCAGGGGTCGGATCTCGGGGGGTGCGTCGGTCGTGTGGAAGACGGCGGCCCTGACGGTCGTGCTCATGGGAGGACTCCAATCATGGAAGTGCCGTGACCCTAGCAATACCGTCCGGTCGGTCTGTGGCGCGGGGGCGCGTCCGGGACGGCATGGCACGTCCGGGCGGGGGCGGCGTGCAGTTCCGCCCGCCGGAGGGAACCGGGGCTATTGGCGGCCTCTCCACGCGGGTATCCCACGAATGTCCGCCCGGAAACGCGGTGTGCTCCAGGCCCGGTCCACCGCGGGCCGTTCGGCTTCCGGGTCACCTCGATGGGGAGGTTCCATGGTGAGACCCGCAGACCCGGCGCCGGTGGCGGTGCCCCGGCACTATCTGATGTGCAGACCCGCGTACTTCGCGGTGGACTACGCGATCAACCCCTGGATGGACCCCGCGGCCGGCGTCGACCGCGACCGCGCCATCCGGCAGTGGGAGGGGCTCCGTGATCTGTACCGGTCGCTCGGCCACCGGGTGAGCGAGATCGCGCCCATCGAGGGGCTGCCCGACATGGTCTTCGCCGCCAACGGCGCCCTGGTCGTGGACGGGCGGGTCTACGGGGCACGGTTCGCCAGCGCCGAGCGCACCCCCGAGGGGCCCGCCTACCTCGACTGGTTCCGCCAGGCCGGCTACGCCGAGACGCGGGAACCCAAGCACGTCAACGAGGGCGAGGGCGACTTCATCACCTTCGACGACGTCATCCTGGCCGCCACCGGGTTCCGCACCGAGGCCGCCGCCCACCAGGAGGCCGAGCGGCTCCTGCGGCGCCCGGTCGTCACCCTCCAACTGGTCGATCCGCGCTTCTACCACCTCGACACCGCGCTGTTCGCCCTGGCCGGGGACCGGGTCGCCTACTATCCGGGCGCCTTCTCCGAGGGCAGCCGCCGGGTGCTGCGCTCCCTGTATCCCGACGCGCTCCTGGCCACCGAGGAGGACGCGGCGGTGCTCGGCCTCAACGCGGTCTGCGACGGCCGCAACGTCGTCATCGCCGCCGAGGCCGTCGCGCTCGCCGACCGGCTCCGTGGACTCGGGTACACGGTCCACCCGGTCGAACTCGACGAACTCCGCAAGGCCGGAGGCGGCGCCAAGTGCTGCACGCTGGAACTGCGCCACCCGCGGGTCTGACGGCGACGGGCGGATGCCGCGGGTCCCCCGCGGCATCCGCCCCGCGACGTCCTCGGGAGGTGCCGCGCCGGTTGCCCTGGCGAGGGGCGAGGACCGACGGGCACCGCCCCGGGCCGGAGGTCAGGACAACGCGCTCATCACGTGCTTGACCCGGGTGTAGTCCTCCAGGCTGTAGGCGGACAGGTCCTTGCCGTAGCCGGAGCGCTTGAACCCACCGTGCGGCATCTCCGACAGCAGGTCGCCGTGGGTGTTCACCCACACCGCCCCGAAGTCCAACGCGGCGCAGACCCGCAGCGCCCGGGCGTGGTCACGGGTCCACACCGAGGACGCCAGACCCTGCTCGACCCCGTTGGCGAGTTCCACGCCCTCGGCCTCGTCGGCACAGCGCTGCACCGTCACCACGGGTCCGAACACCTCCTCCCGCACGATCTCGTCGTCGGCGCGCACCCCCGAGACCACCGTGGGGGCCAGGAAGAACCCCCGCTCACCCACCCGGTGACCACCGGTCTCCACACGGGCGTGGGCGGGCAGCCGGTCCAGCAGTCCGGTGACCCGGGCGAACTGATCGGCGTTGTTGAGCGGACCGAAGTCGCTCGTCTCGTCGGAGGGGCGGCCGGTGACCTGCGCGGCGGCCCGGCGGGTCAGTTCGGCCACGAAGGCGTCGTGCACCTCCTCCTGGACGATCACGCGGGTGGCGGCGGTGCAGTCCTGCCCCGCGTTGAGGTACCCGGCGGACACCACACCGGCGGCGGCCTCGACCACGTCGGCATCGTCGAAGACGAGCACCGGTGCGTTGCCGCCCAGTTCCAGGTGGACCCGCTTGAGATCGTCGGCGGCCGCCCGGGCGACCTGGGACCCGGCCCGGGTGGAACCGGTCACCGACACCAGGCGGGCGGCGGGGTGCTCCACCAGCGCCCGGCCGGTGTCGCGGTCGCCCACCACCGTGTTGACCACACCCGCGGGCAGCACCCGCGCGGCGATCTCGGCGAGCATCACCGTGGTGGTCGGTGTGCTCTCGGCGGGCTTGAGCACCACCGTGTTGCCGGCGGCCAGCGCCGGTCCGATCTTCCAGACCGCCATCATCAGCGGATAGTTCCACGGGGTGATGCCCACGCACACGCCCACCGGTTCACGGCGGATCCAGGAGGTGCGGTCCTCGGCGTACTCGGCGGACGCCTTGCCCTCCAGGTGTCGTGCGGATCCGGCGAAGAACCGCAGGGTGTCGACGCAGAAGGGGATCTCGTCGGACAGGACCGAGGCGCGGGGTTTGCCGGTCTCCCGGCATTCGGCGTCGGCGAACTCCTCGGCACGGCCGTCGAGGGCCTCGGCGAGTGCGAGCAGGGCGCCCTGGCGCGCGGCCGGCGTGGCCCCGCGCCAGGCGCGAAAGGCCCGGGCCGCGGAGCCCATGGCGGACTCCACCTCGGCCGGCCCGCAGATCCCGGCCCGCCCCGTCACCCGCTCGGTGACCGGGTCGACCAGGTCCAGGGTCGCACCGCCGGCGGGGTGCAGGGGCCCGCCGTCGACCAGGCTGTGCAGGGGAGGGTGGGTGCTCATGGTGCTCCTTCGCTCGATGTCGTCGATGGCGGTCGGCGCGTCGTGGTGAGCGGCGCCTCGTCGGTGGTCGTCCCTCGCGCCCGGTGCCCGGGCGGGTGTGGTCTCTCGGGGCCGTGCCCTGTGGGGGCCCGGACACCGGTGCCCCGGAGGGCCGGTGCCCGGCTCCGGAGAACGTTGGGGGCGCACGCTCGCCGGTGCGACGAGGAGTGGTGCGCCTCCGGACCACGCGTGCGATGTCGGCGGCGGGGCCGGGCGGCGGCTTACTCCCGGTCCGGCGTGCGCGGGGACCAGGGACGGTGATGGGGGCGCGGCGCCGGTGACGCGCGCCCCCGTGTGGTCGGTTCAGCCCAGGTGGGTGGGGGCGAACAGCCCCACGTGCATGGGCAGCACCACCACGCTCGGACCCGGCTCGGCCAGGGCCGACGCCAGGTCGGCGCCCACCCGCTCCGGTGACGTGAGCGTCGCCGGCACGCCGAAGGAGGCCGCCAGTGCCACGAAGTCGGGGCGGGTCAGTTCGGTGTGGGCGGCCTCCCCGAAGGAGTCCTGCATGTACGACCGCAGGATTCCGTAGCCTCCGTCGTCGACGATCAGCCAGGTCACGTCCAGGTCGTGCTGGCGCGCGGTGGCCAGTTCGGCGATCGAGTACATGGCTCCGCCGTCGCCGGACACCGCCAGCACCGGACCGCGGCCGGTCGCGGCGGCCCCCAGAGCGGCCGGGAAGCCGTATCCCAGACCACCCGACCCCTGGGCCGAGTGCATCGCCCCGCCGCGTGGGTCCCAGGCCGACCACGCCCAGTACGCCAACACCGTCATGTCCCAAAAGCTCGACGCCTCGTCCGGCAGCGCCTCGCGGATCTCGGCCAACACCGTCTGTTCGGTGTCCAGGTCCTGCGCGGACAGGCGCCGGGCCACCCGTGCCCCGACCTCGGCGACCTCGGCGACCACCGCCGGGTCCTCGGGGCGTCGCCGGACCCCCGCGGCCAGTTCGCGCAGCACCAGGGCCGCGTCGCCGTGGATCCCCAGCGCGGGCACGTTGGACTCCAGCTTGCCGAGGTCGGCCTCCACCTGCACCACCCGGCCCCGGGGCGCCATGGTGTGGTAGTTGCCGGACAGTTCGCCGAGCCCCGAGCCCACGACCAGCAGGACGTCGGCGTTCTCCAGGTACGCGGTGGTGTGCCGGTCCTCGATCCACGATCGCAACGACAGCGGATGGTCCCAGGGGAAGGCGTCCTTGCCGCCGAAGGTCGTGGCCACCGGCGCCTGCAACGCCTCGGCCAGCTCCACCAGCGCCGCGCGTCCGCCGGAGCGGCTCACACCACCCCCGGCCAACACGGCCGGTCGTCGCGCCCCGTCCAGCCAACGGGCCGCCTCCTCCACCGACTCCGCGCGCGGGGACAGCGGCCGGGGCTCGGCGGTCACGTCCCGCACGCGCGGCACCACCGTCGGCTCCAGCAGTACGTCCTGGGGGATCTCCACCAGCACCGGGCCCGCGGGCGCCGCGGCCGCGGTCCGCCACGCCTCGGCCACGGCGGAGGGGATCTGGGAGGCGTGCCGCACCGTGAACGTCGACTTGGTGACGTTGCCGAAGGACGCGGACTGCTCCGGCAGCTCGTGCAGGTAGCCGTGGCGGCCGCCCCCGAGCCCCGCCCGCGGTACCTGGCTGCTGATGACCAGCACCGGCGCGGAGGAGGCACGGGACTCCTGGAGCGAGGCCAACGTGAGCAGGGCACCGGGGCCGGTGGACACCAACAGCGGGGTGACCTCACCGGTCACCCGCGCGTGACCGTCCGCGGCGAAGGCCGCGTTGTTCTCCACCCGGCCCGAGACGAACCGCAGGCCGGGTGCGCGACGCAGCGCGTCGAACAACCCCAGCGCGTGCTGACCGGGGATGCCGAAACACACCCGGGCCCCCAACGCCGTCAGGGTCTCGGTGACCAGGTCGCCGCCGTTACGGGGCGTGCTCCCATCCATGTGCTCAGGCCCCCGTCGCGCGCTGGTGGTTCAGGGCCAGCAGGCTGACCAGGTCGTAGGCCACGTGTGAGGCGGCCGTGGAGGTGATCTGGGCGTGATCGTAGGCCGGCGCGACCTCCACCACGTCGGCGCCCACCAGGTTCAGATCGGTGAGCCCGCGCAGGATCTCCAACAGTTCGCGGCTCGTGATGCCGCCCGCCTCGGGGGTGCCGGTGCCCGGGGCGTGCGCCGGGTCGAGGACGTCGATGTCCACCGACACGTACAGCGGCCGGCCGCCGATGCGTTGACGCAGGGCGTCGGCGATCTCGTCCACGCCCTTGCGCAGCACGTCCGCCGCGGTGACGATGCCGAACCCGAAGCGACGGTCGTCCTCCAGGTCCCTCTTGCCGTACAGCGGACCGCGGGTCCCCACGTGCGCGATGGCCTCGGTGTCGAGGATGCCCTCCTCCACCGCACGCCGGAACGGGGTGCCGTGGGTGTAGGGCTCCCCGAAGTAGGTGTCCCAGGTGTCCAGGTGCGCGTCGAAGTGCAGCAGGGCGATCGGACCGTGCACGCGGTACAGCGACCGCAGCAGCGGGAGGGCGATGGTGTGGTCGCCGCCCAGGGTCACCAGTCGGGTGCCGGCCGAGACGAACCCGGAGGCGCCCTGATCCAGGGTCTCCACGGCGTCACCGATGGAGAAGGGGTTCACCGCGATGTCACCGCCGTCCACCACCTGCAGACGTTCGAACGGGGCCACGTCCAGGCCCGGGTGGTAGGGGCGCAGCAACCGGCTGGCCTCGCGGATGGCGGAGGGGCCGAACCGGGCCCCGGGCCGGTAGGACACCCCGGTGTCGAAGGGCACCCCGACCACGGCGATGTCGGCCCGCTCCACCTGGTCGACGCGGGGCAGACGGGCGAAGGTCGCCGGGCCCGCGAAACGCGGCACGAGGCTGGAGTCGATGGGTCCGATCGGTGCGTTCATGGGATCCGTTCCTGTGTCGTCGGTTCTGACGTCGGCGTCAGCGGTCCTGCTGCGAGGCGACGGCGCTCGTGGCGTCCGTGTCCTTCGCTGTGTCGGCGGTGTCGGTGTCCCGGCCGCGCAGTCGACGCTGCCAGACCTCCAGTACCGCCGGGTCGGTGGGCGGGGTCAGCAGGCTGACGACCACGTAGACCACCAGTGCGGTGCCCAGCCCCACGTAGATGGGTGCGTTGGCGAGCAGGCCGGTGAGGATCATCGTCACGATCACGGCCACGGAGCCGGCCAGCATCGAGGCCAGGGCGCCCGCGCGGGTGCCGCGCCGCCACACCAGCCCGCCGAGGATCGCGACGAGCAGACCGCCGACGAGGATGTTGTAGGCGAGGGTGAGCGCGGCGACCACGTTGTCCACGGCCAACGCCACACAGATGCTCGCCACGCCCAGGACCAGGGTGAACACGCGGTTGGACGCCACCTCGTCACCGTCGGCCGCGGCGCCCGTGTCCTTGGCGCCGAACAGGGCGCGGATCCGCGGCCACAGGTCCGTGGAGGTCACCGCCGAGCAGGCGATGAGGGCGCCACTGGCGGTGGACATCACCGCGGACAGCGCGGCGGCGATGACCAGACCGGCCACACCCACCGGCAGCGTGGCCTCCACCATGAGGGTGAAGGCGTCGTCCGGGTTGGCCAGGTCGGGGAACAGCACCGCGGCGGCGGTGCCGATGAGCGCGCCGCACACACCGTAGATCAGGCAGTAGACGCCCGCGCCGATCCCTCCGGCCCGGGCGACCCGGTCGTTGCGACCGGTGAAGACGCGCTGCCAGATGTCCTGGCCGATGAGCAGCCCCAGCGCGTAGATGACGAAGTAGGTGAGGATGGTCTGCCCACCGATCGCGGTGGGGTCGAAGTAGGAGGGGTCGAGTGAGGCGCGCATCCCGGAGAACCCGCCCGCCGACCACACGGCCACCGGGGTGAGGATGAGCAGCAGTCCGATCGTCTTGATGACGAACTGGGCCATGTCGGTCATCGTCACCGACCACATGCCGCCCATCGTGGAGTACAGCACCACGATGGAGCCGCCCAGGACGATCGCCACCACCCGCGGCAGCTCGAACAGTCCGCTGAAGATGGTGGAGAAGGCCAGGGTCGAGGGCACCGTCAGTACGAAGGTGTAGCCCCACATGACCAGAGCCGACACCACGCGGGAGTCGCCGCCGTAGCGCAGGTCCAGCATCTCGGAGACCGTGAAGACCCGCAGCCGCGAGATGCGCTTGGCGAAGAACAGGTGCAGGGCGAGGATGCCGGTGCCGATCGCCAGCACCAGCCACGCGCCGGAGACGCCGTAGGTGTAGCCCAGACCGATGCCGCCGACGGTGGAGGCACCGCCCAGGACGACCGCCGCCATGGTGCCCGCGTACATCAGCGGACCCAGACGACGACCGGCCACCAGGTAGTCGGACCTGCTCTTGGCGCGTCGCATGCCCCACCAGCCCAGGCCGATCATGCCCAGGAGATAGGCGGCGATCACCGCGATGTCGATGGGCATGACGCTCCTTCACGGGGAGTGGTGCGGGGGAGTGGACGGCGTGCGGGCGCAGCGGGAACCGCGGCGATGTTGACGCAGGTCACAGTGCTCCGGTCAGCGTAGGTAGTCGGTAGGCTCCACTCCAGTGGCCGAACCGCACTGTCGCGCTTCGGTTTTTGTGCGGATCGTCCAGCCGGGTCGGGGGGCGTTCTCGTGTACGTCATGTCCAGGACATGAGCGCGTACCACGGGGTGCGCGGTGAGGGAGGGGCCATGCCGGACCAGGGGACCAACGTCCACCACGTGCCGCTGAGCGTGGTGGCGGGCCGCCGCGACCTGGGTCTGATCACGGTCGTCGACGGGGGTGATCCCTCGATCACGTGGGCGGTCGCGAGCGAACTCGTCGAGGCCGCCGACTACCTGCGCGGTGGCGAACTCCTGCTCACCGCCGGGGTCAACCTGCCCACGACCACCGCCGAGGTCCGGGCCTACGTGGCCTCGCTGATCCGGGCCGGGGTGTGCGCCGTCGGCTTCGGGATGGCCCCGGTCCACGCCACGGTCCCCCCGCCCCTGATCGAACAGTGTCACGCGCAGGGCCTGCCACTGCTGGAGGTCCCCCCGAGCACACCCTTCGCCGCGGTCAGCCGTGCGGTGGGGGAGGAGCTGGAGGAACGCCACCTGCGCGACCTGCGCCGTCTGGGCGAGTCCCACCAGGCCCTGGCCCGCGCCGTCACCGCTCCCGCCCCCGTGGACCGGCTGCTCACCGTGCTGGCCGACGCCCTGGGTGCCTGGGCCGCCCTCGTCCCCGCCGAACCGGGCGCACCCGTGCGTCGCACCATCGGTGCGCCCACCGAACCGGCCCCCGAGGTCCGCGCGTTGGTCGCCAAGCTCACCGCTCCCACGGGGCCCCGCAGCGCCAAGGTCGCCGGTGGTCCCGACGAGGTCTTCCTGCACACGGTGGGGGCGCCCCCCGAGCACCAGGGCGTGGTCCTGGTCGGTCGCCCCCGCTCCCTGGCCATCACCGACCGGGCCGTCCTGCGCACGGCCACCGCCCTCCTCGAACTCCTGCTGCGCGCGCCCGGGGAGGAACCACCGGTCCCGGGTCTGCCGCTCACCGCCCTGCTACTGGACGGTGCCCTGAACCCGCGTGCGTTGGCGGCCCTGGCCGCGCTGGCCGACACCCGCGCCCCCGCGTCCGGGGACCTTCGCCCCCGGAGCGACGCCGACCCGGCGGTCGGGGACCCCGCGGACGGCGGGTACCGGGTCCTGCGGGCCGCGCCCCTGTCCCGGGGGCGTCGCACCGCCGCGGGGGCCCTGCCCCTGGGCACTCACGTGACCGACCTGGCCCCCGACACCGAGGGGTCCGAGACCGTCGTGCGCGCCGTCCTGGCCGACCGGGGCGAGCAGGCCCACCGGGAGCAGCTGGATCTGCTGCGGTCCCACGGGTGGATCGGTGCCCTGAGCGCGGTCACGGAACCGGAGGGGCTGCCCGAGGCCGACCGCGAGGCCGGCGCCCTGTTGGTGCGCGCCCGCACCGTGGGCGGCCCCCTGGCGGGGTCGGCCGACGGCGAACCCTTCGACGCCCTGCTGAACGCGCAGGCGGGCGGGCTGAGCCGCCGGGTCCTGGGACCGCTCGACGAGGACACCGCCACCGCCCGTACCCTGCGCACCACGCTGCACGCGTGGTTGGCCCGGCACGGTAGCTGGGACCGGGCCGCCGGCGACCTCGGGGTCCACCGCAACAGCGTCCGCTACCGCATCGGTCGGATCGAACGCGACCTCGGCGTGGACCTGGCCGATCCCGAGCGGCGCATGCGTCTGTGGTTCGCCCTCACACGCCGTGACGGCCGCCCCTGACCCGCACGTGCGAACTCAAGGGACGCCGCACCGGCCACTGCACGTGCTCGGGAGCGACCGAAACCTGCGGGCGCCGATCCGACCTGCGTGAACGCCCGACCTCCCGATCGCGCGCCATATGAGCGCCGTTGGCCGGATCCGGCCATTTTCGTGAACGTTTCGTCGGTCCGCTCGAATCTGGGGATGTTTCCCGAGGTGGTGGACACGGCGCGGGGCGACGGCGCCTTCCGGGCCGCCGTCCCCTCCGCCCACGGCGATCCGGAGAACAGGGTCGTCAGTGCACCGAACCGTGCCCCATGGGGCGACCGTGGGGCGCCGGAACAGGAAACGGAAGGACGATGTCGAAATGACCTCCGAAACAAGGGTCTCTCCCTGTTCTCTTGGTCCCGCCCGAGACGAACCAGGAAACTTGTGGACGCAGTAACGGAATCCCCGGCCCCACGGGGGCCGGTCGCACAGAAGGAGGAAGGGACCTGCCCACCCGCCGCGCCGCGGAGGCACGCCCCGATGAACCGCATGACGTTTCCTGCACTGGACACGGCGCTGCCCTCCGGGGTGGACGCGCGCGAGCACGCCGACCAGCTCCGCCGTGTCCACGACGCGCTGCTCTCGGGACGGCCCACGCCCGTGCCGCTGCGTCCGGTGATCGAGGACTCCTGGGAACGCATGCGGCGGTTCGGTATCGACCCCGACGGCGGACCCCCGCCGCGTATGGCGCGACTGGACGAACTCCAACGCCAACGCGACGCCTCGCCCCTCGCCGAGGTGCTGCCGCTGATCCGCCGGTCCCTGGTCTCGGTGGCCGACGAGGCCGACCACATCATGCTGGTCACCGACGCCACCGGACAGGTGCTCTGGCGGGAGGGGTCCCGCCGGATGCGCGCGATCGGCGACCGGGTCGGCCTGGTCGAGGGGTCCTACTGGAACGAGGGCAGCACCGGAACCAACGCCATCGGCACCGCACTGGTGGTGGGGCGTCCCGTGCAGGTCTATTCGGCCGAACACTACGTCCGGAGCCTGCACGCCCTCACCTGCGCCTGTGCGCCCGTGCACGACCCCCGGGACGGACGCCTGCTCGGCGCCATTGACGTGACCGGCCCCGTCTCCACCATCCATCCCTCGACCCTGGCCCTGGTCAGCGCGGTCGCCCAGCTGGCCCAGGCGCACCTCCAGGGTCTGCACCACACCCACCTGGAACGACTGCGCTCGGTGGCCGCACCCCTCCTGGCCGGGCTCACCCGCCCCGCCCTGGTCGTGGACGACGTGGGATGGACCGCCGCCGCCGTGCACATGGAACCGGTCCGTCGGGTGCTGCTGCCCAAGCACTGCGACGGAGGCACGGCGTGGATCCCGGCGCTGGGCGAGTGCGCCCTGGAACCCCTACCGGGCGGGTGGCTCATCCGTCCGCGCCCGGAGGAGACCCCCGGGGCCTCGTCGGTCACCCTGGACCTGTCCCGGCCGGGCACGTCCTCGGTGACCGTGGCCGGCCCCAGCGGTGAGTGGGTGCACAACCTCACCCCGCGCCACACCGAACTGCTGCTCCTGTTGGCGGTGCACCGGGCGGGGCGTTCGGGCGCGCAGCTGTCCGAGGACGTGTTCGGGTCCGGCGACCACGTGGTCACGGTGCGCGCGGAACTCTCCCGGATGCGGCGCAACCTCGGGGGAGTGATCGAGAGCCGCCCCTACCGTTTCACCGACGAGGTCACCGTGCGGGTGCACGGCCTCGACACGCTCCGGGACCTGTTGCCCGGGTCCCTGGCCCCCGGCGTGCGCGCCCTGCGGGACCGGACCAGGGCGGAGGCCCTGTTCGACCACCTCTAGGCGCCGACGAACTCGTCTCCACGCCTTCCGGCCTCCCTGTGAGAAAGGCGCCGGCGGGTACATGCTTCGCCCGATGGCGAAGTCCCGCACCGCCCACGACGACCACCAGGACGTGTGGAGACGGTGACCGTCACCGGGTGACCCGGACGCCACGAGCCCGGAATGACCGGTGCCGCTCGGCGACCGTCCCGCTGAGCGTTACCCCACGTCCACAGATCGGTGCCCGGGCCGTCCACGAGGACTCGCTCCTTGTACTCCTGACCGCCTGCCTCCTCATCCGCCACAAGCACCCGGCCGAGGATGGTGACGGCCGGTGAGACGAGCCGCGAGGGGTCACGGGGCGGCCCGGCGCCTCGGCCGCGTGCGCCCGGGCAGCAGCCCTGTCGGTCCTGCTGCGGTGCGCCGGAACCGCAGTGCGCCGTGACGCGGTCGAGGACGCGGACGAGGGCCGCCACGTCCCCTGACGGTAGGTCGCCGAAGCGCTTTCGGGCCAGGGCCGCCGATTCCGAACGCATGGTGTCCAGGCCATGCCGGACGGCTTCCCGGACGTGCGGATCGAGAGCGAGGACGTCCTCGCCTGCGACGATCGGATCGTCTTCCGGGTGCACTTCCCCGGCATCCACACCGGCCCGTTCCCGGGGACAGGAGGCCACGCGGCGCTCCGTGAGGCTGCGGAGTCGTGGGATGTGCCGCGTCGAGAGCGGCCTGATCGCGCAGGAATGGGTCGCCCCCGACATGCCGGCGCTCGTGCGTCAGATCTCCGAGGCGCCCTGGATCGTTGCGGGGAAAGGGGTGTCCTGGCCAAGGGGTGGAGGCCACCGAGGACCGTTGGAGCCGGTGTGCCCACCGGCCGATCGCGTCGGATCACCGCGTGCGACGCCACGATGCGCCGGCTCGGGCGGGCTCAGAGCCCTCCCCTCGTGGGCGCGGAGCGCCGCTCCGGCCGGAACCGGTGATGACCGTTTCGATCCGTTGCCTCAGCCGCCCGGGGAAGCCCTGGTCGTCCTCGTCCCGGCGGCTGGACACAGCGCCGTTCTCTCTCGCGAGAACATGCTCGTCGCGAGCGACCCGGTGTGCGTCGACCACGGCGTCCTTCGCCTCATCACCGGTGGCGCGTGCTCGTTCGGCGACCGCGTTCGTCTCGTCCGCCGCCGTTCGATCGCTCTCGGCGACGGTCTCGCAACCTGTTGCAACCGTTGCCGAGGTCGGGTGGATGGGATCAACTGGGAACGCGCGGCCCGCCCACCGGTGGTCGACCTCCGGGCAAGAGAGGGCACGGAGGACGTTCCACCGGTGCGGGGCGCGTCCGGGTCCCGCGTGCCTTGAGGGGGGTGACGGGGGACGAGGTCGGACGCGTCGAGGGGAGTGCCCCACGTGAGGTTCGGGGGAATCCTCCGGGGGCGAAGCGCGTGCGATGCGGTACGGCCCGAGCCGTCGCTTCATGCTCAGGGCCGTGCCGCCATCGCCGTGCCCTCACTCCGTGTCCGCGGGGGAGGCCGCGTCGTCACCGGCGAGCTCGTCCGGCTCCGTGGCCTCGGGTGACTCCGGGTCCTGGGGCTCGCACCGGATGCAGTCCATCGCGAACAGCTCCTCGCCGTCCACCGATCCGGTGAACCGGCCGGGCAGACCGTCCTCGCCCTCGTCGCGCGCCGCCAGGGCCTCGGCCGACGGGCGCCCCTCGAAGCGCAGCGTGGCACCGTCCCGATCCTGTCCGGAGCAGACCACCTCCAGGCTGCCGGCGAGGACCTCCTCGTCGCCCTCGGCGTTCTCCCCGTCGGCGGTGACCGTGTCCGACTCCTCCGCCGAGGGGGCCGTCGAGGACGGCCCGGTCTCGTCCGGCTCGGCCGGGGCGGCCGGGCTCGTGCAGGTGAGTGTGCCCTCCACGGGGTGTCCGTTACGGGCGAAGGCGCGCTCGGCCCCCGGTCGCACGAGGGACGCCGACAGGGCGTCGGCGGCCCGGGCCAGCTCCGCGTCGGTCGCCTCGATCTCCTGCACCGTGGGTCCGGAGGCCGCGCACGAGGTCAGCGCGCCGCACAGCAGCAGCGTCGCGGAGACGGTGACGGTGGTCGAACGGACTCCCATGGGCTCCTCCGGGTTCGGTCGGCGCGCCCGTTCCGGGACGCGCTGTGCCATCGCACCAATGTCTTAGAAGTCCATGAAGTCGATCTTGTCCGACTCGGGTGCGAGGGGTGAAAAGTGCGTCATGTTCTGGTCATCCACGTGTGAGTCGAGCGGTGCGCCCGGGTACCTTCTCGGTCACCGAGGGCGACGCCCGGGCCGGTCGCATGTGCCCCAGGGCACACGAAAACCCTGTTGGGGGTGGGCACACGACCACTGGGCTACACTCGGGACATTTCCCGAACCGTGTTCCACGGTTCACGACCCGACCGACTCACCGAACACCACCCGCGGCGCGGCCGCACCGGTGGCCTCGCGTGAACCAGGGGGATCGGCTCGGCGTCGAACCAGGAGTCAACGAAGATCTCCCGGTTCGCACCGGCAGACCCCACCAGAGCGTCCTTCCTTCGGAGGTGGACCGTGTCCGCTGACCACCGAGAGCAGCAGCCCGGGCAACAGGGCTCGCGTATCGACCCGCACGTCGGCCGTTACGCACACCGAGCACAGGGCATGGTCGCATCGGAGGTCCGGGCACTCTTCGCCGTCGCGTCCCGTCCCGAGATCGTCTCGCTGGCGGGCGGTATGCCCAACGTCGCCGCCCTGCCGCTCGAACAGATCGGTGACCTGGTCAAGGACGTCGTCTCCGAGGAGGGCGCCGCCGCGCTCCAATACGGGTCCGCCCAAGGCGATCCCGTCCTGCGCGAGCAGATCTGCGAGTACATGACCCTGGAGGGCATCCAGTCGGTCCCCGACGACGTCATCGTCACCGTCGGCTCCCAACAGGCCCTGGACCTCATCACCCGGGTCTTCGTCGACCCCGGAGACGTGGTCCTGACCGAGGCGCCCACCTACGTCACCGCGATCAACACCTTCGCGGCCTTCCAGGCCGACATCCGACACGTGGGCATGGACGACCAGGGCGTCGACCCCGACCAGCTCGACCACGCCCTCACCCACGCCGCCGCGTCCGGCCACACCGTCAAGTTCTTCTACACGATCCCCAACTTCCAGAACCCCGGCGGCATCACGATGTCCGCCGAGCGGCGCTCGCGCGTGATGGAGATCTGCCGACGCCACGACGTCCTGGTGGTCGAGGACAACCCCTACGGCCTGCTCCGCTACGACGGTGAACCGCAGCCCACCCTGTACTCGCAGGGCGAGGGCAACGTGATCTACCTGGGGTCGCTGTCCAAGACGCTCTCGCCGGGCCTGCGCATCGGCTGGGCACTGGCGCCGTCCGCCGTGCGCGCCAAGCTCGTCCTGGCCGCGGAGTCGGCCATGCTCAGCCACTCCACGTTCAACCAGCTCGTGGTCCGCCGCTACCTCGACACCTTCCCGTGGCGCGAGCAGATCAAGGCGTTCAACAGCATGTACAGCGAACGCCGCGACGCCCTGCTCGGGGCGCTCACCGCGATGATGCCGGACGGCTGTACCTGGACCCGGCCCGAGGGCGGGTTCTTCGTCTGGGCCACCCTGCCCGAGGGCATCGACGCCAAGGCCATGCTGCCACGCGCGGTCAACCACCGTGTCGCCTACGTGCCCGGCACCGGCTTCTTCGCCGACGACCGCGGCCGTGACAGCATGCGACTGAGCTTCTGCTACCCCACCCCGGAACAGATCCGGGAGGGCGTGCGCAGGCTCGTCGGGGCCATCGAGGGCGAGCTGGACCTGCGCGACATGTTCGGCCCGTCCCGGCCCACGCTCACCGAAGGCAGCCAGGCCCCCACCCCTGACCTGCCCTGATCACCCCCAAGGGGTACCAGCACCATGACCGCAGCACAGAAGGAGGTCCGCGCCGTGGCCGACCTTGACCGGGTTCTCGTCCTCGCCGGAGGTCTGTCGCCCGAACACGAGGTGAGCGTCCAATCCGGCCGCAGCGTCGCCGAGGCCCTGCGCCGACTCGACGTCGAGGTTCAGGTCGCCGACGTCGACTCCGGCCTTCTCCAGCGCCTGGCCGACGACCCGCCGCAGGTGGTCTTCCCCGTCCTGCACGGGGCCGCGGGGGAGGACGGTGCGATCCGCGAGGTCCTGGAACTGGTCGGCGCGCCCTACGTGGGCGCCCGCCCCGACGCCTGCCGCCTGGCCTACACCAAGCCCGCCGCCAAGGCCCTGCTGGCCGAGCGCGGCGTGCGGGTGCCGCGCGGTGCCACCCTGCCCAAGTCCGCCTTCCACGACCTGGGCGCCCCGGCGCTGCTGGACCGGCTCGCCCACCGGCTCGGACTGCCGCTGTTCGTCAAGCCCGACCGTGGCGGCTCCGCCTTCGGGGCCACACCGGTGGCCTCGGTCAAGGACCTGTCCACCGCCCTGATGTCGTGCTTCGCCTACAGCGACTCCGCGCTCGTCGAGGAACAGGTCCAGGGCACCGAACTGGCCGTGGGCGTCCTGGACACCGGTGACGGGCCCGTCGCCCTGCCGCCGGTCGAGATCGTCCCCGACGGCGGAGTGTACGACTACGCCGCCCGCTACACGGCCGGACGCACCGAGTTCTTCTGCCCCGCGCGTCTGGACCCGGACACCGTCCGGGCCGCCACCGAGGTGGCCCTGACCGCGCACCGCACCCTGGGTCTGCGCGACCTGTCCCGCACCGACCTCATCGTCGCACCCGACGGGGAGGTCATCTTCCTGGAGACCAACGTCGCCCCCGGCCTGACCGAGACGTCGACGTTCCCGATGGCGGCGGCCGCCGCCGGGCTGGACTTCGCCGTGGTCTGCCGGGAACTCGCCCACCAGGCGTACACACGCGGCTGATCGCGACCTCGGCACCCTCGGCACCCTCGGCCCCCGCGCGTCCCCGCGCGGGGGCCGAACCCGTCCCGGTCAACGGGCCGTCGACAACTCCTCGGGGACGGCCACCACGTCCACCAGCGCCCCGCGGCGCAGAACGGTGACGGGCATCCGTGTGCCCACCGCGTCGCCCAACATGAGGCGTTGCAGCGCCTGCCCGTTCTCGATCGGTCGCCCGGCGACGGACAGGATCACGTCACCGAGATAGATCCCGGCCACACCCGCGGGGCTGCCCGGCACGACCTCGATCACGCGCAGGCCCTGACGTCGTCCGGTGCTCTCGGCCGTCGCCGGCGGGAGCGGCACCGGTGCGCCCGCCACCCCCAGCCACGCTCGTCGCACCCGGCCCCGGGAGACCAGGTCACCGATGATGCGCCGCGTGGTGGGGTTGATCGGTACGGCCAGGCCCAGCCCGTACCCGGCCACGGCCGTGTTGACGCCGACCACCCGACCCCGGGAGTCGGCCAGGGCCCCACCCGAACTGCCGGGGTTGAGGGCCGCGTCGGTCTGGATGACGTCGTCGATCAGGCGTGTGTGGCGCCCTTCCCGGGCCGGCAGGGAGCGACCCAGACCGGACACGATCCCCGCGGTCACCGAGCCCGACAACCCCAGCGGGTTGCCCAGGGCCACCACCAGTTGTCCCGTGCGCAGCACGTCCGCGTCGCCCAACTCCGCCGGGGGAGCGGTGGCCCGGTCGGCGCGGAGCACGGCCAGGTCCGAGAGAGGGTCGGAGCCCACCACCCGGACCGGGGTCTCGACTCCGTCGTCGGAGGTGGCCGTGCCCGTGGTCATCCCCTGCACGACGTGGGCGCTCGTCAGGAGAAGCCCGTCCGGGGTGAAGACGACACCCGAACCGGCGCCGGTACCGCGCGCGCCGCGCAGGGACAGGGCGGCCACGCTCGGCAGCACCCGTTCCGCGACGGCCGTCACGACCCGGCTGTAGGAGTCCATCGCCTCGTGTTCCGCTGCGTCGTGTTCAGCGTCCATATGGTGCACAACACCCTCATGGCGCCGACGATGCCGGAACGGGGCTCCGCCCACGGTGAACACATCCGCCCCGGGCCGCCGGGCGGGCCGCCTCGCCACGGCGGCCCGGGGCGGCCCGGGGCCGTTCGGTGGGGGCCGGATCACCGGCCGGTGATCCCCAGAACCGTCTCGACGACATCACGCACCGTGCCCTGGAGCAAGGGGACCTTGTACCCCGTGGCGGGCAGCGGCGAGCACAGGTCGGCCAGGTCGGACAGCGCCTCGGTCACCCGGACGGGGAGGTCCCGACCGGGCTCCGCACCCACCAACGTCTCCGCGAGGGCTTCCAGCCGCAGCGGGGTGCGGGCCACACCGCCCACCGCCACCGCGGCCCGTTCCACCGGCCCCCGGCCACCGTCCGCGCACTCCACCCGGACCACGGCCTCCACCAGGGGCCACTCCGCGCGGGAGCGCCCGGTCGCCCGTCGGTAGGCGGCCCGTTCACCCGCCACCGGCACCGGCAACTCCACGGCGGTCATCAGGGACCGTGCGTCCAGGACGTGGTCGCGGGTGGGGTCGGTGCCGTCGTAGAGGTCCGCCACGGGCAGGGCGGTGGCGGACGCACGCTCCAGGTGCGCCGTCGCCTCGTAGACCAGGAACGCCATCGCCAACGACGAGGGGTGCGGCGCCGCGCACGGACCCTGGTCCACGACCACGCCGCGCAGGTGGTCGCCGGTCCGGGCCGGACACGTGTCCCCGCCGGTCTGGAAACAGTCGAAGGCCGGGTTGCGCAGATAGGCGCAGCGGTTGCGCTGCAACAGGTTGCCGCCCACGGTGGCGACCCCGCGCACCTGGGGGGTGGCCAACGCCCGTGCCGTGGCCGCCAAGGCCGGATAGGCCGTCGCCAGCCGAGGGTCGGCGGCCACCGTGGCGACCGTGGTCATCGCCCCCACCCGGGCCGAACCGTCCGCGTTCCAGGTGACGCCGTCGAGCCCGGGCACGTCCAACAGGTCGACGAGGGGACCCGGAGCGATCACCCCGGTCTCCAGACAGGCGGACAGGTCGGTGCCGCCGGCGCGCGCACGCACGCCCTCCCGGGCCAGGTCCGCCGTCACCTCGGCCACACTCGTGGGTCGGGTCACGGTCATCGTGCTCCTCCGATCAGTCGGTCCGGACGCAGGGGAAGGTCGTGGTGACGGTGTCCGGTGGCGTCGAAGACGGCGTTTCCCAGCGCGGCCGCCACCCCCACGGCCGACACCTCGCCGAGCCCGATCCCGCCGCCGGGCACGTGCTCGAACCCCTTCTGGTGGAAGTACACCTCGGTCTCGGGGACGTCGCCCATGCCGGGCAACCGGTACTCCTCCAGGTCGTCGGAGAGCACCACCCCGGTGGCCACGTCGTCACGGCGCTCCTCGAACAGTGCGTACCCCACCCCCTGGACGACGGCGCCCTCGCACTGGTTGCGGGCCGTGCGTTCGTTGTAGATGCGCCCGGCGGCGATCCCCGCCCAACAACGCGTGGGGCGCACCCTGCCCAGCAGGGTGTCCACCTCCACCTCCATCACGTGCACGGCACCGCCCAAGCCGCGTCCCGCGGCCAAGTCCCCGGCCGTGTCGGGGGTGAGCCGCCCCCAGCGGTCCCGGCCTCGTTCGCCCACCACCCGCAGCCCCTCGGCCCCGGACAGGGCCTCCTTGAAGACCTGTTCGGGGACGGGGCCCGACTCCGGCACGTCGGGGGAACGTTCGCGCAGGGCCGCGCGCAGACGGTCCGCGGCGTCCACCGCGGCGGGGCCCATGGACGTGGTGGTGCGGCTGCCGGTGGACCCCGTCCCGTGCACCGCGGAGCCGTGCCCGATCTCCACGGACAGGTCCTCGGCCCGGATCCCCAGCCGGTCGGCGACCGCGTCGCCCAACACCGTACGGATACCGGTGCCGATGTCCTGGGTGCCCGAACGCACCACCAGCCCACCGTTGCGGACCGTCAGTTCCACGCGGGCCAGCGGCCCCACCAAGTAGGGCCAACCGGCCGCGGCCAGGCCCACACCGAGACGGAACCGGCCGGTGCGCGCACCGCGCGGGCGGTCGCGCCACAGCGGCAGTTCCGCCACCCGCTCGTACAGCGCGCGGCGTTTGGGGTTGCCGTCCCAGCGCCGACGCAACGACAACGGATCCTCGCCCAGGCGCAGGGCCATCGTGTCCACGGCCTGTTCCAGCGCCCACGCCATCGGCGGGCCGCCCGGGCCGCGCATGGGCTGGCCCGGAGGTCGGTGGGTGACCAGATCGAAGTCGCGCACACGCCGTGGGGAACGCCCGTACATCAGGGCGGCGAGCGTGGCCACGTTGGAACCGACCGACACCCCGCCGTCGCCCTCGGAGTCCACGGCCAGGGCCCGCAGTTCGCCGTCGTCGCCGGCCAGCAGGGCCACACGGGTGCGGTTCCCGGGGCGATACCCCGCGTCCACGAGCTCCTCGGACCGTTCCAGCGACACCCGTACCGGTGCGCCGACCAGCCGGGAGAGTTCCACCGCGGCCACGGCGTCCGGCGAGACGGAGTTCTTGGCGCCGAACGCTCCCCCCACGTACTCGGCCACGACGTGCACGCGTTCCCGGGGCAGCCCCCAACGCTCGGCGACCTTGTCGGTCAGCATGCTCACCGACTGGGTGGACAGGTACAGGTGCAGATGGCCGTCCTCCCAGAAGGCCACGCTCGCGTGCGGTTCCAGTGGCGTGTGCACCTGGGCGACGGTGGTGTACTCCTCGGCCACCAGCAGGGGGTCGTCGCGGCGCCGGGCCGCGCGCAACCGCGACACGGCCGTGGCCGTACGCCAGCCCACCACCGCGGGTCCGCGCACGTTGCCGTTCCACGAGGTCCTGAGGGAGGGCGCCTCTCCGTAGCCGGGCGCCGCGGCGCGCTGCGCCTTGGTCTCGTACACCAGTGGGGCGTCCGGCCGGCGGGCGGCCTCGGCGGTGGTCACCGCAGGCAGGGGGTCCAGTTCCACCCGTACCGCCGCGGCCAGCCTCCGTGCCTCGGCCCGGTCGGGCGCGGCCACCGCAGCGATCGCCTGGCCCACGTAGCGCACCGTGCGGTCCTCGCCCAGCAGGTCAACCAGGGGTGCCTCCTCGCCGTCGGGGGTGGTGGCGGGGTGCACCCGGACCACGCGGGCGTGCGGCTCGGTGGAACGCACGATCACCCCGGTCCAGGTCCCGGGCAGGGCCTGATCGTCGGTGAACCGCGCGCGACCGGTCACCTTGTCCGGGGCGTCGGAGCGCGGCGGCGCCCGGAGCGGGTCGTCGTCGAATTCCCCGAGGCAGGCCGAGGCGACGGCGGAGAAGATCCCTTCGTAGGCCCCGCACCGGCACAGGTGTCCGGCCAGGGCGTCGGCGATCGTGTCCCGGTCGGGGGCGACGTCGCCGTGTGCGGTCCGCCAGGTGTCCACGAACACCGACGCCTCCACCACGAATCCGGGGGTGCAGTAGCCGCACTGGAGGGCGTCGTGCGCCGCGAAGGCGCGCTGGACGGGGTGGGTGCCGCCCAACCCCTCCACCGTGGTGGTCGAGCGTTGCGTCAAGTGGGTCGCGGGCAGCAGGCACGAGGCGGTGGGGGTTCCGTCCACCAGGATCGTGCAGGCACCGCACACGCCC
Source organism: Nocardiopsis sp. MG754419 (assembly GCF_018207095.1). Lineage (GTDB taxonomy): Bacteria > Actinomycetota > Actinomycetes > Streptosporangiales > Streptosporangiaceae > Nocardiopsis. The sequence continues at coordinate 3,493 of NZ_QOCZ01000048.1, read as the reverse complement.
GAACCACAGGCGATCTTGGTGCCGGTGAGTCCGAGTCGGTCGCGCAGATGCTCGGCCGCGTTGAGCTCGGGGTCGTCGGGATCGGAAGCGGGGGCTCCGTTGACGCGGGTGTCCATGGGCGGCCTCCCGGGCAGACGAAAGTTGACATTGACAACTTAGGGCGCGGTCGCGCCGGGTGTCAAAGCTCCCACGCGTGGTGTCTGTCGGGTGGTGCGCCGTGTCTCGCCAGGGGTCGGTTGTTACCAGCGGGTTTGTTCACATGTTCATTGCGTGACTCCTGTGACGTGCCTTACTCTGTGTCGGTCTCCATATTCCGTAATGAGGAATACGGATTCCATTAACCCCCGTCCCCTCAGAGGAGGGTCTCCATGGCCGTCGCCACGGACGCCGACTCGTCCGATCGTCCCCGCCCCCGCTTCTACCGGTCGCTGTTCTTCCAAGTGATCGTCGCGGTCGTCATCGGTGTGCTGATCGGGCACTTGTGGCCATCCATAGGAGAGGCCCTGCGCCCGCTGGGAGACGGCTTCATCCGTCTGATCAAGATGCTGATCGCGCCGCTCATCTTCTGTGTGATCGTGACCGGTATCGCCAAGGTCGGTGACCTGAGCGCCGTGGGCCGGATCGGGATCAAGGCGCTGATCTACTTCCAGGTCGTCACGGCGTTCGCGCTGGTGTACGGCATGGTCGTCGCCAACGTCCTCAAGCCCGGTGTGGGCTTCGAGGTCGACCCCGCCGACCTCGACACCTCCGCCCTGGACGAGGTCACGCAGGGCGAGGAGCTCCCGGGCATCGCACAGTTCTTCCTCGACGTGATCCCCGAGAGCGTCGTGGGCGCCTTCGCTGAGAACTCGCTCCTGCAGGTCCTGTTCTTCGCGGTGTTCGTCGCCCTGGCCCTGTCCAAGATGGGGGAGCGGGGGCAGCCCGTCCTCGACCTCATCGAGCGGTTCACCGAGGTCATCTTCACCTGCATCGGCTGGATCATGCGCGTGGCGCCCCTCGGGGCCTTCGGAGCGATGGCCTTCGTCATCGGTGCCTACGGGCTGTCCTCGCTCGGCAGCTTCGGCATGCTCATCATCGCCTGTTACTCGGCCGCCGCCGTCTTCCTGCTCGTCCTGGCGCTCATCGCCCGGGTCCTGGCGGGGGTCAACCTCTGGAAGTTCCTGCGTTACACCAAGGAGGAGTTCATCCTGGCCATCGGCGCGGCCTCCTCCGAGGCCGTGATGCCGCGCATCATGCAAAAGCTCACCAACGCCGGCTGCTCCAAGGCGACCACCGGCCTGGTCGTGCCGACCGGCTACTCGTTCAACCTCGACGGCGCCGCCATCTACCTCCCCATCGCCGCGCTCTTCCTCGCCCAGGCCTTCGGGACCGACCTCGGATTGGGCGACCAGCTGATGATGGTGCTCATCCTCTTGCTGACCAGCAAGGGAATGGCCGGTGTGCCCGGTTCGGCCTTCCTCGCGCTGTCGGCGACCGCCACCGCGCTCGGGGCCTTCCCCGCCGCCGGTGTGGCGCTGCTCCTGGGCGCGGACCGCCTCATGGACACGATGCGCGTCTCGATCAACCTGCTCGGCAACTGCGTGGCCACGTTCGTGATCGCCCGGTGGGAGGGCCAACTCGACACCGAACGCATGCGCGCGGTCCTCGACGGACGCCGACCCCCGGAGGAATCCGAGGACGACACGGAGTCCACGCCGGTCGCCTCCGGCGGAGAGGACGACGAGCGACGGTCCTCGGAGGAGGGCGCGGAGACGCTCTCCCCGGCCGTGGGGACCGCCGAGCACGGGTCGACCGACGCGGAACGACACCGCGACGGATGACCATGGTCGGGGCCCCGCCCCGACATGACCGTGGCCGGGCCCGAGGGCCCGGCCACGGTGGCCGGTGGGGTCACAGGCCCAGAGCGTGCATGGCGAAGTGGAAGGCGAACACCGCGCTCAGGATCCACATGAGCGCACCGACCTCACGGATACGGCCCTGTGCGGACCTGATGACCGTGTGCGCGATGATGCCGATCCCGATCCCACTGGCGATGTCGTAGGCGAAGGGCATCATCGCGATGGTGAGGAACGCGGGGATGGCCACCGCGACGTCGTTCCAGGCGATCTGCCCCACGTGCATCATCATCATGGCGCCCACCAGCACCATCGCCACGGAGGCGGCCTCGGCCGGCACCATGCCGAACACCGGGGCGAAGAAGATCGCGCTGAGGAAGAACAGGCCCGTGACCACGCTGGCCAGTCCGGTCCGCGCCCCCTCGCTCACCCCCGCGGTGGACTCCACGAACACCAGCGTCGCCGAGGAACTGGTCAGTCCGCCGGTCACGGCACCGGCACCGTCGGTGACGAGGATCTGGTTGATCCGCGGCATCTGCCCCTGGGCGTCGGCGATGTCGGCCTTGGTGCCGATCGCCAGGATGGTGCCCAGGGCGTCGAAGAAACCGGCCAGCACCAGCGTGAAGAGGATGACCCCCGCGGTCGTCGGCCCCGCCGAGGTCCAGGCGCCGAACAGGTCCACCTGGAACAGGAGCCCGAAGTCGGGCACCGCCAGCGGGCTCGCGGGGAGCTCCGGGACGCCTCCGCCCCACGCCTCGGCGTCCAGACGCAGGGCGTGGTGCAGCACGACGGCGAGCACGGTGGCGCCGATGATCCCGTAGAAGATCGCCCCGGAGACGTTGCGCGCCAACAGCACCGAGGCCAGGACCAGTCCGGCCACGAACACCAGGATCGGCCACCCGTTCAGGTGGCCGCCGCCACCCGTGGCGCCGATCTGGAGCAGACCGCCGCCCTCACCCGCGCTGACGAACCCGGCGTTGGTCAGGCCGATCAACGACACGAACAGGCCGATGCCCACACCGATGGCGAGCTTGAGGTCGTGGGGGAGCGCGTTCATCACCGCGGTGCGCACCCCGGTGACGACCATGAGGATGATGGCCACACCCTGCCACACGACCAGGCCCATCACCTCGGGCCAGGCCATCACCGGCGCCGCCTGGTAGGCGACCACCGCCATCACGCCCAGCGCCGCCGCGCAGGCGATCGGCGCGCGTCCCACCACGCCCATCATGATGGTGACCAGCCCGGCGGCCAGGGCGGTCATGGTGGTCAGTTGGGCGGCCGAGAGCTGGTCGCCGTTCACGTCGGTGACCCCGCTGAGGATGATCGGGTTCAGGACGATGATGTAGGCCATCGCCATGAACGTCGTCAGCCCGCCGCGGACCTCACGGCCGTAGGTGGATCCTCGTTCGCTCACGAGGAAGAAGCGGTCGAGCCAGGATCGATCCGTCGTGGAGCGTCGCTCGGAGCGCGCTCCGGAGTCGTCGAGTCGGGTCATGTCCCCTCCTGGAGGGAGATGAGCACGGCGGAGCCGTGTGCAGGGGGTTGGCTACTCCGTGTAGCCGACTGTGGGTACGGCGGAACCACGTCGTCCCGCCGGCCACCCGCCCCGGTGCCGAGGGCGTCGGCGATGTCGGCCTTGGTGCCGATCGCCAGGA
>NZ_QOCZ01000470.1 GCF_018207095.1 Nocardiopsis sp. MG754419 | reverse complement strand
GGCGGTGACCGCCAGGACAGTGTTCTGGTGGTCCAGGGTGTAGTGGAACCGCTCGTCGCCGTCCCAGGCCACCATCGAGATCAGCTCACCATTGGCATCACGCACATAGCTGGTGCGCTCGCCGTCGGAGGCGATGTTGGTGACACCCAGGGCGGTGTTGGACAACTGGCGGTCGATGCGCTCACCGTCGAGGACGTCGGTGATGCCG
>NZ_QOCZ01000469.1 GCF_018207095.1 Nocardiopsis sp. MG754419 | reverse complement strand
CGGCATCACCGACGTCCTCGACGGTGAGCGCATCGACCGCCAGTTGTCCAACACCGCCCTGGGTGTCACCAACATCGCCTCCGACGGCGAGCGCACCAGTTTCGTCCGCGATGCCAATGGTGAGCTGATCTCGATGGTGGCCTGGGACGGCGACGAGCGGTTCCACTACACCCTGGACCACCAGAACACTGTCCTGGCGGTCACCGCC
>NZ_QOCZ01000468.1 GCF_018207095.1 Nocardiopsis sp. MG754419 | reverse complement strand
GGTGGAGCTGACCGGTACTAATAGGCCGAGGGCTTGTCCGCTGCAGATAATTGGTTGCTCGCGCATGTTGTTCACGAAGCTTTCCCGCCCGTGGCTCCCTCTCCTTTTTGTGGGGGGTTGAGTGTGGGTGGGGGTTGGTTTCCGTGGTGGTTTTTGCTGGAGGGTCACACCCGGTCTCATTCCGAACCCGGTCGTTAAGTCTCTTTGCGCTG
>NZ_QOCZ01000467.1 GCF_018207095.1 Nocardiopsis sp. MG754419 | reverse complement strand
TCGCTGTGTTGTGTCTTTACTTTATCAGGTGTTCCGTTCCCCGTCGAATCGGCGGTTTCGGTATTCCCGATCGGGGTAAAGGACCCCGTGTGCTCCGTTGCGGCCTGCGCGTTTCCGCGGGGCTTTCTTCGAAGCGACTCTGCGAGTTTACATGCCCCGAGCACCGCTCGGACCGGGTTCACTGCGCAGAGGATGTCTGAGATCGCGGCCCGGTTCCGAG
>NZ_QOCZ01000466.1 GCF_018207095.1 Nocardiopsis sp. MG754419 | reverse complement strand
GTCGAGGACCTGGCGGAGGTGACCTCCCGCGACATCACCGCGGGCGGCGACAGTGACGGCACCGACTCCAGTTCCGACTTCATCTGATCGTGCCCGCCCGGCCCGGTGACCACGTCCCGGGCCGGGCGGCCCCGCCCCTCTCCCAGCGGTGTCCGCGCGCCCTGAGCCATGTCCGCCTCCTGAAAGGACCACCGTGACCGAGCCCGGCCGCCTGTTCAGCCAAGCACTG
>NZ_QOCZ01000465.1 GCF_018207095.1 Nocardiopsis sp. MG754419 | reverse complement strand
GCTCGGCGCGCTGCTGCTCGTAGTACTCGTCGAGCTGGTTCTGGTAGGCGTCCGAAGCCTCACTGCCCGCGGAGTCACCGCCGGAACCGCCGCCCAGGTCGCCGCTCCCGCCGTCGGGGCCGGCGTTCATCCGCTCTTGGAGCTCGGCGCGCTGCTGCTCGTAGTACTCGTCGAGCTGGTTCTGGTAGGCGTCCGAAGCCTCACTGCCCGCGGAGTCACCGCCGGAACCGCCGCCC
>NZ_QOCZ01000464.1 GCF_018207095.1 Nocardiopsis sp. MG754419 | reverse complement strand
TGATGGCGTAGTAGGCGTCCACTCTGCGTACGTTCAGCACGGGGCACCTGACCTGCACCGGTCCGTTGTCGCTCATCTGTGCTGGGTGCCTCTCTGGACTCGCGGCGATGCGGTCCGGGTGTCGTGGGGGTCCCACGACACCCGGACCGCGCAAGGCTCCGGGCCTCGGCCGAGCTTCGGCCCGTGTCCGCTACAGCCTAGGAGTCCCGGCGACTCGCCGTGAGCGCTTGGGCGTGCTCCTG
>NZ_QOCZ01000463.1 GCF_018207095.1 Nocardiopsis sp. MG754419 | reverse complement strand
TCGAAGGGCACGTCACGGTGGTCGAAGGCCGCCAGATCGGCCTCACGCACCCGAGCCAACAACTCCACGAACGTCGGATCCCCCGACACATCCGTACGCAACACCAGCGTGTTCACGAAGAACCCCACCAGCGCATCCAACGCCTCATCCTCACGCCCGGCCACAGGCGTACCAATCGGCACATCAACCCCACCCCCAGACCGCGCCAACACCACAGCCAACGCCGCCTGAAGAACCATGAA
>NZ_QOCZ01000462.1 GCF_018207095.1 Nocardiopsis sp. MG754419 | reverse complement strand
GCGCTGTTGAGTTCTCAAGAAACAATCACACTTCCCGTACAAGCACCGGAACATCCCGGCCGCTCTTCCATGGAAGGCTTTCTCGGCGTTTCCACCGCCTGAGCGGCTTCTTCGCTGTGTTGTGTCTTTACTTTATCAGGTGTTCCGTTCCCCGTCGAATTGGCGGTTTCGGTATTCCCGATCGGGGTAAAGGACCCCGTGTGCTCCGTTACGGCCTGCGCGTTTCCGCGGGGCTTTTTTCGAAGCGACTCT
>NZ_QOCZ01000461.1 GCF_018207095.1 Nocardiopsis sp. MG754419 | reverse complement strand
CGCTACGCGACCGGCGTGCGCGACGACGCGCCCTGGAACCCCGACAACATCGAGTTCATCCGCCGGATCAACGGGCTCGACCACGTCGACCGGGTGCGCCCAGGTACACGTCACCGAGCCCCAGCACCAGGTAGGAGGCGTCGAACACGATGTCGCGCACCCGGTCGACGTGGTCGAGCCCGTTGATCCGGCGGATGAACTCGATGTTGTCGGGGTTCCAGGGCGCGTCGTCGCGCACGCCGGTCGCGTAGCG
>NZ_QOCZ01000047.1 GCF_018207095.1 Nocardiopsis sp. MG754419 | reverse complement strand
AGACTGGCCTGTGGACCTTCCCATGTCGTTCCCCCGCCCCCGCAAGAGGAGACCCCTGTGGCCACCTTCGCCCGCACCCGCCTGGTCGTGGTCGCCGTGGTGCTGCTCGTCCCCGCGGTGCTGCTTCCGCTGGCGGGACTCTGGGTGTTGGCCTGGCTGCCGGTGGCGCTGGTGCTGCTGGGGGTGGCCCTGGCGCGACCGGCCGCGCTGGAGGAGGCCGCGCTGCGGCTGGTGCGCCGGCCGAACGGTCCGGGGGCCGAGGGCGCGTCGCGCACGGTCGAGGGTGGTGTCGGCGAAGGGCCCGACACCGGATCCCCCCGGACGTCGCGGGACCGGTCCGAGCAGGGCGACGAACCCGAACCACTGCCGGCGCCGCGCGGCGAGAGCGGCACCCGCGGGGTGCGTCTGCGCCGCACCGCTCTGCCCAGCGCCGCGGACGACTACGACTTCGTCTTCTCCGCGCGCGTCCACTGGCGATGGGCCGGCCGTGTCGACCTGCGCCTGCGCAACCCCGCCGGTCCCGCCTCGCACTCCATCCTCTTGCGCGCCCGCGACGTCCTGGCCCGCACCGGCCCGGAGGACCACGACGTGGTCGAGATCGAGTTGAGCGCGCTGTTCGCGGCCGAGTCCCCGGTCGTCGACGGCGTGATCGAGGTCTGGGCCGACGACGTGCGGGTCGAACTGGAGGACGAGGACGAGGAGCGGTTGCGCCGCATCGTCCGTCTGCGCAAGGACCGGGCCCTCTGGGAGGCCGAGCACGAGGGGGAGACGTTCCGTGCCTCCCTGCGCGGCACCACCGTGCGGCACCACGAGCCGACCACCGTGTCGCATCCCGCGACGAGCCCCGGGTCGGCGCCCGCGCGCCACACCGAGGAGTCCGTCGAGGAACTGTCCGGGCAGATCATCGAGCACTTCGACCACCCCGTCGCCGGCAGCGGCATCGACGAGGAGGGCTACGAGAGTTACTGGTGGCCCGCCGACCACGAGGAGGACGAGGACGCCGTGCAGCAGGACGTTCAGGTCGCCATCCTGCGTGGACTGATCGATTCGGTCGAGGACGAGTCCGAGCGCGTCGAGTTCGCCCGGCAGCAGGTGGACATCCTCGAACGGACCGGATTCGACTACGTGGCCGGACGCATCCAGGCCGTCTACCCCCAACGCTGATCCACCCCGAACGTCGCCCCGTCCCGACCGCTCAGCCCCACTGCAGGGCCAGCACCCCGGCCACGGTGAGGCCGATCCCCACGACCTGGGTCCTGGTCAGGCTCTCCCGGAGCGCGAGGACGCCGATGACGGCGACCGCCACGATGCCGATGGCCGCCCACAGGGCGTACGCCACCCCCAACCCGAGCCCTTCGTGCAGGGCGAGCGCGAACAGGTAGTAGGCGCCGACGATGGTCAGGACGGTGACCGCGGTGGGCAGTGGTCGTGTGAACCCCTCCGAGCGCCGGCTGGCGATGGCCCCGGTCACCTCCAGGGTGATGGTTCCGGCCAGGAACAGGTAGGCGAGCGACACGACGGACCTCCAGGGTGGATGCGGACCAAACTAGTTGAACGAAAGTTCAAGAAGTTCTATCCTCGAGACCGTACGACTAGTTGAACGATGGTTCAAGTGGTTTCCGGATGTGAAGGGGAACACCATGGCCTGGCTCCTGTTGGCGGCGGCACTGCTCGCGGAGATGGTCGGCGCCACCGCGACCGGACTCTCCGAGGGCTTCACCCGTCCCCTCGCCGTCCTCGTCGCGCTGCCCACCGTGCTCGCCGCCTACTTCCTGCTCGCGCTCGCCCTCGACCGCGGCATCGGGGTAGGTGTCGCCTACGGTGTGTGGACCGCCTCCGGGGTCGCGATCATCGCGGTGATCGGGGTGGTCTTCCTCGGGGACGACCTCGGCCCCGTCCAGGTGGTCGGGCTGGCGCTGGTCATGGTCGGCGCCCTGGCCCTGGAACTGGGGCGCGCGCGACCTCGACCGATCGCGCCCTGAGCGGCGCCGGGGCCGCTGGTAGGGTCGCTGTCGGATCACGGGGGTGAACGGTGGGGGGCACCACGGAGCGCGTCGACGGCCGCAGGGCCCGGGGCGAGCGCAAGCGCGAGGAGCTCATCGCGGCCACCCTCCGGGTCGTGGAACGCGAGGGCGTCGGCGGCGTCACCCACCGGACGGTGGCGCGTGAGGCCGAGGTCTCCGCCGGCTCGGTCGCCTACTACTTCGCGACCCTGGACGACCTGCTGGTCGCGGCCCTGACCGAGGCCTCCGACGCCTACATCGCCCAGCTTCGCGACCTCGACGACGACATCGCCGGACTGGCCCGGGTGATCGCCGACGCCGGAGGCCCGGGGCGGGCGCGGGCCCTGGCCGAACGCGAACTCAACCTCCTGGCCGCCCGCCGCCCCGCGCTGCGTCCCGTGGCCCGACGATGGCGTGACGCCGTCGCCGAGGTGGCCCGTTCCCTGGGCGCCGACCCGCTCACCGCCCTCCAGTTCTCCGCCACCGCGGACGGTGTCTGCGGTCGCCTCCTGGCCGGTGAGGACCTGTCCCGCGCCGAGATCGCCGAACTCCTCCACCACGCCCTGCGCCGGACCTGACACGCCCGCGCGGGCGGCCTCGACGCCGACTCAGACGCCGGTGAACTTGGGGGAGTAGGCGGCGTGCAGCACCAGGGAGGCCGCGCCGATGGCACCGACGTCCTCACCGATCAGTGACGGTTCCACCCGCACGCGGCGCACGCCCCGGGCGATGGTGCGCTCGGCCACCGCACGGTCCAGTGTCCGGGCGTACAGGGCGCCGATGTGCGACATGCCCCAACCGCCCAACACCACCACCGGCACGTCCACCAGGTTGAGCAGGGTGACCGCGGCCTCGCCCAGGCGTCGGCCGGCGTCACCGACGACCTCCGCGGCGACCGGTTCCCCGGCGCGCGCCTCGCGGCACACCTTCCGGTACGCGGCCACCGTGCGCGCCTGCCCGCGCTCGAACCCCGGCCGATCCTCGCCGCGGCGACGGGCGACCTCGGTGGCGACCGCGTGCGGGGCCGTGTAGGTCTCCAGGCAGCCCCGATCGCCGCACGGGCATTCCGGGCCCCGGGGGTCGACGGTCACGTGCCCGATCTCGGCGGCGTTGAAGCTGCCGCCGCGGTACACACGGCCGTCCAGGACCAGGCCACCGCCGATGCCGGTGCCCACGTACACGAACGCCATGTCCTCCGAACGTTCGCCACCGCCCGCCCAACGCTCGCCGATGGTCGCGGCGGTCGCGTCGTTGTCGATCACCACCGGCAGGCCGGTGCGTTCCGCCAGGTCCTCGCGCAGCGGTACCGAACGCCATCCCGGCAGGTGGGGAGGGGTGACGGCGCTGGCGGAACGGTCGATCGGTCCGGGCGTGGCCACGCCCAGTCCCAGGACCCGGTCGGGGGCCGGAGACTCCTCCACGATCGCGCGCACCGAACGTCCGAGCGCGTCGATGACCCGTCGCGGACCCTGGACGGCGGGCGTGCGCCGCCGGGCGCGGGCCACCACCCGGCCGGCCAGGTCGGTCACGACCAGGGTGGTGGAGGCGGGGTCGATGTGCATGCCCACCGCGTAGTAGGCGCCGGCGTTGAGCCGCAGCACGGTGGCGGGTTTGCCGCCCCGGGAGACGGCACGGCCGTCCTCCAGAACGAGTCCGTCCTCCAGCAGGCGGCGCACGATGTTGGAGACCGTCTGTGCGGTCAGGCCGGTCTGTTCGGCCAGTTCGACCCGGCTGACCCCCTTCGAGCGGCGCACCGCGTCGAGCACTCTGCTCTGGTTGAGGTCGCCCAGCCACAGCAGGTTGGTGCTGGTGCGCATGCGTCGAGCCCCCTTCACCTTCCCGTTCGGGCGCGAGAGACGGGCCGCCCTTGACTGCATTCGAGCGTAGCCGTACCGGAACGCCCCACTTACCCCATTGTCTTTATCCAAGGTTTTTAGTAAGCATGTGACACGACTCACTCCCAAGGGTCGCCCGGCCGTCGCTGCGTGAGGGGTAAACGATGAGGGGAACTCCACGGAACACCACCAGGGTCACGGCCGTCGCCGCGCTCCTGACCCTGATCGCCGCGGGCTGTTCCTCGGGGGCCGAACGGGACCCGAACACGGTCCGGGTGGCCTATCAGAAGTTCGGCACCTTCATCGCGATGGACTCGCTGATGCGGCAGGTGAAGGAGGAGATCGAGGCGGACGACCCCGACGTCACCGTCGAGCTCCACGCCATCGAGGCCCAGGCCGAGGACTACCAGACCCAGGTCAACCTGATGAACGGGTCGGCCTCCGAGGCCCCCGACCTGATCTACCAGGACACCTTCACCATCAATCAGGACGCCGACGCCGGCTACCTCATGCCGCTGGACGAGCACTTCGACGCCTGGGAGGACGCCGACCTGTTCAGCGAGCAGGAGGCCGAGGCCGTCACCTCGCTGGACGGCACCCGCTACGGCGTGATGCTCGGAACCGACGTACGCGGCCTGTGGTACCGGGCCGATCTGCTGGACCAGGCCGGGATCGACACCCCCTGGGAGCCCGCCACCTGGGACGAGGTGCTCGACGCCGCCCGCGCCGTGCAGGACGAACACGGTGACGACGTGGTCCCGCTCAACGTCTACTCCGGAACGCCCGCCGGCGAGATGGCCTCCCTCCAGGGCTTCCAGATGCTGCTCGGCGGCACCGGCGGCGGCCTCTTCGAGGAATCCTCCGAACAGTGGGTCTCCGGTGGTGCCGGGTTCACCGACTCCCTGGAGTTCGTGCACACGCTCTTCGACGAGGGTCTGACCCACGCACCCCAGGACGCCCTGGACGCCAACATCGGCACCATGAACAACGAGGAGCGGTTCCCCAACGGGGACATGGCGATCAGCCTGGAGGGCTCCTGGGCCACGCAGTCCTGGATCGAGGAGGCCAACCAGCCCTGGCCCGAGTGGGAGGAGTACATGGAGTTCACCCCCATGCCCACCCAGAACGGTGAGGACCCGGGCGCGACCAGCATGTCCGGCGGCTGGGCGCTGGCGATGGGCGCCAACGCCACCGACCCGGACCTGGCCTGGGAGGTCATGACCGCCGCGCTCGACCGGGAGAACGCGGTCAAGTTCGCCATCGAGGGCGGTCAGATCCCGGTCCGCACCGACGTCGCCGAGGACCCGGCGTTCCTGGAGGAGTCCCCGATGGCCGAGCGGTTCGCCGAACTCGTGGACGTCACCGGCTTCCGCCCCGCCTACAGCGAGTACCCGCGGGTCTCGCTGGCGATCCAGGAGGCCATGGAGGCCGTGATGCTGGGGGAGGCCACCCCGGAGGAGGCCGCCGAACTCTACGCGCTGGAGCTGGAGTCGATCGTGGGCCCGGACAACGTCACGGACGGTTCCTGACCGGTGGCGACCACGACCTCCCGGGACGACGAGACCGACCGGGGACCCCGGACCCGAAACGAGCACGCGAGGGCCCGCGGTCGGGCGTGGGGCGGCGCCGCCCGCTGGCTCATCCCCATGGGTCCCGCCCTGTTCCTGCTGTTGGCCTTCTTCGCCGGACCCATCCTGTGGACGGTCTGGGCCTCCCTGACCAACGCGGCCCTGACCGGCGCCCAGGCCGCCCAGACCGAGTTCGTCGGCACCGCCAACTTCGAGCGGTTGATCGCCGACACCCGCTTCCTCGACGCCACGATCCTCACCGTCCTGTTCCTGGTGGGCTGCGTGTTCGGGCAGACCGTGCTCGGCCTGACCCTGGCCCTGTTGATGCGCAACCGGAGCGGGGCCGTGCGGGCCACGGTCGGCGCGATCGTCGTGGGGGCGTGGGTGGTCCCCGAGGTCGTGGCCGGGTTCGTCTGGTACGCGTTCCTGGAGCGGGAGGGGACGCTCAACGCGCTCCTGGGGTTCTTCGGTGCCGAGCCGCAGAACTGGCTGTTCACCGCGCCCCTGTTGGCGGTGGTCCTGGCCAACATCTGGAAGGGCACCGCCTTCTCGATGATGACCTACTCGGCGGGGCTGTCGGAGGTGCCCGACGACCTCAAGGAGGCCGCCCGGGTGGACGGCGCCTCCTCCTTCCAGGTCCTGTGGTTCGTGGTGCTGCCGCTGCTGCGCCGCACGCTGGCCACCACCCTGTTGCTCATCACGTTGCAGACCGTGCAGGTGTTCACGCTGATCTTCGTGATGACCTCCGGCGGGCCCGGATCGAGCAGCACCACCCTGCCCCTGTTGATGTACCAGGAGGCGCTGCGCATGGGCGATCTAGGTTACGGCACCGCGATCGCGCTGGCGCTGCTGGTGGTCGCCGGTCTCTTCTCCGTCGTCTACGTGTGGATGCTCAGTAAGGAGGAGCAGCGATGAGCGGCGAACGGCGCGGTGGGCGCACCGGTGCCCGCATGGTGGTCAGCGCCCCGGGTCGGGTCGCCGGGGCGTTCCTGACCTACGTGGTCCTGGGCGGGTTGGCACTGGTGTTCCTGCTACCCCTGCTGTGGATGGTGTTCGCGTCGGTGGACTCCGAACCCTCGCTGCGCGCGGGGCTGCCCACGTCGCTCACACTGGACCACTTCACCGCCATCATGACCCCCGAGATCGTCTACCGGCCGATCTGGAACAGCATCGTCACCTGCGCGGGAGCGGCGGTGATCACCGCGTTCTGCTCCATGCTGGCCGCCTACCCGCTGTCCCGGTACAACCTGCGGTTCCGCAAGCCGTTCCTGTACTCGGTCCTGTTCGCCACCGGTCTGCCCATCACGGCGATCATGGTCCCCGTGTACGGGATGTTCGTGCAGGCCGACCTGCTCAACTCGCTGACCGCCACCACGCTGTTCCTGGCGGCGAGCACCCTGCCGTTCGGGATCTGGCTGACCAAGAACTTCATCGACGGCATCCCCATCGCCCTGGAGGAGGCCGCGTGGGTGGACGGCGCCTCCGCCTGGCAGTCCCTGAGGTACCTCGTGGCGCCGCTCCTGGCCCCCGGCCTGGCGGTGGTGGGCATCTTCACCCTGGTCACCACCTGGGGGAACTTCTTCGTGCCGTTCATCCTGCTCACGAGCCCGGAGAAGATGCCGGCGGCGGTGCGGGTCTTCACGTTCTTCGGCCAGTACGGGAGCGTGCGCTACGGCGAACTCGCCGCCTACTCGTTGCTGTACACACTGCCGGTGGTGGCGTTGTACATGGTGGTCTCGCGCGCCATGGGCGGACGGTTCGCCCTGGGCGGCGCGATGAAGGGCTGAGGCCCGGCCGGGCCGCGATCGGCCTGCCCGCGGCCGGCCCGATCCCCGCGACCCCGGCCCGAAGGTGCGGGTTCGCGAGGGAACGACCGGGCCCCGGCGCCGTCACCACCCGCCGTCGGCGACGATCCCCGACCGCCGGGACCGCGCGGCCCCCATCGAGGGGCCGCGCGGTCCCGGACTCCACGAGCCTCGTCTGGCCCCGGTCAGCGCTCCAGGCGCAGGGTGAGGATCTGGAACGGGCGCAGGCGCAGCCCCACCTGCCCCGGCCGGCCGTCGTCGGTCGCATCCTCCGCCGGCAGCGTCGGAGCCTCCTCGTAGTCCTCCTCCAACAGGTTCACGGCGCGTACCCCGCGCACGGGGAACCCGCTGCGCAACGACGTCGTCGCGCGACCGCCACGGGCCTCGTAGAGGCGCACCACCACGTCTCCGGAACGGTCGTCGGCGAGCTTGACCGACTCCACCACCACACCGGGGTCGGCCACCTCGACCAGCGGTGCGACCGCCGCCGCACCCGGGGCCGAGCGCACCGGCAGGTTGATCCGGTACCCCTCACGGACCGCGTCCTCGATGTCCGCGCCGGGGGCCAGGGCGTAGCGCAACCGGTGTTCGCCCTGGTCGGTCTCGGGGTCGGGGAAACGCGGAGCCCGCAGCAGTGACAGGCGTACCGTCGTGGTGGTCCCGCCGTCGGCGCGCACGTCACGGGTGACGTCGTGTCCGTAGGTGGAGTCGTTGAGCACCGCCACCCCGTAGCCGGGTTCGGCCACGTGCACCCACCGGTGCGCGCAGATCTCGAACTTGGCCGCGTCCCAGGAGGTGTTGGTGTGCGTGGGCCGTTGGACGTGCCCGAACTGGATCTCCGAGGACGACTCGTGCGCCCGCACGTCCAGGGGGAAGGCGGCCTTGAGGAACTTCTCGCGTTCGTGCCAGTCCACACGCGTGTCCACGTCCAGCCGTCGCGCCCCGGGGGACAGCGACACCACCTGGACGAGGGAGGAGGCCCCGAAGGACCGGGCGACGCGCAGGCCCACCGTGCCCGAGGGCAGCTCCGCCTCCGCCACCTCCTCCGCCGTGAGCGCCGTGACGGAGTCGACCTCGGTGAGGTCGGTGACGCTGTTGCGGTAGAACTCGTCCACGTCCCAGGCGTCCCACTGGTTCGGAACGTCCTGGTGCACCTGGAGCAGGTTGCCCGGCAGACCGGCGGCCAGGACCTCCCGACCCCCGGGCTCCGCCGAGCGGTCCAGGATCGACATCACCAGACCCCGGTGGTCCACCCCCACCGTCAGCACCCCGTTGTCCAGGGTGAAGCCGCTGTCGTCGGTGGTGAGCGAGGGGGTGGCGGCACCGTCGGTGACGGGCGAGGCGGCCCGGGACCGGGGCAGGGCCCCCAGCGCGGGCACACCGTCACGTTCGTGCGGGGTCGGGTTGAACACCACCGTGTCCCCGTCGTCGCCCCCGTCCGCCGCGGCCAACGCGGACTGGGCCGCGCCGATGACCTCCGTCAGCTCCTCGGCGACCTGCCGGTAGGCCTCGGCCGCCTCCCGGTGCACCCAGGCGATCGAACTCCCGGGCAGGATGTCGTGGAACTGGTTGAGCAGCACCGTGCGCCACACCTGTTCCAGGCGCTCGTACGGGTACTCGGCGCCCGTGCGCACCGCCGCCGTGGCCGCCCACAGCTCGGCCTCGCGCAGCAGGTGCTCCGAACGTCGGTTGCCCTGCTTGGTCGCCGCCTGACTGGTGTAGGTGCCCCGGTGGAACTCCAGGTACAGCTCACCCCACCACACCGGGGCGTCGGTGTACTCGGCGTGCGCCCGTTCGAAGAACTCCTCGGGACGCTCGATCGTCACCCGGGGCGACCCCTCCAGGTCCCGCAGACGGGCCGCGCGCCCCAGCATCTCGCGGGTGGGTCCGCCGCCGCCGTCTCCGTGGCCGAACGGCACCAGCGAGTGCGACGACCCGCCCTTGTCCCGGAAGTTGCGGGAGGCGTGCGCCAGCTCCTCACCCGTGAGCTCCGCGTTGTAGGTGTCCACCGGTGGGAAGTGGGTGAAGACCCGGGTGCCGTCCAGTCCCTCCCACCAGAACGTGTGGTGCGGGAACCGGTTCACCTGGCTCCACGAGATCTTCTGGGTGAGGAACCACTGTGATCCCGACAGTCGCACGAGCTGTGGCAGGGCCGCCGAGTAGCCGAAGGAGTCCGGCAGCCACACCTCCTGGGTGTCCACCCCCAGTTCGTCGCGGAAGAACCGTTTACCGAAGACGAACTGGCGGGCCAGCGCCTCCGCGCCGGGCATGTTGGTGTCCGACTCCACCCACATGCCGCCCACCGGAACGAACCGACCGGCCTCGGCCTCCGCGACCACGCGCGTGAACAGGTCCGGTTGGTGCTCCTTGATCCACGCCCACTGCTGTGCCTGCGACATCGCGAAGACCAGTTCCGGGTGGTCGGCCATCAGCCCCACCACGTTGGCGCTGGTACGCGCCACCTTGCGGACGGTCTCGCGGAGCGGCCACAGCCACGCCGAGTCGATGTGGGCGTGCCCGACCGCCGAGACCCGGTGAGTCCCGGCCGCGGCGGGCGAGGCCATCTCCGGGGCGAGCACCTCACGGGCCCGCGCCGCGCTGCCGGCGATGTCCTGGGGATCCAGTGCGTCCAGGGTCCGGCCCAGGGCGCGCAGCAGTCGCCACCGCCGTGGGTCGCCCGTGTCGAGTTCGCGCATGAGGCCGCCGGCGACCTCCAGGTCCAGCGCCAGTTCCCAGACCGAGGTCTCGAAGACCGCGAGGTCGGCCCGGGCCAGCCGGTAGAGCGGTCGGTCGGCGGGGCCGCGACCCTCACCGAGATCGGTGGGCTGGAACGGTGGATCGCCGAGGATCACCGGGTTCGCGGCCGCCTCCACATGGAACTCGACCTCCTCGCCGCCCCCGGCCGGCGCGCCGACCGGGATCCACGCGTTGCGCGGGTTGAGCCCCTTGACGATCGTGCCGTCGGCGCGGTGCACCAGCCCCTCGCACTGGAAGCCGGGCATGTCGGCGTCGAACCCGAGGTCCACCACCGCCTCGACCCGTCGGCCGGCCCACTCCTCGGGGACCCGGGCGCGCACCCGGAACCAGGTGGTGCCCCATGCCGGGCCCCACGCGTCGCCCACTCCGGCCGGCGCGTAGGGGGCGGCGACCCCCTCCGCCGCCGGGACCGGTTCGCCGGGCGCGTCCCAGCGCGCCACCTCCAGGGGGATCGATGTTCCATGCACCGCGGGCCACACACGTTCCCGTAGCGCCCGTTCCAGTCGTGCCTCGATCAGCCGCCGGTCGTCATGCACGGTGGGTCTCCGATCCGTCGTCCCTTGGCAGGTGCTGCGTACGTTGCCGGCGTCACCCCACTTCGTCAATACTTTGGACGAAGTGGGGTGAGGAGGATCGAGGGGAGCGTGCCCTGCCCCCGTCGACCGGGGGTGTGCCGCGATGCGGGGGTCACCGGCAAACCCCTGTTCGGAGCAGGGGAGAAAGGCCGACGGGCCGCGCACAGGAGCGGTCGCGCGGGGTGGCGGACCGTCGCCGCTCGCGTGGGCCGCCTGAGCCGGCGTTCGCCCCGAGGGAGGCGACCGTGCCGGCCGGGAGGACGGGGCGTCGCAGGCGACCACCTCGGCCGGGCCTTCGCTCGGCGCCGCCACGGCCGCACGGCTCGTGCGGGGCCGTGCGGCCCGGAGCGCCCTGCGAGCTCACGTACGCCCGACCCCTCGACACGGCCGCGCACCCGCGCACGTCGTCCGAAGGACGTGAGCCCCGCCCGGCAGCGCGTGTGACCCCGGACGTCGGGCGCCGGGGGCCGTGCGCAGGGTGGCGGTGCGCGCGGGTCGGCGTGGCATCCTGGGAGGTCCGGGGAGTCCGCGCGGGGAGGAACAACAGCACATGAGCATCGAGGCGCCGCGGGAGCGGCCGGTGATCGGGTCGCTCGCCGAGAACAGCAGTCTGCGGTCCCGGGTCACGGACGTCCTGCGTCAGGCCATGGTCGCCGGTGAACTCGAACCCGGCCGGATCTACTCGGCGCCCGCTCTGGCCGAACGCCTCGGTGTCTCGGCCACGCCCGTGCGCGAGGCCATGATGGAGCTGACGCAGGAGGGTCTGGTGCAGACCCTGCGCCACCGCGGGTACCGCGTGGTCGAGGTCGGCGACGTGACCCTCGACGAGATCCTCCAGCTGCGCGAACTCATCGAGGTGCCCACGGTGGGGCGCGTCGCGCGCATCGCGACGGACGAGCGGATCGCCCCACTGCGCACGCTCGCGGATCGGCTCAACGAGACCGCCGCGGCGGGTGAGTTGCAGGAGTTCATCGCCACCGACACCACCTTCCACCTCGGGCTGCTCGCCATCGCCGGTAACGGGCGCCTGGTCGAGGAGGTGCGACGGCTGCGGGGTATGTCGCGCCTGTCGGCGCTGCGCCGCCTGTACGAGGAGGGTCGCCTGGGCGCCACCGCCCAGGAGCACCACGACCTGCTCGACCTGGTCGTGGCGCGGGACGTGGCCGGAGCGGAGGCGCTGATGCGCCGGCACCTGGGGCACGTGCGGGGGGTGTGGGCCGGGCGGGAGGAGGGCTGACATCGCGCCGGAACACCGGTCACGGTGGGCTCGGTGACGGTGCGGGGCCGGCCCGTACCGGGACTCTTCGCAGGTCACGGCTTGGTTGAGGTGGCGAGAACTCTTGCTTTGTGCAACGTAAAATTGTACGTTGCACACGTTCTTGTCCTGAGGCCCACGTCACGTGCGCCCTGACACGAGGAGTGCTGCGTGTCTCCCCAACAGTCCACGGTCGGCCAACCGGTCACCAACCGCCGTGTGCTCATCGGCAGCCTCAGCGGCAGCGCCATCGAGTGGTTCGACTTCTTCCTCTACGCCACCGCCGCGGCGCTGATCTTCGACAAGCAGTTCTTCCCCAACGACGATCCCGTCATCTCGTTGATGCTGTCGTACCTGACGCTGTCCCTGACCTTCTTCATCCGGCCCTTCGGCGGCATCGTCTTCTCCCATATCGGCGACCGCATCGGCCGTAAGAAGACCCTGGTCATCACGTTGTCGCTCATGGGCGGCGCCACGGTGGCGATCGGTCTCCTGCCCAACTACGAACAGGTCGGCCTCCTCGCGCCGATCCTGCTCATCCTGTGTCGGGTCATCCAGGGACTGGCCATCGGCGGTGAGTGGGGCGGCGCCCTGCTGCTCGCCTACGAGTACGCGCCCGAGAACCGTCGCGGCTTCTTCGGCTCGGTGCCCCAGACCGGCATCACCATCGGCATGCTCCTGTCCACCATCGCCTTCGGTCTGGTCAGCATGCTGCCCAACGACGCCTTCGAGTCCTGGGGCTGGCGCATCCCGTTCATCGCCAGTCTCGCGCTCGTCTTCGTCGGGCTGTGGATCCGCAAGGGCCTCGACGAGACCCCCGCCTTCCGTGAGGCCAAGAAGACCGGCGACGTCGCCAAGCTGCCGATCAAGGACACCCTGCGCGACCACTGGCGCTCCGTGCTCGTGGCCATCGGGGCCAAGGTCGTCGAGACCGCCCCGTTCTACATCTTCGCGACCTTCGTGGTCAGCTACGCCACGGGCACCCTCGACATCGAACGGTCGGTGGTCCTCAACGCGGTGAGCGCCGGCGCGTTCGTGAGCACCCTCGTCATCCTGCTTATGGGTCGCCTCTCCGACACCCTGGGCCGTCCGAAGGTCTTCCTCAGCGGCACGCTCATCATCGCCGTCGTGTCGGTGCCCTTCTTCATGCTGCTCGACCTCCAGATGAACTGGGCCGTGTACGCGGCCGTCGTGCTGGCCCTCGGGCTCGCCTGGCCGCCGGTCACCGCCACCCTCGGCACCCTCACCTCCGAGATCTTCACGACCCGTGTCCGCTACACCGGTGTGACCCTCGGCTACCAGGTCGGGGCCGCCCTGGCCGGCGGCACCGCGCCGCTGCTGGCGACCTGGCTGCTGGCCCGCTTCGACGGCGCCTGGTGGCCGATCGCCGCCTACCTGGTGGTCCTGGCCGTCATCTCCTTCACCGCCGTGGCCCTCTCCGGCTCGGTCGTGCGCAAGGAGACCGCGCTCATCGCCGCGCGCGAGGGCACCGACGAGACGAAGGCGAGCGCATGAGCCTCAAGGAGACCACAGTGCCGACCACGAACGGACTGCCGTTCGTCAGCGCGGACGAGGTCCGCCGCCGGATCGACCCCGACCGGGCGCGCACCCTCATCGAGGACGCCCTCAGGAACGGGTTCGACCCCGCCGACGACCCCGCGCGGGCGCACGCCCACGCCGGGTCCGGCCATCTGCTGCTCATGCCCTCGACCCTGGGGGACTGGGTGGGTGTCAAGGTCGCCTCGGTGGCGCCCGACAACCCGGCCTCGGGTCTGCCCCGCATCCAGGCCGTCTACGTGCTCATGGACGCCGCGACGCTCACCCCGCGGGTGTTCGTCGACGGGGTGAGCCTCACGTCGCTGCGGACGCCGGCGACCTCCGCGGTCGCCGCCGACCACCTGGCCGACCCCGACGCCTCACGGCTGGTGGTGTTCGGCAACGGACCCCAGGCGGTGGAGCACGTCGTCGCCATGACCCGGATCCGGGTGCCGAGCAGCATCCGGATGGTCGGCCGCAGTCCGGACCGGGTGGCAGCCGCAGTGGCCGAACTCGCCTCGCGCGGGATCACCGCCGAGGCGGGCACCGTCGCCGACGTCGCCGACGCCGACCTCGTCGTGTGCGCGACCTCCAGCGCCGAGCCCCTGTTCGACGGCTCCCTGGTGCGTGACGGCGCGTGCGTGATCGCGATGGGCTCCCACGAGGCCGACCGCCGGGAACTGGACGCCGCCCTCATGGGCCGCTCCCAGGTCGTGGTCGAGGACCGGGGGGCCGCTCTGCGCGAGTGCGGTGACGTGGTGCTCGCCATCGAGGAGGGTGCCCTGACCGTCGACGACCTGGTCGGGTTGGCCCCGGTGGTGCGCGGTGAGGTCACCCGTCGCGTCGATCGGCCCAACGTGTTCAAGGGGTCGGGCATGTCCTGGCAGGACCTGGCGGTCGCCGTCGGTGTGGCGCCCACGGACTGACCGCGTTCCACCGACGTGGACGTCCGTCCGCGTCGTGCGTCGGCCGGTGAGGCCGGAGGGGCCCGGACCGCCGCGATCGGTGGTGGTCCGGGCCCCGTGCCGTCCAGGCTGGGAAGGGGCCGAGGGGCGCCGTCCCTCCCGTTTTCGCTGGGGTCGCCCCTGGTGGAGAGAAGGCCGCCGGGTCTCGGGCCCGCCGTTCGAAGGTGGGAGCATCGCGGTGTCCGTTCCGGGGGAGTGGCGTGCGGCGGGTCAGGCCTTCCCGTCGGCGAGGATCCCGGCGATACGGGCGTGGGTCATGAAGCTCGCGTTCATCTGGCGGGTGGAGTGGAAGTTGAGCACCACGTGGGCGTCCTGATCCGGGTAGTAGGCCAGGTGCGTCGCGGTGACGCCGAGATGGCCCACCGGCTCGGGGAGCCCCCGCATGAGTGGCGGCAGGATCTCCCCGAAGCGCAGGGTCATGCTCCCCGCGCCGTAGTGGACGCCACGACGGAGACGGCGACGGGGACGCAGAAGGTACGCGCGGAGGTTGTCGGAGACGAGCCGTCCGCCGTGCAGGGCCCGCTGGAAGCGCACGAGGTCCTCGGCGGTGCTCACGATGGTGCCGCCGCCCAGATCGCAGCTCATGCTGCGGGCGTGGCTGAGTTCGTGCCCCGCCACCCAGAAGGGGTGTGCGTCGAGCCCGGTGAGGTCCTCGGGCGGTTCGTCGGGAAGGTAGGGCATCGAGGCGTGCTCCATGCCGCTGGGCTCCAGCACGCGTGCGCGCGCGTGGTCGGCGAACCGTTCCCCGGAGGCCTCCTCGATGACGCGCGCGAGCAGGACGTAGTTGGAGTCCGCATAGTGGAGGAACTCTCCGGGCCGACCCACGGCCGGGAGTCGGCGCACCTCGTCGAGCAGGTCCGGAGCACGCCAGAGACGATCGCGGTGGCGGCCCAGGGTGGTGAGGGAACAGTCGGTCTCCGCGCCGCGTGGTGGCTCGAAGTAGTCCGGGATGCCGCTGGTGTGCGTCAGCAGGTGCTCGACGGTCACGTCGGCGGCGACGTC
Organism: Nocardiopsis sp. MG754419; assembly: GCF_018207095.1. Taxonomy (GTDB): domain Bacteria; phylum Actinomycetota; class Actinomycetes; order Streptosporangiales; family Streptosporangiaceae; genus Nocardiopsis. The sequence continues at coordinate 17,602 of NZ_QOCZ01000047.1, read as the reverse complement.
CACACCGGGGGCGGACGGCAGCCCGGCGAGGTCGGCCGCCGGGAGCACGGAGCGGAGCGGACTGGTGAGGGCGAACCGCTCCCGCTCCACGAGCATGGCGATGAGCGTGGCCGTCACGATCTTGCCGACGCTGGCGGAGTAGAAGGGCCGGGACAGGTCGCCGAAGCCGAACGTGAAGCCGGGCGCCCGGACGAGCACCTGGGGCGCGGGCATGGCGCCGCGGCGGCGGGTGAGGCGTTCGAGCCCCTTCCGTAAGCGCCGGACCCTGCGCTGGTCGATGTTCATGGGGTGACACCTCGATCGGGACGTGGGCGGGTGCGGTCGTCGATGCTTTATATGTCTAATAGACATGTCTATGAGAGTCAACGGTCTAGACTCTCCCCATGGCCCACGTGATCCTCGGGATGCTCCTCATCACCCCCCAGTCCCTCTACGACCTCATCAAGTCGTTCGAAGCCGGAGTCTCGCTCTTCTACAGCGCCAGCTCCGGCAGCATCAAACGCGCCCTGGACGGCCTGCTCGCACGCGGGCACATCGAGGTCGCCAGCGTGGAGGCGGGCGCGCGGGGCCGGAAGGTCTACCGGGTCACCGACGCCGGTCATGAGGAGTTCCGGTCCTGGATGCTGGGGGAGCCGACCGGGCCGGACACCGAGGTCTCGGCCCTGTCCCGGCTCTACTTCCTCGGCCTGATCGAACCGGACGAGCGCGCCCCCGTGCTGCGGCGGATCACCGAGCGCTTCGAGGCGGACCTGGCCCGACTGACGGAGCTCGACCGGCGCATCGACGCCCGGGACATCCCCGAGGAGTACCACGACATCCTTGAACACCAACGCGCGACGCTCGCCTACGGCATCGCCGCGCAGCGGTTCGCGATCGACTGGTTCCGCGCGCACACCGAACGTCTCGCCCCGCCCGATCACTGACCAGTCCGGGTGCCCCGAGGCGGTGCGTCACGGAACCGAGGAGGCGAGGTGTCGCAGAGGTGGCCCGCCGTGGGGGAGCCCCCTCGGCCGCGTGGTGCCCCCGCGGAACCGCCGGCCGGAAACGTGGTTCAGGCGCCCCCTCCGAGCGCGTCCACCACGGAGACCACCCGCGCCCGTTCCTTCCCGGTCAGGCCGCGCAGCGGGGAGGGCAGGCTCGGGCCGCGCACCAGCCCCAGGTGTTCGGCGACCACCGCGATCACACGCAGACTGCCGTGCGCGGTGAACAGGTCCCACAAGGGGCGCAGACGCTCGGAGGCGGTCACCGCCCCGGCCGCGTCGCCCGCACGGGCGGCGTCGACGATCGCCAGCGCCGCCTCGGGGAGGGTGCCGCCGAGCACGGAGTACCAGACGTCGCACCCGGCGTTCAGTCCGGTCGCCCCGAACGGGTCACCGGAGACCCCGAGGGTCACGTGCCCGGGCAGGAGCCCGCGCAGCCGGGCCACCCGCTCACGTGCCTCCGCCGGATCGACCGGCACTCCGGGAATCTTGATCGAGACCACCCCCGGAAGCTCCGCCACGGCCCCGTACAGCTCGTCGGTGAAGGTGAAGCGCGTGGTGCCGGGGTTGTCGTAGACCACCAGCGGTACCGACAGCACCCGGGTCACCTCCTCGTACAGTCCGAACACGTCCTCCGGCGTGAGCGGCTGGTACGACACCGGGGAGAGCAACACCGCCGACACCCCCGCCTCCTGTGCGTCCTCGGCGTGGGCGAGCACGTCGCGGGTGCGCGGCGACCCGATCCCCACCATCACCGGAACCCCGCCCGCGTGCGCCACCGCCGTTCGGGCCACCCGGGCGCGTTCCTCCCGGTGCAGGTAGGCGTAGGAGCCGGTCGACCCGAGCGGGGAGAGGGAATCGACCCCGGCCGCGACCAGACGGTCGATGAGGCCGACGAACGCGGGCTCGTCGACCTCGCCCTCGGCCGTGAGCGGGGTGAGCGGAAAGGCGCTGAGGCCGGTGAACGTCATCGGGCTCCTTCGAAGAGGTCGTGCGACGCGCAGGGGAAGGCCCCCGCCCGGTCCATGATGGCCTGTGCGGTCCTCACCCGGATCGTCGTGCCCGGGACACCGTCAGCGGGATCCGACCGCCGGGTGGATCAGCACGATCCGACCTCACGCCACGGCCCCCAGTCGGCCGTGTCCGCGGGGGAGATGTCGCTGTTCCACCACACCGCCTCGTACTCTCGTCCGTCGTGGACCACCCGGGAACCCTCGGTGTAGGTGGTGCTCTCCGACCAGGTACCGGAGGTGCAGGGCTCGACCTCGGGCGCCGCGACGTCGGGCGACTCGTCCGGTCGCTCCGGAGAGCGGTCGTCGCGACCGTCGTCGGTCTGTCGGTCACCGCGCCGATCGGAGGGGTCCCGCTCTCGCTGTTCGGTCTCCGCGTCGTCGGTCTCCTCGTCCTCCGGGGCGACCGTCAGGGTCACCGCCGAGCCCGGTTCGACGATCGCTCCGGCACCGGGGGACTGGGCGGTCACCTCGCCCTCGGGCCGGTCGGATTCCGCGGCCACCACGACCTCCACCAGCAGCCCGAGCTCGGCGATCTCCGATCGCGCCCCGGCCTCGTCCAGACCCACCACGTCCGGCAGGGTGACGCCCTCGCTGACCGTGAGGCTCACCGGTGCGTCGTAGGCGACCGTCTCACCGGCCTCGGGGTCGGTGTCGAGAACGGTTCCGGAGGCGGCGGAGTCGGAGGGTTCCTGAACGACCGTCACCTCGGTGAACCCGAGGTCCTCCAGCACCTCCCGGGCCTCGGACTCGGCCTCGCCCACCAGATCGGGCATGTCCAGGTCCACGGGTCCGGACGACACCGAGATCGTGACCGCGTCGCCCTCGGCCAGTGGGGTCCCCTCCTCGGGGGCCACGGACGCCACGAGACCGGCCTCCATCTCCTCGTCGCGGACCTGGTCGTAGGAGATCTCCGTGGCCACGGCCAGGCCGTCGAGGCGTTCGGTCGCCTCATCGGGGCTCAGCCCGACCAGATCGGGCATGGTGGCCGAGGCCGGGTCGGCTTCGGCCTCACCTCCGGAGCCGGCGAGCGACCAGGTCACCAGGGTCGCCACCAGGAGCAGGAGGACGACGGCCGCGGCCCCCAGGACGAGGGGACGGCGCGATCTTCCCCGCGCGGGCTCCGGGACGTCGACGGGGCCCTGCTCCACCGCGTCCGACGCCGCGTGCCGGCCCGGGGAGGAGGGCAGACGGTCCTTGGCCCGCCGGACCAGGGCCCGGTAGTGGGAGGCGTCGCGTGGGCGGTGGGCGGGGTCGACCGCCGTCGCCTTGTCCACGAGCAGCGCGAACTCGTCACCGGCCTCGGAGACCGCGCCCTGGGCCGCCTCGGCGCCCATACCGGTGATCATGACGCGCAGGAGATCGCCCACCGCACGCACGTCCTCGTGCGGATCGTCGACCTCCACGTCGGGTTCGGCCACCACCGGCAGGAGCCGCACCGCGCCGTCGTCGGCGAGGAACACGGTGTTCGGACCGATCACACCGTGGACCAGCCCCTCCTCGTGGAACTCCTCCAGGGCCGAGAGCAGGGTGTCGACGATGTCCAGGGCCTCACGCCGGGACACGCGCTCACCGAACCGCTCTCCGATGATGTCGGCCAAGGGCTCCCCGAACGGTGCCGCGTACACCGTCGTGGGGCGGCCCCGCTCGACCCGGTGGTCGAGGATCTCCACCAGGACGGGATGGCCGATGCCGTGCAGTCGTTCCGCCCTGCGGGCCGACGCGTGCGCGTGGTCCGTGGAGGCCTCGTCGATCTCCACGAGAACACGTGTGTCCGTATCGGTGTCGTGGGCGTCGAACAGCAGGGTCCGGTCGCTCAGGCGGACACTCTCGCCGCACCGGTAACGACCGGCGACATGGGGGGCGGCCGATGAAGCGGGGGTGGGGGTCTCCATGCACCGGATTCTAGGGACTGCGGACGACCGAAAACCCCACCAACAAGGCGGATCGGCGACATCGTGGATGTTTGTGACACGCGCCATTGCGCTCCGGTGGGCCGATGTCACTCCGGGCCACGAGACCGGTGGGTAGGGTCGCCGCGGTCCAAGGTCCTCGGTCCCCCGGTCTCTGGATCCCGGCCGCACGCGCGCGCCCGGCCGCGCTCCCCGGGTGCCCACCTGCCCAAGGCGCCGAGCCCCCGGTCTGTGACCCCGGGGCCACGCGCCCCGAGGGCGGCCGACCGGGAACACGATGTGCCTCCCGACCGGCCGCCCCGGATCACCCGGTCGGCGTCGACTCGGGTGCGGTCGACGCGGTCGCACGCCTGGCGGAGCGCACCCGCGCCACCACGACGATCCCGACCGCGAGCAGGATGACCGTGTAGATGCCCAGTGTGATGGGCCCGGTGAACATGACCCCGACGTCCCCCTGCCCGATCGCCAGCCCGCGCCGCAGCTCGGTCTCCGCCAGGGGACCGAGGATGACGGCGATGAGCACCGGGGCGACGGGGATCGCGTACCGACGCATCATGAAGCCCAGCAATCCCAGGAGGATCAGCAACCACAGGTCGGTGATCGCGTACGAGGAGGCGTAGACACCCAGCACCGCGAATCCGGTGATCCCCGCGTACAGGTACCGCTTCGGGATGAGCAGCAGTTTGGCCCACAACGGCGCGAAGGGCAGGTTGAGGATCAACAGCATCACGCTGCCGATGAACAGGCTCGCCAGCAGAGCCCACACGAGGTCGGCGTTGCGCTCGAAGAGCAGGGGGCCGGGCTGCATGCCGTACTGCTGGAACGCGGCGAGCATGATGGCGGCCGTGGCCGAGGTCGGCAGACCCAGCCCGAGCAGGGCGCCCATCGCCGTGCCGGCGGTCGCGCTGGCCGCCGCCTCCGGTGCCGCCACACCCTCGATCGCGCCCTTGCCGAACTCGTCGGGACGCTTGCCGCGCCGGGCTCTGAGCTGGGAGAGCTTGCGCTCGGTTCCGTAGGCCAGGAAGGTCGGGATCTCCGATCCACCGGCCGGAATGGTGCCGAAGGGAAGACCGAAGCCGAGGCCGCGCAGCCAGGCCGGCACGGCCCGGCGCAGGTCGCCGCGCCCCAGCCAGAGCGTTCCGCCGGTCCGGATCGGCTGCGCGTCGGGACCCTGCCGGTGAATGCGGGAGGCCACGTGCAGCACCTCGCCCAGGGCGAGCAGACCGACGGTCACGGTGACGATGCCGATGCCCTCGAAGAGGGAGGGCACGCCGAGGGTGAACCGGGCGGCGCCGCTCTGGGCGTCGATGCCGACCATGGCGATGCCCAACCCCAGGGTCAGGGCGATGAGACCGCGCACCATGGACTGGGCGACGACCGCGGAGGTGGCCACGAAGGCGAAGACCGCCAGGGCGAAGTACTCGGCGGGACCGAACCGGAGGGCGATGTCGATGATGACACCGGAGAAGAACGCGACCACGGCCGTGGAGACCACCGCGCCGATGAACGCGCCGATCGCCGAGGTCGCCAGGGCCTGGGAGGCCTTGCCGCGCTTGGCCATCTTGTGGCCCTCGATCGCGGTGGCGATCGCCGAACTGTTGCCCGGCGTGTTCATGAGGATGGACGTGGTGGAGTCACCGAACAGACCGCCGTAGTACACGGCCGTGAACATGATGAAGGCACCGGTGGGGTCGAGCTTGAAGGTGACCGGCAACAGGAGCGCCACGGCCATCGCCGAGCCCAGCCCGGGGAGCACACCGACGGCGGTGCCCAACACCACGCCGACGAACGCCCACAGGAGGTTCTCCGGGGTCAGGGCGGCGGCGAAACCGCCTCCCAGCAGCATGAGGGTGTCCATCAGAGCACACCTCCCAGGATCCCGGAGGGCAGGTTCAGGCCCAGACCCGCCACGAAGGCGAGTTGGACGACGGCCGAGTAGACCAGGGCGACGGCCGCCTCGAACAGCGGTCGACGGCCTCCGAAGGCCCAGCTCACCCCGAAGAACAACAGGGCTCCGGACAGCAGCCAGCCCAGGGGCTGCAGCAGTACGGCGAAGGCGACGACCGAGGCCAGGACGAGGCCGACCGTGCGCCAGTCGCTGTGCGTGGCGGTACGTCGGGGCTCCTGGCCCTCGACGAGTTCACCGACGACCCCGGCGGACGCGGTCTCGTCCGTCTGCTCCTGCTCCTGCGCCTGTTCCTCTGCCGGCGCGGCCGGAGTACGGACGACCTGGAACACCAGGAGCCCGCCCAGGACCACCATCAGCCCGGACACCAGGCCGGGGAAGAGTTGGGGGCCCGGTCCGGTGGAGGTGTCCGGAACGTGCATGGCCAGCGTCTGCGAGGTGAGGAAGAGGCCGACGCCGATGACGAGCAGACCCACGAAGATCTCACTGCGCCCCGTCCACCAGGAGTGGGACGTGTGGTCGGTCGCTCCGCCCACGGGCGCGTCCGGAGCGGATTCTCTCAGTCGGTTCATGACAGTCCCAGGTCCTCGGTGACGGCGGTGATGCGGGTGATCTCTTCGCGCAGGAACTCCTCGAACTCCGGCCCGGACTGGAAGGTGTCGTCCCACCGGTTGCGTTCCAGCGTGTCCCGCCACTCGGGGGTGGCGACCATCTCCTCCACGATGGCCGTCAGCTCCGCGCGTTCCTCCTCGGTGATCCCCGGTGGTGCCATGAAGCCGCGCCAGTTGGGCAGCACGGCGTCCACGCCCTGTTCGGGAAGGGTGGGGTGGTCCTCCAGGCCGGGGACCCGTTCCTCGGCGGAGACCCCGAGCACCCGGAGGTTGCCCGTCTCCACCTGGTCGCTGAACTCGTTGTAACCCGAGACGCCGACGTCGATGCTGCCCGAGAGCAGGGAGGTGAGCGCCTGGGCGCCGCCCGCGAACGGGATGTAGTTGACGTCCGAGGGGCCGATGCCCTGGGACTGGGCGGCGAGCCCGGCCAGGAGGTGGTCGGTGCCTCCGAGGGAGCCGCCGCCGACGGCCACCGAACCCGGGTCGTCCTCCCACGCCTCGATCAGGTCGTTCATGTCCTGGAGGGGCGAGTCGTCCCGGACCACGAAGACCTCGTAGTCGTCGGCGACCCGGGCGATGGGCACCACGTCCGCCAGCGTCTGCGCGGAGTCGTTGACGATGATGCCGCCGATCATGACGGTGCCCGTGGTCATCAGGGTGGTCGCGTTGCCCTCGCGCCGTACGGTCTGTGCCAGGCCGATCGTGCCGCCGGCGCCGGGCAGGTTGAGGACCTGGGTGTTGGCCACGATGCCGTTCAGCCGCATCGCGTGCTGTGCCTCCCGCGCGACCAGGTCCCACCCGCCGCCCGGGTCGGCGGGCACCACGATGTCCACGCGGGCGCGGGCGCGGGCCTGGGACTCGTGCGTCTGCGAGAGCGCGGCGTTCACCGCGGCGGCACCCACGACGAGCGCCGCGCACACGGCCCCCGCCGCACGCAGGGTGCGCTGCTTGTCCATCTTCACTCCCTCTCGACCCTCTGGTCCACCAGGTGGACTTGATGGGCCGCTCATTGGTTCAGAGAATGATGCAAATCACTCGCAACGGTGTCAATGCGTCGCGGAAATCTTTCCTTAACGAAGTCGTCACGCCGTCCTGTCCACATCATGCCTGGACAGAGCGCTCGCTTCGGGGAGGTCCGGGATCGGGGGCCTCTGGCGGATCGTGAGGCGCCTGGGTTACTCTGACCCGCAGAGAACCATCTAGTAGTCCATAAGGTCCACCAGGTGGACCGCGACGGGAGTGTGATGGCGGGCGATGCCGAAGGGGGCGTGCGCAGTGTGGTGCGCGCCCTCGACCTGCTGGACCTCTACGACGAGAGGAACCAGCGCTACACCACGCGGGAACTGGTGGAACTGACCGGACTGGCCAAGACCACCGTCCTGCGGCTGGTCGGCACCCTCGAACAGCGAGGGCTGCTGTGGACCGGTTCGGACGGTCGCATCGGAGCCGGACCGGGTCTGCTGCGCTGGGCGCGGCTGGCCCACGCCATCTGGCAGGTGCCCGAGTCGATCCGCGCGATCATGCGGGACCTCACCGTCGAGACCTCCGAAACGGTCAACCTCTACGTGCGCGCCGACGCCGTGCGTGTCTGCGTCGCCCAGGAGGAGGGGCCCCAACGCCTCCGCCACGTCGTCAACACCGGTGACGAGATGCCCCTCTGGGGCGGCGCGGCCAGCAAGGTGCTCCTCGTCGGTGTCCCCGAGTCGGTGGTGCGCCGCGTCGCCGCGGCCTCCCCCCACGGGCCGCAGTACCTCGACCGCCTCCGCACGGAGATCGCCGAGGCCGAGAGCCAGGGCTACGCGGTCAGCCACGGCGAACGCGAGCACGGTGCCTCCGGTGTCGCGGCCCCGGTGCTCGGAGCCCGCGGTGGGCCCGCGCCCGTCGCGGCCCTGGCCGTGGGCGGCCCCACCGCGCGGTTCACCGAAGCCGCCGTCCGCGCCTTCAGCGGAGCGGTGCGCGAGGCCGCGCTGCGCATCGGCCGGATCGGGTTCGACCCGGCCTCCGAGCACGTGGTGTCCGACGACAAGGAGCACAGATGAGCGCCGCGACGGCCCCGCGGGACACCCTCCCCCTCGCGGGGGTCCGTGTCCTGGACCTGACCAACGTGCTGGCCGGGCCCTACGCCGGGTACCAGCTCTCCCTCATGGGGGCGGACGTGGTCAAGGTGGAGGTCCCCGCCTCCGGTGACCTCGCTCGACAGCTCGGCGCCTCCTCGGAACTGAACGAGCGGCGCGTGGGCGCGTCCTTCCTGGCCCAGAACGCGGGCAAACGGTCACTGACCCTGAACCTCAAGGCCCCCGAGGGGCGACGGGTCATGCGGCGCCTGGTCCGGGACGCCGACGTCCTCATCGAGAACTTCCGCCCCGGCGTCATGGAGCGGCTGGGGTTCGGCTGGGACGAACTGAGCGAGATCAACCCGGGCCTGGTGTACTGCGCCGTGTCCGGCTTCGGAGCGGACGGGCCGTTGAGCGACCGGCCCGCCTACGACCAGATCATCCAGGGGCTGTCCGGCATGATGGACGCCACCGGGACGGAGGAGACCGGCCCCCTGCGCGCCGGTTTCCCCATCGCCGACGTCATGGGCGGTCTGGCCGCGGCGTTCGCGATCTCCGGTGCCCTGGTCCGGCGCGAACGCACCGGTGAGGGGTCCCGCCTCGACGTCTCGATGCTGGAGACGGCGATCACCGCCATGGGCTGGGGCGTGTCCAACTACCTCTCGGCCGGTGTCGAACCCTCGCGGATCGGCAACGAGAACGCCACCGCCGCCCCGTCCGGCACCTTCTCCACCGGCGAGGGCACGCTCAACATCGCCGCCAACAAGCAGGAACAGTTCGAGATCCTGTGCGCCCGTCTCGCGGCCCCCGAACTCGTCGAGGACCCCCGCTTCGCCACCCGTGAGGGCCGCAAGTCCCACCGCGTCGCCCTGCGCGAGGCGCTGGAGGAACGCCTCGCGGAGAGGTCCGCGGCCGAGTGGGAGCACATCCTCTCCGAGGCCGGGGTCCCCGCGGCCCGGGTGCTCAGCGTCCGCGAGGCGCTCGAACTGGACCACGTCGCCCATCGGGGGCTCGTGCGCACCCTGCCCTTCCCCGGTGACGAGGACCGTGAACTCCGGGTGCTCGGCAGCGGCGTGCACGTCGACGGCTCCGCCCTCGGCCCCGACCGCTCGCCGCCCCTGCTGGGCGAGCACACCGATCAGATCCTCGGGGAATCCGGATTCGACCAGGACGACGTCGACGCGCTCAGAGAGGCGGGTGTGGTGTGAACGCTCCGCACGAACCGACCATGACCCACGACGAGATCGGTGCGTGGTGGTCCAACTCCCTGACCCGCATCGCCCCCGGTGAGATCGAACTGCGCGGCTACCCCGTCCAGGACGTCATCGGTCGGCACGGTTTCATCGAGGTCGTCTGGCTCATGCTCCGCGGAGAGCTGCCGGATCCCGCGCGGGCCCGGATGCTGGAGGCCGCGATGGTCTCCGGGGTCGACCATGGGCCCCAGGCCCCGTCCATCGCCGCCGCGCGGATGGCGGCCACCTGTGGTCTGGGGCTCAACAACGCGGTCGCGACCGGCGTCAACCTGCTGGGCGACGTGCACGGTGGTGCCGGACAGCAGTGCGTCGCCCTGCTGGATCGGATGGCGGAGCTGCGCTCCGAGGGTGCCGACGTCGACGAGGTGGCCGGGTCCATCGTCGCCGAGTACCGCGAGCGGGGAGGATACGTCCCGGGCTTCGGGCACCGCTTCCACCCGAAGGATCCCCGGCGCGACCCGCTTCTGACGATGGTGCGCGAGGCGGTCGAGGAGGGGCTCGTCGACCCGGGCCCCCTCGAATCCGCCCTGGCGTTGGAGAAGGCCCTGGCCGAGCGGCGGGGCCGTCCCGTCCCGATGAACATCGACGGGGCCACGGCCACCGTGTACGCCTCCCTCGGCTTCGCCGCGGAGCTGGCCCGGGGGCTGTTCGTCCTCTCCCGGTCGGTCGGCATCCTCGCGCACGCCTGGGAGGAGAGCAACAGTGGTGCGCGGATCAAGGGCCCCCTTCCGCGCGCGGTCCTGGCCGGATACACCGGACCCGGAACCCGGGCCCCGGGCGCGCAGAACGGGACGAACGGAGCGGTCGAGGCCGGTCCGCCCGCCGACTGACGTGACGACCGCACCACCGAGCGCACCCTCGGACCGGCCAGTGTGGGGCGGTCCGAGGGTCGGGCCGACGCCGTGCCCGCCGGTGTGCTTCCGAGGGCACCCCGGGCCCCGCGCATCGGTGGTCCCCTCGCACGGATCACTCCACGGAGCACCACCCGTGCGTCATCCGTCGGTCTCCGCCGCCGCCCGCCGGGCCGCCCGGCTGTGATCCCGGCCGTGTGCGGGCTTCCTACCTCCGATCCCGCCGCCGAGGGGGTGTGTCCCGTGATCCTTTCGCGGTCCCGTAACCGGACGACCTGGGAGGACGCCGGAGGGTGCGGTTCAGGGGCGGTCGGCGGTCGTTTTCCGCGGGAGGGCCCGGGGTAGAGCGGACATACTCACTTAGTTCGCAAATGGTGCAATTCCGACTCTCGAACGGGGTGGTCGGTCGCATCGCGTGCCCTTCGGAGGGGAGGACGCGCGAGGTGCCCCACCGCCCGGAAGGGTGCGGAGGGGATGCAACGAGGTGTGCGGGACACCGCGGGTCGTCGTGACGCCGGCGGCACCGAGAAGCCCAAGGGCGAGAAGAAGCCCGAGCGTGAGCGCGAGGAGAGGTTCCCGCGCGAGCAGCGGTCCGATGAGGAGAGGGCGCCGCGCTCCCGGCGCTCCGACGAGAACGGAACACCCCGTCCCGAGCGCGAGGACGCGAGCACCACGTCGCGTTCGCAGCGGTCGGATCAGGAGAGGGTGCCGCGCTCCCGGCGCTCCGACGAGGACAGGACACCCGAGCCGCATGAGGAGCGCGGTGCGCGTGCCGAGTCCTCCGACGCGTCCGACGTGTACCTCGACATCCCGGTCGTGAAGGTCGACGAGATCGAGCTGGAGGTCGAGAACCTCAGCGCGTCCGTCGCTCTCCAGGCCGAGGTGTTGGACCTGCTCAAGTTGAACGTGGGCGTGGAGGTCGAGCTCGGCCGCGTCGACCTCACCATCAAGGGGGTCGAGGCCCAGGCCCTCCTCAAGGTGCGGCTCGACAACGTGCGGGACGTCATCGCCCGGGTCCTGGAGACCATCGACGCTCACCCGGAGATCCTTGAACACGTGGTCGAGGGCGCGCAGCGCACGATCGAGAACGTGTCGGAGGGCGCCGGTCAGGCCGCGGCGCAACTCGGTCAGGGTGCCGGAAGCGCCCTGGAGGAGACGGCTGAGACCGCCGGAGATCTGGTGGAGGGCCTCGTCGACGATGGAGACGAGGACGAGGACGAGGACGAGGACGAGGAAGGGGACGAGAACGAGGAAGAGGACGAGAACGAGGAAGAGGACGACGCCGAGGACGCCGAGTACGAGGATGCGGAAGAGGAGTGGGACGAGGAGGACGAGGACCAGGACGACGAGGAGGAAGAGCGATGACACGGGACGGGGAAGGACCCCGCGACGACGTCGGGATCGACGCGTCCCTGTCGGCGCGGGAACTGATCTTTCGCGAGGTGCCCGAAGTCAGGACCCGGACCTGGGGGGAGCCGGACCACGAGAGCGTCTCCCACAGCGAACGCCGGGGGCTGCCCCGGCCGGTCCGCTCCGGAACGCGCTACACCGACGTCCACCTCGACTACCGACTCGCGGGCCGCCTCCGGCTCCGGGAGCAACCGTCCGGACCGCCTCCCGAAGAGGAGTGAACAGGACGCTCCTCGCCCCAGCCGTCACCGTCTCTCGCTCCGCGGGCGTGCGGTGTCGGCCTGGTGTGCACGGACCGGCCGGGAGCCATGCCCGTGACGGACGCCGTTCCCCCGGAGCCCGCGGGCGCCATACCGATCAACGGCGACCGCTGTGATCGTCCTATCGATCGGTCGCGGCACGCAGGCCATTCCGGGCTGGAATGAAGTGGTGTTGTGGAGGGTCCTCTTCCTTTTCTCGGGTGTCGGCTTTCGGTTCGATGCGAACCCGTATTCGGTTGTCTCCGAATAAGGGCCACTCGGGCTCGTGGGTCGCTTTTGTCCGAGGTGACGGGTTCGCGTGGTGTCCGTTTTTCTGGTGGTGATAATTGCGGTTTTGGCCTGTAATTATGTCTCTGGCGTTTGTGTCTCGCTGCGGGAATTTGATAAATTGCTCGTAGTTGGAACGGGGCGAGTAAGGCCCCGTCCGGATTCTTTTCGGTCATCGTTGGATTGTGCAGGCACCCCCCGTCATGCGTCGTTCCCTGTCCCGCGCGACGGCGGTCTGTGCGGCTTGCGCCCTGGTGTTCTCGCTGGGGGTGGTCGCTCCCGCCACAGCCATGGAAAAGCCCACCGCCCGCGTCGACGTCGCCACGGACGCGGCCGAGCCGAGCGGTGCACCGGCCGGCACGGTCCCGGGCGACGAGGAGCCCCGCACCCCGGCCCACACCGACGGCACCCCCTCCGTCGAGGACGTCGACGGTGACAGGGCCGATGCCGAACGATCCGACGATGACGCGTCCCGGGGACACGGTTCCTCCGCGTCGGAGGGCTCCGAGGGCGGCCGGGCCGAGACCGAGAGCTCCGCGTGGACCTACGTGGATCGTGCCTCTCCCGACCGGGCCCACGACGGTGCCGCGGAACAGAGTGTGGGCACGGGGCGGCTGGCCTGGGACCGTGTCTACACGCGCAGGGCGCTGTTCCGGTTCCCGGTCACGCTCGACCCCGGCACGGTCGTGGACTCCGCCGTGCTGCGCACCGAGGTGGCGTGGTCCTACGACTGCGACGGCGCGTCCGTCATGCAACTGCACCGGGTGGACCCCTTCACCACCGGGGCCACCTGGAACGATCAACCGAAGGCGCGGGATCTCCTCGACACCCGTGAGGTCACGGGTGGGCGTGCCGCCTGCCCCGTGGACGGGGGCGTCGAGTTCGACGTCACCGCGGCCTACCAGTGGGCTCTGGACAATGGAGCCTCCGAGGTCCACCTGCGGCTCGCCGAACGCGACGAGTCCGGCACCACGGGCTGGCGCCGTTTCGACGTCGAGGACGCCCCGCCCTCGCTGGTCGTCGACCACGGCCCGCGCGACCCCTCGCCCCCGGCCGCCGATCCGACCGAGGTCCCGACAGAGCACGGGACCGCCACGACGGCCGTCCCTTCCGATGACGGCGGCACCGTCCCCGACGAGGACGCCCCGGTTCCCGCACCGACCCCCTCCACCGAAGGATCCGTTCTTCCCGGCACCACACTCCCCAGGGCAGGGGGAGCCGACGACGCCCGTGTCCCGGGCCGCGCATCCGCCGGCCTCCGCCGTGGCGGTGGTGGGCGACGCCGTTCCCTGCGGGGGGAACGACGCGACCCGTCGACCGCGCACGGTGGCCCCCGGGGATCGCGGCGGAACACGGTGGCCAGGGCCCGTGGACCCCCGGCCGGCACATCGACCGAAGACTTCCCCCCGGTTCATGGACTGCGGGATCCGGTCGACGGAGCACGCCCCCTCACCCCCGATGCGGACGTCCAGTCGGGTGGAGGAACGCATCGGCGTCGGCCCGAGAATCTCGGGAGGCCCGTTCCCCGAGCCCCGTGGTGGGCGAGGCCGGGTAGCGGCCGAGGAGCCGAGTCGTCACGGCGGCGGTCACATGGCGCGATGACCGCTCGCGGTGGCGGAACGGTTCCGTGCCGACACGAGGGATGAGCGTCTTCGCGACCGGACGCACCCACGGTGGAGCCTGGCGGAGGCTCCGCCGCCGGAAGCCGTGGTGGCCCGGAACCCCCTGTGTGCATGGGCGACACACGGGAGGGTTCCGGGCCGCCCACGGCGTCTCTGGCGATGCCCGTTCACCCGGGAGGCGACCACGACGTTCGTACCGGCGACGAGCAGGTCACCCTGATGGTGGGGCGCGGTGATCCGCGCCCGCCGGTCGATCGTCCGACCCCTCACACCGGGCTCGGGTGACGAAGCCGAGTGACCGCCGACGACTGTGCCCCACCCCTGGGCACGCGACCCGGGCGGGTCCACGTGCGCGGTCCGCCGCACCGGACCCGGCACGAACACCGAGAGGAGCGCACCACGAGCGACACCCCTCCGTGGAGACCGTCGACGTCGGCACGGGGCCCGGACCGCCTTCGACCGAAACGTGGTTGCCTGGCCGGGCACACCGAGAAACCTGGAGGTCGACCGTGCGCTGGACCGTTCACTCGGAGAAACCGCTCTACACCGACGCGTGGCTCGACATCCGCCTCGCGGACGTGGAGGTCACCGGCGGTCGTCACCTGGCGCACCGGGTCATCCGTTCGGCGCCCGGTGCCGGAGCCGTCGTGCTCGACGGTCGGGACAACGTGCTGCTGCTGTGGCGTCACCGCTTCATCACCGACACGTGGGGGTATGAGATCCCGATCGGTGGGGTCGACGAGGGCGAAGAGCCCGAAGACGCCGCCGCGCGGGAGGTCGAGGAGGAGACCGGATGGCGTCCGGGGCCGCTGCGCCCGCTCCTGTACACCCAACCCTCCAGCGGAATCTCCGACAGCGAGCACCACGTGTTCGTCGCGGACAGCGCCGAGCGGGTCGGCGAGCCCCAGGAGGACTGGGAGGCCGAGCGTCTGGATTGGGTACCCGTCGACCGTGTCCCGGAGTTGGTGAGGACACGTGCGCTGGTCAGCGGTACCTCGATGAACGCGCTCCTGTACCTCTACGCGACCCACACCGCCGGCCGCTGAGCGCAGCCGTGCGGGGGCACCCCACCCGACTTGGGGTGACAGGGCTTCGGACGGTCGCGCCGGGGAGTGTCGTCGGAGTCCATGGATTCCGGGCCGTGCGCCGTGTGTCCCTCGAACACTTGCAGGGTCTTTCGGGGGGCGTGCGCGTCGCGAGGGAACACCGCTCTCTCCGTTCAGCGGTGAGGTCGCCGCGTGACGGTCTACCGGGCGGCGTCGAGGAAGGCGCTCCACTCCGTGCGAGTGAAGGACAGATGGCCCAGCTCTCTGTTGAGGGTGTCCCGCACGTCGGCCCCGGAGGGGTGTTCCCGGGCTTCCACACACTCGTTGTTGCCACCGCTGTAGCTGCTCTTGTGCCAGTCAGTCACCGTTGATCCTCTTCATCTCGTCTTGCAAGGCCCTCAGAGTCCTGTCCGGCCCCCAGGCCACACCTTGAAGAGCCGCGAACCACATTCGGTAGCGTCCCACCTCATTGGTCGCGGTGATGATCTGACCCTGGTGGGCCGATTCCACGTAGACCACCTCGGGTTGATCGGCAGAGGTGATGACTCGGAACGGGCCGTTGTTTCCCGCATGCCGAGGCTCGTCCACGGGGACGATCAACAGATTGATGCGTTCCTGATCCACCAGGTCGGCTACATATTCCAGCTGCCTCAACTGGACCTCGGCCGAACCGTAGCGACGCATGAGCAGGGATTGGTCGACGACCAGCCAGATGATGGGGGAGAGAGCCTTCGCCATCTGCTGAGCCCGCCGGGCCCTTTGCTGGGCTCGCTCGGCGAGTTCATTCGCGGACAGCCACGGTGCACCGTAGCGGATCACAGCACGTGAGTAGGCCTCGGTCTGTAGGTACACCGGGAACACCAGGGCTTGATATTCGTACAGGGCATCGGCTCGGTGGGTGCGCTCGGCGACCTCGTGCAGCCAAGCGCGGCGACCGGAACCGGTGAGCTCTTCCCAGAGCCGCTCCAGGCGCCCACCGCCTTGCAGGATCTCGTCGAGAGCCCGCCGCAGCCAGGGGCGCGGCACAGCCTTGCCCTTCTCGATGTCGGACACGTGAGAATTGCTGATCGTCGTTCCGTGCAGGCTGGTGCGACGTGCGACCGCTTCCTGGGTCAGTTCGGCTTCGACCCTTAGCCTGCGTAGTTCACGCCCGAAAACCTTCAAGGTGCGTTCGTCGGGGGTCATGGCGACCATAGGAGCACATCAGGCCGTCGGTCGTGGGAGTTTTCCAGTAAATTCCAGGCCCTCTTGGAAGATTCGGGAGCTCTCCGGTCAGCCTTCACGCGGCGTCGGCGCAGGCCACATCCTTTCTGTCGCGGGGCAGCAGCCCTCAGCGCGACGACGAAAGGAACCGGTGAATTCCATGTCCCTCACCCGACCACCCCTGGAACTGCCACGACGGATCCGCTGTACGGAACCTGACCTGGGCGCCCTGGAGTGCGGGCACCAGCTCTGGCATCTCAAAGCCGCCCGCAGTTGGGCTTCCCACGTGGTCCGCACCACCCCGTCCTGCGCGCACCCCCTCCTGGTGTCGCTGTCGGAGCTGCACACCAACGCCCTGAAGCACACGGCGTCCGGGCTGCCCGGGGGACGGGTGTGCATCGAGATCGAGCGACGTCGACGTCTGTTCCTGCTCCGGGTGACCGATGACGGTCCTCGTCTCGGAGTGGAACCGACCGACCCCGAAGCCCACCCGGTGCCGGACCGGCCGGAATCGGCGGCGCTTCTCACGGAGGGCGGATACGGCTTGGCCCTGGTCGAGGCGATGGCTCTGTACTGGGATTTCATCCGAGGCCCGGGCCGCGTGGTGACCGTGAGGGCGGCTTTCGACCGTTCCGGTCGCACTCGACCGGTCGCCTGAAGGCAGTTTCGCGGTGCTGTTGGGCGTCACCGGTCGAAGGTCACCACTCACTCGACCGGGTATCGACCGGCATCGGAGAACAGCCTGGGGCGCGTGGGCGCGTGGGCGCGTGGGCGCGGGCCTGCGGCTCCCTTGCGACGGGCGGGATGCGCCGTTGCGGTGGGTGTGTCCCGGAATCGGGGAGTCCCGCCCAGCCACAGAGCAAGAGAAGGACCCAGGAGTGGAGGTGCCCCGGCACGGCGCGGCGAACACCGGGCCGGGGCCGAATCCCCACCTGAAACAGCAGGAGGAGACCATGGAAAAGCCTAGGCGCTGTTTTTTGGAAGTGGGAGCGGAGCAGGGTCTGCCCTGGCAGTGTGGGTGAACGTGCCCGGACGTCATGAACTCACCGATGCCGAGTGGGCCCTGCTCGCCCCGCTCCTTCCCACCAACGCCCCCAAAGGCAAGAAGTGGGCTGATCACCGCAAGATCATCAATGCGATCCTCTTCCGTTCCCGCACCGGGATCCCCTGGCGAGACCTGCCCGAGCGCTACGGCCCCTGGGAGACCGCAGCCGGA
>NZ_QOCZ01000460.1 GCF_018207095.1 Nocardiopsis sp. MG754419 | reverse complement strand
GTGTGCTCGGGCGCGTGGGTGGGGTGGTCGGCCTGGAGGACGCCGAGCGTGCGCGCGGTGCCCGACTGCACCGTCCACCCGAGTTGGGTGGCGGTTGTGCGTTTGCTGGAGGGCGAGGGCGTCGGGAGGTCAGGCGGAAGCACTGTTCCAGGTCGGCCACCGACGGCTCGTCGGGGATGCGGCCGTAGCGGGGGATCTGGTCTTCGGAGAGGTACTTCATGCGGCATGGCCACGAACGTCAAAGCCGCGAACAGGGC
>NZ_QOCZ01000459.1 GCF_018207095.1 Nocardiopsis sp. MG754419 | reverse complement strand
ACCGCGGGCGTCCCGCGATCGGTCAGAGCCAACCGCTCCGACCCCGTCAGCTCCACGCACTCGCCCACCATCGATCCCGGGTCATCGGCCATGGCCCGCAGCACCCGCACCAGGACCGCCCCCAGGGCACGGACCGTGGCCGCGTCGAAGAGGTCACACGCGTACTCCACGACCCCCGACAGCCCCGCCGCCCCGCCCGAACCATCCCGGCGCTCCACGAAACCCACCGCGAGATCGAACTTGGCCACACCCGTGTCCAC
>NZ_QOCZ01000458.1 GCF_018207095.1 Nocardiopsis sp. MG754419 | reverse complement strand
TCGAACCCTGGCTAGCTCCCCGGTCACTGCGGCCCGCACGTAGGCGACGCGGCGTCGGTCGTCGGTGGTGATCGCGGAGAGCACGTCGGCCACGGGCCCCGGGGTGCCGGCCCCGGTGCTGGTGGGCCGATCCGGGCAATCGTGCCTGCGGAGCAGGCGCCTTTGAATCCACCGCGGCAGAGCCGCGGGGTTCTCGCGGACCTCGACCTGGTAGTGGCCGTTGCCGTCGGGTGCGGTGACGGGGCAGCCGGGGCCCACGACGTAGCCGCCGTGG
>NZ_QOCZ01000457.1 GCF_018207095.1 Nocardiopsis sp. MG754419 | reverse complement strand
CCACGGCGGCTACGTCGTGGGCCCCGGCTGCCCCGTCACCGCACCCGACGGCAACGGCCACTACCAGGTCGAGGTCCGCGAGAACCCCGCGGCTCTGCCTCGGTGGATTCAAAGGAGCCTGCTCCGCAGGCACGCTTGCCCGGATCGGCCCACCACCACCGGGACCGGCACACCAGGGCCCGTGGCCGACGTGCTCTCCGCGATCACCACCGACGACCGACGCCGCGTCGCCTACGTGCGGGCCGCAGTGACCGGGGAGCTAGCCAGGGTTCGA
>NZ_QOCZ01000456.1 GCF_018207095.1 Nocardiopsis sp. MG754419 | reverse complement strand
CGGGCCGGGCTCGGCCATCTGGGTCATGTTGCCGGCATCGTCGTAGCTGAAGGTGGTGCGGTTGCCGTTGCCGTCGTCCTGGGCCGAGACCGTGCCGTTTCCTCACCGGTGGGATCGGTGACCTCGGTGGGCCGCCCCTGGTCGTCCCAGCCCAGGGTGGTGACCCGGCCCTGGGAGTCGGTGATGGCCGCCAGGTCGCCGCCGGTGGTGTAGCGCAGGTCGTTGGTGTTGCCGTTGCGGTCGGCGTGGGTGATGGCCCACCCGTTGGCGTTGAA
>NZ_QOCZ01000455.1 GCF_018207095.1 Nocardiopsis sp. MG754419 | reverse complement strand
GTTGAAGGCCGGTGCGGGTTACACGTTGTTGGATCCGGCCTTCCCCTCGGCGCGGTTGGAGTCCGTGGTCGCCTCGGCCGGCATCACCACCGTGCTCTCCGGCGGCGAGGACAGTGACGCCCTCTCCACACCGGGAGCGGTCGTGCTGTCCGTGGACGCCCCCGGTGTCGCCGTGTGTGAGAGCGGTGATCTTGGTGTGGAGGTGGTGCCGGGTGATGTGGCGTGTGTGATGTTCACGTCGGGTTCCTCGGGTGTGCCCAAGGGTGTGGTGACCTCTCA
>NZ_QOCZ01000454.1 GCF_018207095.1 Nocardiopsis sp. MG754419 | reverse complement strand
GTGCGCGCGGTGCTCGACGACCTCGCCGGTCAGGCCCGCTCCTGGCTCTCCGCCCAGGGGGACCACGAGATCGGACCGGTCCGGATGGAGGCCTCCGCCGACCTCAGTTACCTGGGCCAGGCCCATGAGCTGCGCGTGGGCCTGGGGGAGGGAGACCCCGCCGTCCTGGACACCGCGTCCTTGGCGGAGGCCTCCATCCGGACCGGTCCGATCTCGTGGTCCCCCTGGGCGGAGAGCCAGGAGCGGGCCTGACCGGCGAGGTCGTCGAGCACCGCGCGCAC
>NZ_QOCZ01000453.1 GCF_018207095.1 Nocardiopsis sp. MG754419 | reverse complement strand
GCTCCAGCAGTTCCAGAGCCTGGACGATGCCGTTGGCGACCGCGTCGCAGGCGGTGATGCCGCCGAAGACGTTGACGAAGACGCTCTTGACGGCCGGGTCGCCCAGGATGATCTCCAGGCCGTTGGCCATGACCTCGGCCGAGGCGCCGCCACCGATGTCGAGGAAGTTGGCGGGCTTGACGCCGCCGTGGTCCTCTCCGGCGTAGGCGACCACGTCCAGGGTCGACATGACCAGACCGGCACCGTTACCGATGATGCCGACCTCGCCGTCGAGCTTGACGTAGTTCAG
>NZ_QOCZ01000452.1 GCF_018207095.1 Nocardiopsis sp. MG754419 | reverse complement strand
TACGTGCCGTTCAACGGTCCGGCGGTGGTGCCGCGGTGGTTGCGGGCCGATCCGGAGCGACCTCGGGTGGCGCTGACCCTGGGACTGAGCGCGGTCGAACGTCTGGCCGGCTACTCGGTGTCGGTGGGCGAGGTGCTGCGGTCCCTGGCCGGGCTGGACGTGGAGGTCGTGGCCACCGTGGCCGCCTCCCACCAACGCGACCTGCCCGAGCTTCCCGACAACGTGCGCGTGGTGGAGTTCGCCCCCCTGCACGCCCTGCTGCCCACCTGCTCCGCCGTGGTCCACCACGG
>NZ_QOCZ01000451.1 GCF_018207095.1 Nocardiopsis sp. MG754419 | reverse complement strand
GAACGCGGTCTCCGGGTCGAGGTCGACGGGACGATCCTCGATACCCACACGACCCGGACCGTGCGGACCCGACCACGCCCCGGGGGGCGGGGCGCCGAGGGCGCACCAGGACCCGGGTAGGAGGGACCCATGTCGCGTTGCCCCTCAGGGCACCCCACCACGGCCACCGACCTCTGCGACGTCTGCGGGCTGCGCCTCTCGGCGCCCCGCCCCCCGGGGCGTGGTCGGGTCCGCACGGTCCGGGTCGTGTGGGTATCGAGGATCGTCCCGTCGACCTCGACCCGGAGACCGCGTTC
>NZ_QOCZ01000046.1 GCF_018207095.1 Nocardiopsis sp. MG754419 | reverse complement strand
CCCCGTGCCCTCCCCCGAGGAACCATGACCGTCGAGACCCTCTCCCGCCACGTGTGGCTGCTTCTCCGTGCCCTGTCCGTGGTCACGCTGACCCTGGTGCTGTGGCAGCGCGCCCCGCTCCCCGCCCTGGCGCTGCCCCTGCTGCTCGTACCGACCCTGCACGCCCTGCGCGCTCCCGGCGACCCGCCCGGGCCACGTCGACACGTGA
Organism: Nocardiopsis sp. MG754419; assembly: GCF_018207095.1. GTDB lineage: Bacteria > Actinomycetota > Actinomycetes > Streptosporangiales > Streptosporangiaceae > Nocardiopsis. The sequence continues at coordinate 32,832 of NZ_QOCZ01000046.1, read as the reverse complement.
ACCCGGTGTGGGTTTTCCTCGCCGACCTCGTCTCCGTCGCCGTTCTGTTCACCTCCACCACGCTCCTGTTCCGGGGGCTGCCCTGGCAGGTGCCCGCGGCCCTCGCGGCGGTGTGTCTGGGAGCGCTCGTCCTTCGGTGGCGGGCCACGGAGGACCCCACGCCGTACCCGTTGCCGCCGGCCGAACCCCGACGTCATCCGGCGACGGTGGTCCCGGCGGTCCTCATGACCCTGGCCATGTTCGCCGGACTGATCGCGACCGTGACCTGGCATCCGCTGCGCGAACACCTGGCCTGCACGGGTGCGACCTCCACTCCCGGACCCGCCGACTGGTGGAACACGACGCCGGCCTGGTCGTCCCTGCCCGAGGAGTACCCGGCGCCCGAGTGGCAGAGACTTCTGGACGACGAGGTCCCTCGCTCACTGCGGCACGTCGGCGCCTCGGTTCGGGCCCACACGTTGGTCACCGACGCCGGTGTCGTGGCCCTGTCGGCCGAGGACGGGACCGCCCTGTGGCACCTGGACGCCACGTACCTGGCCGGCGCCGTGGTCCACGGCGACGACCGCTCCTTCGACGAGGCACGTGTCGTCCACGCGGGTTCCACCGTTCTGGTCGAGTACGTCTATCCCCGCACCGGTCGGGATCGGGAGCGACCCGGTCCTCTCCTCATGGCCTTCGACGACCTCACCGGGGAGCAGGTGTGGTGCCGTTCGGGGATCCACGGTGTCCTCTCCGGACTCGACTCCACGGAGCGCTTCGTGGCGTGGGTGGGAGAGGAACCGACGCTGTTCGACGCCACGGACGGTTCGGTGGTCGCCTCGCTGGACGGCGGACCGGACACCCCGGTGGGCCCCGAGGTGGAGGACCCCCGCGCCGTGATCGACGATGGCCGGGTGCTGATGTGGGAGGGGACACGACTGACCACCTTCGCTCTGGAGACCGGTGCCGAACTGTTCACACTGGAGGACGTGGGCCCCGGGCGTCCCGAGAGCGGGCCCCGGACGATCACGTCCGTCATCGCCTCGGACGGGACGACCGTCGTCGGGTTCGACCGCGACCACCGGGGTCGTCCGCCGTCGGCACGCCACGCGTGGGAGTACGACGCCGAGGGGTACCTCGCCGCCTACGGCCCCGACGGCGACCTGCTGTGGGACTCGACCGGGGACGGGGTGGTGGAGGAGGGAGGTCCCCTCATCGGAGGCGAGCCGGCCCATGGTGAGCTCCCCGCGCGCACGGTCTTCGACGGCCACGTCCTGGTCCGGAACCCGCACAGCGACCGCCCGGCGTTCCACGGGGTGAGCCTGCGCGACGGCACGGTGACCTGGCGCCTGGAGGAGGAGGGCTCCCCGGCCTGTTCCGCCTCGGAGGGCACCGTTCTGGACGGGGGCCGGCTGTACCGACCGCACTCCCTGGTGACCTCGCGGGGATGCCCGAGCCTGGAGGACTCCCCCGTGGAACGGGTGTTCGGGGCCGGAGACGGCATGGTCACCTGGAGCCGGCACGAGGACGGTCGGCTGCTGTCCTCGCTGCGTGGGGCCGCGACCACTCCCTAACCCTCGTCGGTCGACCGGTCCTCACGCGGCCGGGGCACGACCCCGCCCTCGCCCCGATCCAGCAGGGACAGGGCCCGGCGGGGGGACCGGGCGTGCCTGCGCATCCCCGCGAAGGGGCACGCGTCGCGTTCCAGGTCGAGGGTGAAGTGTTGCGAGGAGGAGAGCCCGTCCAACTCCTCCCAGGCGATCGGGGTCGCGACCGGCGCCCCCGGCCGGGCGCGGACGGCGTAGGGCGCCACCGCGAGCTGACCCATGCCGTTGCGCAGGTAGTCGACGAACATGCGGCCGTGCCGGGCGGCCTTGCGCACCCGGGTGGTCCACTGCGCCGGCGCACGGGCCGCCACCCGGTCGGCGACCGCCTTGGCCAACCGTCTGACCTCGGTGTCGTCCACCTCGGGACGCAGGGGCGAGTGGACGTGCAGACCCCGGGAGCCGGTGGTCATCACGTAGGCGGTCAGACCCAGTTCGGTGAGCACCTCACGCACGCTCCAGGCGGCCTGCCGGCAGGTGTGGAAGGCGTCGGGCCCCTGGCCCACCGGGTCGAGGTCGAGGACCATGCGGTCGGGCAGACCCAGGCGAGGCGTGCGGGAGGACCAGGTGTGCAGGGTGATGGCGTCCTGGTCGGCGCACCACACCAGCGCGGCGGCCTCATGGCACTCCATCATGCGACCGGACGAGGTCCACACGGTGCGGATCCATCGCGGGTGCGCGGGGTGCTGGGCGAGGAAGCCGGAGTTCCCGACGCCCTCCGGGTAACGTTCCAGCGCGACGGGACGCCCCTTGACGAGCGGGAGCATGAGCGGGGCGATCCGGGCGTAGTAGTCGGCGAGGTCGGCCTTGGTGGCCCCGTCGGGACCGAACAGGGTCTTGTCGGCGTGCCTGACCTCGATCTTCCGGCGTCCCGCCCGCACCGTGGTTCGCATCCGCACCTGCCTCGCTCGGGGACGTCGTGCGCCGGATCTACCCGCACCCACCCCCCAAAAACCACACAGAACATTTCATATAGTGCAAATGACCTGCGCTTATCCGCCCAGACCTTCCCCTGACAGACCCCATGACGGGGTCGTACCGCCCGGCCCGCAACGACCGGGGCGAGGTCTGCGCCGGCTCCGAACCCCGAGAGCCGTGGATCCGGGACGACCGGGTGTCCGCGCCCACCCCCGCGACCCGCGTCGAGGGCAGGTCGCACGGTCGCGGCCCACGGGCCACCGGGCCCCGCACCCCGGTATCGCGCTCCCGGCCCACAGAGGTCGCGGCACGGCGACGGGCGGCGCGGCGTCCTGCGGGGGCTCGCGAAGTCGCGCCCGCCACCGGGCGGTAATTTGAGGATCCCGCCCCCTGCCCGGCAAGGACGTCATGCCCCAGCCTCCCGCACGCGCGCGCCGCTCCCGCACACCGGTCTGGGCGGCGGCCGCCCTGGGGTCCCTCCTCGTCCTCGCCCTGACCGTGCCCCTGTTCCTGTGGTTCTCCGGGTTCTCCTGCTCCGACGTGCGCACGCGTCCGGGCGCGGGCGGTGGGCACCACGACGCCGCGCCCGCGCCCGGTCCGGGCCATCCCTTCCTCGCACCCGGCGCCTGGGCCGTGGGCGACGACGCCCGTCTCGTCGGCGGTTTCGAGGACACCGTCACGCTGGTCTCCGACCACGGACCGACCGTGCGGGCGGCCGACGACGGCGGCCTGCTCTGGTGGGTCGACACCGGTGTCCGCGCCGCCACGGCCGCGCAGGCCGGGGCGACCGTGCTCATCGCCGCCGGTGACGTCCTGGCGGGGTTCGACGCCCGCACGGGTGACCGGTCCTGGTGCGTGCGGGGCTTCACCGACCCGGTGACGGACCCCGGCGCGGGCGACCGCCTCCTGGCCCGCGCCGACGACGCATGGCACCTGCTCGACGCCGCCGACGGCACGGTGATCGCGGTGCCGGGGCCCGACGCCGACGCGCACGTTCTGCTCTCCGAGGGGCGGGTGAGCGTGTGGGACGACACCGGTTTCACCGGGTACGACGCCGCCGGCGGGGAGCGACTCCACGAGGTGGCCGTGGAGGGGGTGCGGGACCTGGCCCACGTCGAGGAGGTGACCGTGCTCGACCTCGACGGGGAACTGGTGGCCTTCGACGCCGAGGGGGAACGTTCCTGGCGCGCACCGGACTTCGGTCTCGGCGGCTGCGACGTCCACGGCGCGGTCCGCGGCTTCGAGGGACTGTTCCTGGCCGTGGCGGACCCCGAGGGGGAACCCACGCCGGTCGCCCTCACCCGCACCCACGCCGCCGAGGTCTGGCGGGACGGACCCGAGGTGGACCTGTGCGGGGTCGGTCAGGGGGTCGTCGGCGATCGCCTCTTCCTGAGCACCGGGTCGGTGGTGGCTGCGGACGGCCCGGTCGCCCATCCCGAGCCGGACGAGGTGGATCTGCGCCTGGAGTTCGCCCCGAACGGCGTCCTCTCCGGCATGGGACCCACCCGCACCTTCCACCCCGCCCCGGAGGAGGGCTGACCGGGCGGAGCGGGCCGGACCCCACCCGTACACGAGCCGACGCCCGGTCGGGGTCTCCCCCGTCCGGGCGTCGGCTCGGAACCTCGGCGCATGGTCCTACTTGCGCTTGTCGATCTCCTCGGTCAGCTGCGGTGCGACCGTGTGCAGGTCGCCCACGACACCGAAGTCGGCCAGCTCGAAGATCGGGGCCTCGGGGTCCTTGTTGACCGCCACGATGTTCTTCGCGGTCTGCATGCCCGCCCGGTGCTGGATCGCGCCGGAGATGCCCAGAGCGATGTACAGGTTCGGGCTGACCGTCTTACCGGTCTGACCGACCTGGAACTGGTTCGGGTACCAGCCGGAGTCGACGACGGCGCGAGAGGCGCCGACGGCCGCACCGAGGGAGTCGGCCAACCGCTCGACGACGCCGAAGTCGTCGGAGCCCACACCACGGCCACCGGAGACCACGATCGCGGCCTCGGCCAGCTCGGGGCGCTCGCCCTTGGCCTGCTCGACGCGCTCGACGACCTTGGCGGTCTTCGCGGCGTCGGAGATGTCGACCGACACGGCCTCCTCGGCGGCGGCGCCGGTGGCGGCCTCCGGGGCGACGGAGTTCGGGCGGAGCGCGATGACCGGCACACCGGTCCGCACGCGGGCGTGGGTGACGGTGGCGCCACCGAAGATGCTGTGCTCGGCGACCAGTTCGGCGTCGACGTCGACGACGTCGGTGAGCACTCCGGAGCCCAGCTTCACGGCGGTACGACCGGCGATCTCCTTGTTCTCGGCGGTGGCCGAGACGAGGATGGCGGCGGCGCCCTTCTCCTGGGCGAGCTTGGTGAGCAGCTCGGCCTTGGGCGCGACGACGTAGTCGTTCACCTCGGCCGGAGCCACGTACACCTTCTCGGCGCCGAACTCGGCCAGGGTGGCCTTGCCCGACTCCGCACCGTCGCCGACCCAGACCGCGGCGGGCTCGCCGATGCGGCGCGCGGCGGTGAGCAGCTCGGTGGTGACCTTCTTGACCTGTCCGTCGACGTGGTCGACGAGGACGAGGACCTCAGCCATAATCCTTGAACCTTCCCTGAGTCTCTCGTCTACCTACACGAACTTCTTCTCGGCGAGGAAGTCGGCGGCCTTGGCTCCACCGTCGCCCTCGTCCTTGACGATCGTGCCCGCGGCGCGCGGCGGCGCGGCGGCGAAGTCGACGGTCTCGGTGGTGGCGTGGGCCAGACCGACCTTGCCGGCGTCGATGCCCGCGTCGGCCGCGGACTTCTTGTCGACCGGCTTCTTCTTCGCCTGCATGATCAGCTTGAAGGACGGGTAGCGGGGCTCGTTGATCTTCTCCACGACGGAGACGACCGCCGGAAGCCGCGCCTCGACCACGTCGTAGCCGTAGTCGGTCTGACGCTGGATCTTGATGGCCTCGCCGTCGACGTCGACCTTGCCCGCCAGCGTGAGCTGGGGCAGACCGAGGTACTCGGCGAGCGCGGCGCCGAGCACGCCGGTGCGCGCGTCGGTGGACTCCGAACCGAGGACGACCAGGTCGAACTCGATGGTGCCCAGGGCCTGCGCGAGCGCGTAGGCGGTCTGGATCGCGTCGGAGCCGTGCAGCGCCTCGTCGTTGACGAAGACGGCCTTGTCGGCACCCATGGACAGGGCCTTGCGGATCGAGTCCGTGGCCTGGTCCGGACCCATCGTCAGGATGGTGACCTCGCCGCCGTGCTTCTCCTTGAGGAGGAGGGCCTCCTCGATCGCGTACTCGCAGAGCTCGTTGATGACACCGTCGGACGCTGCGCGGTCCAGCGTCTTGTCATCGGCGTTGAGCTTACGTTCGGTCGCCGTGTCCGGGACCTGCTTGACCAAAACGACAATATTCATGGCCGGTGGCCGACCTCCCTGCACTCCCATGTCCGCCGTCTGGCGGGTGGGCGCTGGCGCGCCCCGTTATTGCCAACAATGCCGAATGCCGTTCGGCCATCCGACGGCGGGTCCGAAGTTCACGTCAACAGCGACCCGCTCATGTGCTCGTACACCAGATGTTACTGGCTAGTAGTTTCCAGGCCAACCCCCGACCCCGGAGTGCGACTTAGGATACCCTGACCAACCGCCGCCGGTCCGGGGTGGTTCCCCCCTCCGGAACAGCGCCTATCAGGGGCGACGGGCCGAGCGGGGGTGGCTTCTCCTCCCACTCTAGTGACCGGTACCACCGTCCGGTCGGGCGCATCACCGTCGAAGCGCGAGCGCCCCTTCTCCCCCGGGGGAGAAGGGGCGCTCGCACGGGACCGTGGGTACGCGACTCAGCCGAACCAGTCGGCCGGACCGGTGAGCGGCCCCATCGTCCAGATCGGGGCCGAGCCCAGACCGATGGACAGGATGAGCAGGGTCAGCAGGAGGATGCCGACGATCACGCCGATGTACAGGTACAGGTTGTGGAAGCGGATCCGCTCCACCAGCCACACCGCCTGGTGTCGGGCCTCGCGCCCGCTCGGCATGATGTAGCTGAGCAGGATCATCACGAACACCGCGAAGGCGCCCGTGTAGTTGGCCCCGTCGTTACCGGTGTCCATCAGCGTGGCGTAGACCATCCCGACCAGGATGCCCGCCACCAGGTACACCAGGCCGAACCCGACCGTGCGCAACACCATGCGCCCGAAGGCCCAGGGGAAACTGAGCGCCACCACCATGCTGTCGGAGTTGCGGCGCCCCCGCGTCTGCAGGCGTCGGGCGTGCTCGGCCTTGACCACGTCCAGTGCGCCCAGACCGGCGATGACGATGATGCCGAGGAAGATCCCGAACCAGGGGAACCACAGCGCCACGCCGGCCAGCGAGACCATGATCGGGATGAGCACCAGCGGGTGCATCCGCCAGGTCTCGTCGTAGTACTCGTCCTCGTCGTCGCCGTGCTCGTCCTCGGCGCGGTCCCCGCGGAAGTAGTCGCCCAGACGGTCGCCGTTGCCCCGCCGGAACCGGTCCAGCAGGCCGCCGCGCTCGTTGTAGTCGTCCTCGTCGAACTCCTGGGTGGTGTCCCGGCGGCCCTGGCGGCCGACCGGGGTCAGGATGTCCTCGAAGGCGCTGGGGTCCAGGGGCGAGTTGAAGAACTGGGTCTGAGGAGCCTCCGACGACTGCCGCTGCAGGTCGCTCTGGCCCATCATCATGGTGCCCTGCGGGTCCTCCCGGCGGGCCACCTCTCCCGGGTCGAAGCGCTGGGTGCCCTGGATGTCGTCGCCACCGGTCTGAATCTGGCGGGTGCTGTGCGGATCGTCGCCGGAGGAGGGCGAGAAGCGTTCGGTCCTGGGCGCGGCGCCCAGGTCGTCGGTGGCCTCGTCCGCGCCCCAGGAGGTGTGGCCGCTCAGGTCGTCGGTGGGCCCCTCGTCGTACCGACCGCCGGAGTGGGCGTGGTGGGTGTGACCCCCGCTCCCGGCACGGCCACCGCTCAGGTCGTCGGTCGCCTCGTCCGGGGCGCCCCACGGGGCACGACCGCCGAGATCGTCGGTCGCCTCGTCGTCGGCCCGGCCGACGGAGTGGGCGTGGCTCGTCTGCGGCGCGGACGGGCTGGACCAGGCACTGTCGGTGGTCATGGGGTGGTTACGCGTGTGCGGCGGCCCCCACCCCTCACCGGCGCTCTTACCGAGGAGGTATCCCGCGGCGCCCCCGGCGGCCGCGCCGCCCAGGACCGAGCCCATGCCACCGCCACCGGTGTCACCGGAGCCCGGCGTGTGCCCGCGGACCGTGTGCCCACCGGTCTGGTCGATCGCACCCATCTGCGGCTCTTGCCACGGAAGGTCCAGGTTGAGTCGGCCCGTCTCCACCATCAGCTGCGCGGCGGTCGGGCGCGACCGCATGTCCCGGGAGACCGCGCTGTTGACCAGGGGGCGCAGTGCCTCGTGCATCCCGTCCAGATCGATCTCACCGTTGAGGATGCGGAAGAAGATGACCTCGAACGAACCGGCGCCGTAGGGCGGCCGTCCGGTCGAGGCGAACGCCACCGTGCCGCCCCAGGCGTGCACGTCGGTGGCCGGGCCCAGGTCGGTGCCCTCGATGACCTCGGGCGACAGATAGCTGGGCGTGCCGACGAAGGTACCGGTCTGGGTGAGCTTGGCGCCGTCCACCGCGTGGGCGATGCCGAAGTCGATGACGATCGGTTCGCCGTTGGAGATGATCACGTTGCCGGGCTTGAGGTCGCGGTGGATCACGTCGACCGCGTGGATGTCCTTGATCGCCCGCGCCATGCCGGCGACGAAGCGGGTCAGAGCGCGGCCGCGCAGGGGCCCGTGGTCGGTGACCGTGGCGTCCAGCGTGGGTCCGGGGATGTACTCGGTGACCACCCAGGGCAGTTCGGCCTGGGTGTCCGCGTCGATGACCTCGGCGACGTTGGGACTCTGCACGCGGCGCATCGTCTCGACCTCGCGGGCGAGCCGGGCGCGTGCGATGTGGTCGCCGGCGACCTCCGGCTTGAGGACCTTCACCGCGACGAACCGGTCGGTCCGGGGATCCTCGGCCTGGTACACCACGCCCATACCGCCGGCACCGATGCGACGACGGATCACGTAGTGGCCGATGCGCTCCGGCAGCTCCTCACCCGTGGGGAAACCTGCCGACATTGCCATCGAGAACTCATCCCCTCAAAAGACCGCATACCACCACGTCCAGCTTATCGGCCGGGGGGTCGGGTCACCATTGGCTTGTGCGGCCCGCGCGGGGCCCGTGTGGTCTGTCGGTTCCGTCGGAGGGCGGGCACGGATCGCGCCCCGGGGACTCCGGGCGGACCGTCCATCGTGGGACGACCATTGACGAGTATGACGGAAAAACAGTGTGCACGGTTCCCCCACCCTCGCCCCGTACGGCCGGATGCGGACGACCACCCCCGATCCCCCGTCACCGCCGAGGCGAGCGAAGGACCATTGTCGGCGCAAAACGATACAAAAGGAAGAGCGGGCGCGGGACGGGGCGCCGGCTGGGCGTTCCGGCGCACCCCGCCCCGACCAGTGTCGACGCGCCTCAGCGACCGCTGAAGGTCGCCTTCCCCGGACCCTCCTCGACGAAGCTGCGCATGCCCGCCTTCTGGTCCTCGGTGGAGAAGAGACCCGAGAAGTGAAGTCGCTCGATCTCCAGCCCGGTGTCGAGGTCGGTCTCCAGCCCCCGATCGATGGCCTCCTTCGCCGCGGCGAGCGCCACGGCCGGACCATCGGCGTAGGCGGCGACGAGGGCGACCGCGGCCGAGTACACCTCCTCGTCGGCGACGACCCGGTCCACGAGGCCGATCCTCTCGGCCTCCTCCGCGCGTACCTGCCGACCGGTGAACACCAGGTCCTTCGCCTTGGCGGGGCCCACCAGGCGAGGCAGACGCTGGGTACCGCCGGCGCCCGGGATGACGCCGAGCAGGATCTCGGGCTGACCGAGTCGGGCCTTCACACCCGCGACCCGGAAGTCGGCGCACAGCGCCAACTCGCAACCGCCGCCGAGCGCGTACCCACTGATCGCCGCCACGACGGGCTTGGGGATGCGAGCCACGGCGGTCAGGGCGTTCTGCAGAGCACGCGAGTACTCCAGCATCGCCGCGTGGGTGAGCTCGGCCATCTCCTTGATGTCGGCCCCCGCCACGAAGGCGCGCTCACCCCCGTACAGCACCACGGCGCGCACGGAGTCGTCCACCGACACCCGGGCTGCCGCCTCGGCGATCTCCTCGGTGACCCGCCCGTTCAGCGCGTTCAGCGCCTTCGGTCGGTCGATGCGGATCACGGCGACCGCGGGATTCTCCGGGTCGCTCTCCACGCGAACGAACTCGCCCACGTTGTCCACCTCTTCGTTTCGACGTCAGTGTCGCTTGTCACCTAACCACCCGGGTCAGGAGAAGAGCAGCACCAGGGTCCCCAGCCGGGCCGAGAGCGCGTAGGCACCGGCCAGGAGCAGCACGGTCGCCACGAGCAGGAGGGTGTCGGCGGCGCGCCAGCGGCTGACGCGGGCGTGACTGCGCGGTCCGGTGCCGAAGCCCCGCGCGTCCATGGCGGTGGCCAGCAGGGTTCCCGTCCGTACCGAGCGCACCAACAGGGCGAAGATCCGGCCGAAGAACAGGCGCACCACCCGCACCGGGTCATAGCCGGCCTCCAGCCCACGGGCCCGTCGCGCGAGGGTGATGGTGCGCCACTGGTCGGCCAGCAACGGGATGAGACGCAGGGCCGCGAGGACGCCCATGGCGGGGCGCTCGGGCACTTTGAGGCGCTGCACGAGCCCGTCGGCCATCTCGGTGGGGTCGCTGGTCAGCGCGGCGAGCAGGCCGGGCAGGGCGATCGCCAACAGGCGCACGGCCACCCCGATGGCGCCCTCCAGTCCCTGCTCGCCGTACAGGTAGTTGACCGCGGCGCTGGACAGACCCATGAGCAGGAAGGGGCCGGAGAGGAGGATCAGGGTGCGGCGGTCCACCCCGCTGAACGGCACGCACACCAGCACGACGGCCAGCACGATCCCACCGGTGACGGCGTCCACGGCGGGCACCAGACCGATACCGATGATCAGAGCGGCGATGAGTTTGGCCGCCGGGTTGAGCGCGGTGAGCCGGTGGCGGGTGTCGGTGGTGTCCAGGGTGAGCAGGTCGCCCGCACCGGCCGCGCCTCGATCGTGGGTGCTCACACGTCCTCCTTGTGCGGGCTCGCGGTCAGGACACGACCGTCCGCCACGTGCACGCGCACGTCCGTCAGATGGCGCAGGAGCAACCGGTCGTGGGTGGCCATCGTGACGGCCCGACCCTGGGCGCGCAGGTCGCCCAGGAGCTCCACCAGCTCGCTCCAGGTGCGGGTGTCCTGCCCGAAAGTGGGTTCGTCCAGGGCCAGGACGTCGGGGGCGTGCGCCGGACCGGAACTGAGCGCGGTGGCCACGGACAGACGGCGCTTCTCACCGCCGGAGAGGGTGTACGGATGCACGTCGGCCAGCGTGTTCAGGCGCAGACGTTCCATGAGTTCGCCCACCCAGGCGTCGGTCTCGGCCGCGCCCAGCCCGGCCCGGTGCGGGGCGAAGCGCAGCTCGTCGCGCACGGTGGACGTGACGAACTGGTCCTCGGCGTGCTGGAACACGGTGCCCACGTGCCGGGCCAACCGTCGGGCGGGCCACCGCACCAGGGGACGCCGGTCCGTCGCGACCAGCGGCCCCCGTGGCACCACCCGACCGCGGTGGGGCTTGGCCAGTCCCGCCAAGAGCATGAGCAGCGTGGACTTGCCGGCCCCGTTGGGCCCGGTGAGGGCGGTCGCCTCCCCCGCGCTCACGACGAGGTCCACGTCCTCCAGAACGACGCGCGGCTCGGCGGCGCGCACGCCCGGCGAGAAGGGGGTGCGCGCCACGACGCCCTCCGCGGCCAGCCGGGGCGACCCACCGGGCGCCGGGGCCGGGTCCGGTTCGGGTTCCTCACCGGGGACCCACACTCCCTGGTCGGCCAGGGCACGACCGTGGGTGGAGAACACCGCCGTCGGCGGACCGTCCGCGATCACACCGCCACCGGGCGCGAGCACCACCACCCGATCCACCAGGTCCACGACGTCGGCGACCCGGTGCTCCACGAGAACGAGCGTCGCCTCGGTCTCGGAGAGCAGACGGGTCAACAGGTCCCGGACCAGGGCGGCGCCGGCCGGGTCGAGGTTGGCGGTGGGTTCGTCCAACAGCAGCAGCCGGGGGCGCATCGCCAACGCGCCGGCGACGACCAGTCGCTGTTTCTCACCACCGGACAGGGCGCCGGTGGGATGCCCGAGACCGTAGGGGAAACCCACCGCGTCCAGGGCGTTCTCCACCCTGGGCCGGATCTCCTCCCGCGGCACGCCCAGGTTCTCCGGCCCGAACGCCACGTCGTCGCCGGCGCGCGCCATCACGACCTGGGTCTCGGGGTCCTGGCTCACGAGTCCGACCCCTCCACGACCGCGCGAGGCGGGTCGTCCGTCGACCCGGAGCACGCCCTCCTCGTCACCGCTGATCGCGCCGGAGGCACCGGTGAGCCCGGCCAGGGAGTGCAGCAGTGTGGACTTGCCCGCGCCGGAGGCCCCCAGCAGCAGGACCCGTTCGCCCGGCTCGATGACGAGGTCGACGCCGCGCAGCGCGTGGGTGGCGCGGCCCGCGTGCTTCCATCCCCAACCGGAGAGTTCCACACGCGCGCCGCGCGCGTTCGGGACGGCCACGGATCAGCCCCTGGCCGACGGGAAGGGGGTGAGCGCGCCGGCCCTGGCCAGGGCGGAGGTGAGCAGGCGTCCGCCCACACCCGCGATGAGCGCGCCGCTGACCAGGATGCACGCACCGTAGACGAGCTGGTGGGTCAGGGGCCAGGTGGGGTAGTAGACGACGACGTCACGCACGGCGGGGGACAACCCGGCGGCCATGCCGGCCAGGACGGCCACGCCCATGCCCCACCGGCGGTAGAGGAAGAGCAGAAAGACCAGTTCGGGGAGCAGACCCTGCAGCGCGCCCTCCATGACCACGGTGACCCCCCACTGGGAGCCCAGCAGGGCCGAGACCGAGGCGGCCGTGATGGAGGTGAGCACGGCCGCGCCCGGCAGGCGGACGATGAGCCCGCCGAGGACGCCCGGAAGCAGCCACACACCGTAGATGAGGGCCTGGGCGGGTGGGAAGAGCACGAACAACGGCCCGGTGACCGTCCAGACGATGCCCCAGAGCCAGAACACCACGCCCACCGCGACGCCGATGACGGCGGCGACGACGATGTCCACGGTGCGCCAGTTCCGGAGTTCGCGGAGCCGGTCGCCGATGCGGGTCGGGAACCCGCGCGCCCCTCCGGCGCTCGGAGGTTCGGTGTCGGTACCCATACGTCAGTGGTCCCTTCGTCGAGGTGACGAGGGGGAATGCGGCCAAGAGCGCCACGCGCGCCGTCGAGCGTCGCGGTGACGGGTTCTCACGACTTCCTTCGCCGGCATGACCCGGATCAGGTGTGTAAGGGTCTGCGGCCCCGGGCCGCACTCTCAGCGCTCACGCGCTCCCCTGTCGGTTCGTCTCCATTATGCGCCAACAAGGACGAGCCTGGGATGTTTCCTCCCGGGTTATCCCCGCCATCCTTGGCCGGACCGGCGCGGGGACCGTCGCGCGCACCATGATCTCCGGGCCCTCGCGCTCCGCCCCGGCCGGTGTCGGGAACGCGTGCGCGCACGCCGGCGGCCCGAGGCGGACACGGCGCGACGCCTTCTGCGGGCGTTCCGGCTCCGACGCCCCGAGGGCGCACCGACCAGGCGCCGATCCCCACCTCGCGGTGCCGCTCGGTGGCGCCGCTCGGCCCGGCTCCACGGCGCCCCGGGGCGAGGCGGGGCCCGCCGGCCCTCGCCCCTCCGGCAACCGCTAGGTCCCGGAGTCGGAATCCGTGTCCGAGTCGGAATCCGTGTCCGAGTCGGAGTCCGAATCGGAGTCTGAATCCGAGTCGGAGTCGTCGGACCCGGGCGGCTCGGCCTTCGGATCGCCGAAGGCACCGGGCGACTCCGCGAAGCTCTCGGAGGGCAGGTCGGCGGTGGCGCCGCGCATGCTCTCCTGCCAGATGGGACCGGGCAGGGTGCCCCCGTAGACGGTGCCGTAGTAGCGCCCCCCGATGGTCACGCCCTGGAGCGGGTACTGCTCACCGCCCCGCACGTCACCCACGACCACCGCCGAGGCGAGGTTCGGCGTGTGGCCGGCGAACCACGCGTAGGCGGCGTTGTCGGTGGTGCCGGTCTTGCCGGCGACAGGTCGGCCGATGTCCAGACCGTTGGCGGTCCCGCCGTCGAAGGTCTGCTGGAGCAGGTGGTTGACGCCGTCGGCGGTCCGCTGCTCGATGACCTGTTCGCAGTCCGACTCGGTAGTGACCCGTTCGTCGGTGTCCTCGTCGGTGATGGCGCGGACCGGGCGCGGCTCACAGCGCACGCCGCGGGCGGCGAAGGTCGCATAGGAGTTGGCCACGTTGAGCGGCGAGACCTCCTGGTCGCCGAGGGTGAAGGAGCTCCACACGCCCAGATCGCCACCGTCGGCGCGGTGCACCCCGGCCTTTACGGCCATCTCGGAGGTGTCGCACAGCCCGACCCGTCTCTGCAACTGCGCGAAGTAGGTGTTCACCGAGCCCTTGGTCCCGCTGATCATGTTGTGCTCGCCGTCGTCGCTCTCCCCGGCGTTGCGCACGCTCCACGAGGACATGGAGGCGCCGTCGCAGTTGGACATGCTGCCGACCGACATGGTCTTGGGCGAGTCGAAATCGGTGTCGTACCCCAGGCCCTCGTCGAGGGCGGCGGCCAGAGTGAACGCCTTGAAGGTCGAGCCGGCCTGATAACCGCCGGATCCACCGTCGGCCTGGTCCACGGCCAGGTTGATCGAGGTGGTGCCGACCGCCTCGTCGTCGAAGCCGTAGCGCAGGTTCTGGGCCAGGGCGCGCACCCGGCCGGAACCGGGCTCGATCATGGCCTGGGCGGAGAACTTCGTGGAGTCCGTGTGCGGGACCCGCTCGTCGATGGCGGCCTCGGCAGCGTCCTGCGCCGCGCGGTCCAGGCCGGTCTGGACGGTGAGTCCGCCCTGGGAGATGCGCTGTTCGCGCTCTTCGGGGGTATCACCCAGCAGTTCGGACTCGGCGAGCCAGCGCATCACGTAGTCGCAGTAGAACGGGTAGTCGCTCTCGGCACAGCTGCCGCCGCGCGGGCCGGGGTCCACACCCAGGTCCTTCTCCTTGTGCTCGGCGGCCTGCTCCGGGTCGAGGACTCCGGTGTCGACCATTCGGTCCAGAACGAGGTCGCGACGCTCCTGGGCCTGGTCCGGGTTGTTGATGGGGTCGTAGAGCGAAGGCGCGCGGACCAGACCGGCGAGCGTGGCGGCCTGCCCGGGGTCCAGGTCGGCGGCGGACGTCGAGAAGTACCGCTGGGCGGCGACCTCCACGCCGTGCGCGCCGGCCCCGAAGTAGGACAGGTTGAGGTAGCCCTCGATGATCTCGTCCTTGCTGTAGCGGTCCTCGATGTCGATGGCGTAGCGCAGTTCGGTGAGCTTGCGGCCGAGCGTCCGGGCGCTCGCCTCCTCGACCTCCTCCTCGGTTTCGGCGGATTCGATGAGGAGGTTCTTGACGTACTGCTGGGTGATGGTGGAACCGCCCTGCATGTCACCCTGCGCGGTGCGGGCGGCGGCGCGCAGGACACCGCGCAGGTCGAGGCCGTTGTGCTCGTAGAAACGGTCGTCTTCGACCGCCATCAGGGCCGACGGGAGCCAGGGGCTCATCTCGTCGAGGGGGACCACGTCGCGCTCGCGCTCGGCGACCTCGGCGAAGGACTCACCGTCATCGTCGGTGAGCAGGACTCGGGACGACAGGTTCGGGACGTCGAGGTCGCCCGGCAGGGCCATGAAGCCGGCGGCGGCGTCCCGGGCCACGAGGCCGGTGCTGCCGACCCAGGGCAGGACCAGCGCCGCGCAGAGCAACCCGGCGATGGCGCTGAGGCCCGACAGGCGCAGGAGCGCCTCGCGCCGGTCCTGCGCGGGGTCCCCCTCCAACCTCGCGGCTCCATCCCTGAACAGGGCTCGGGCCCGCTCCCCGAACCGACCACTCCGGTTGGACTCCGTCACGTCGCCCCCTCGACCGTGCACCGCCCACCGTGAGGTGATGGGCACTCCGTCGACCACCCTCGCAGGGACCACGCAAAGAGAACTGCGCCATATCGGGCGTGTCATCGAAAAGATTACTCAATCCCTGGCAAAGCCACACGAACCACCACAGGTCGACCAGAGCAGTCTCTTCACTAGAAACCGTTCGGCATTCCTCTCGACATCAAGACGAGACACACAACAAAGTCGAATGTGATCTTGTCGCTTCGACCGAAGGTGTGACAAGTGATTCCCAAGGGGCGCAACGGACACATGGGGATGTCCGGAATAGAGTCGCCCGCGCTCGGCGTGCATTCGGTCATCCCTACCCATCTCGGAGCCACCGACAACATGCGGTAAGAATTTTCGGATTTTTACTGAAGAGACATCTGAAATCGACCATGGAGACCCCCGCATCCCCTAGGGCGACTTGCCTGCTTTGCGATGTTTTGCAGGGTGAAACCCGGCGAATACCCGGCCCATACCGACGGGGCGAGTGTGACGAGAATCACAGAAATTATCCGGCCTCGACACTCTGCCAAACCCCATGAGAGGGCTGACCATAGACAGCGCAGGGCACCGAAGCCGCAATCCGGACAGTTTCTGATCCCGTACTTCGTTAACTCCGTCTTGCGTTGGATGACATTCCGATGATTTCTGCACGTGAGTCAGTACGTGCTGCCCTATAACGCCCGAACCACGACAATTACGGTGTAGCCAGTGATCGGACGCCTGCCCATCCTCGATATCTCTCCAGACAACGATCTCGGCCCGGTGAAAGCCGTGCCCGGAGAACGCTTCACCGTCGAAGCGACCGTGATTCGCGAGGGCCACGACTCCCTCGCCGCGGGCGTCGTCGTGCACTCCCCCACGGGACGCCGCCAGGGCCTCGTTCCCCTGCGCGAGCGGGCACCGGGGACCGACCGCTACGAGGCGGAGATCAGCCTGCCCTCCGAGGGCCGGTGGTCCTTCTCCGTCGAGTCCTGGAGCGACCCCTTCAGCACCTGGCTCCACGTCGCCCGCGTGAAGCTCCCCCTCGACTCCGACACCGATCTGGTCCTGGAGGAGGGCGCCCGCCTGCTCGCCCGGGCGGGCCGTCGGACCCCGCGCGACCCGGCGCTGACCGTGGCCGCCGGCGTCCTGCGCGACACCTCCCTGCCGCCCCTGGCACGTTTCGAGACCGCCGTCACGGACGAGGTCCTCGCCGCCATGGAACAGAACCCGATCCGCGAACTCGTCACCCGATCCCGGCGGATCAAGGTCGCCGTGCACCGCGAGCGCGCCCTGTTCGGCTCCTGGTACGAGTTCTTCCCGCGTTCGGAGGGCGCCCAGGTCGACAGGGCGCCCGGCCGGGAGCTGTCCGGCACCTTCGCCACCGCCGCCAAGCGACTACCCGCCATCGCCGACATGGGCTTCGACGTGGTGTACCTGCCGCCCATCCACCCGGTCGGCGTCGCGCACCGCAAGGGACGCGACAACACCCTGAGCCCCGCGCCCGGTGATCCCGGTTCGGTGTGGGCCATCGGGTCGGCCGACGGGGGGCACGACGCCGTCCACCCGGATCTGGGCACCCTCGCCGACTTCGACGCCTTCGTCGCCGAGGCCTCCACCCACGGCCTGGAGATCGCCCTGGACCTGGCCCTCCAGTGCTCCCCCGACCACCCCTGGGTCACCGAGCACCCGGAGTGGTTCACGACGCGCGCCGACGGCACCATCGCCTACGCCGAGAACCCGCCGAAGAAGTACCAGGACATCTACCCGCTCTGCTTCGACCACGACTTCGAGGGTCTGTACGCGGAGATCCTGCGCGTGGTGCGCCACTGGATGGACCACGGGGTGCGGATCTTCCGCGTGGACAACCCGCACACCAAGCCGGTCGTGTTCTGGGAGCGTCTGCTCGCCGACGTCGCCGCCACCGACCCCGACGTGCTCTTCCTGGCCGAGGCCTTCACCCGCCCCGCGATGATGCGCGCCCTGGCCAAGGTCGGCTTCCACCAGTCCTACACCTACTTCACCTGGCGCAACGGCAAGGACGAGCTCACCGAGTACCTCACCGAGCTCAGCCGGGAGACCGCGCACTACCTGCGGCCCAACTTCTTCGCCAACACCCCCGACATCCTCAACGCCTACCTCCAGCACGGTGGTCGGCCCGCGTTCGAGGCGCGCGCGGTCCTGGCCGCGACGCTCTCGCCCACCTGGGGGATCTACTCCGGCTTCGAACTGTGCGAGAACACCCCCGCCGCGCCCGGCAGCGAGGAGTACCTGCACTCGGAGAAGTACGAGTACCGCCCGCGCGACTGGGCCGGGGCCGCCGCCTCCGGCGCGACCATCGCCCCGCTCATCACCCGGCTCAACGAGCTGCGCCGGGCCCACCCGTCCCTGCGCGAGCTGCGCAACCTGCGGTTCCACCACGTGGACCGGCCGGAGATCGTCTGCTTCTCCAAGCACCGACCCGGCGCGCCCGGTGAACCCGACGACGCCGTCATCGTCGTCGTCAACCTGGACCCGCACCACGCCCACGAGGCCACGGTGCGCCTCGACCTGCCGTCGATCGGCCGCATGTGGGAGGAGGACCTCAAGGTGACCGACGAGCTGACCGGCCGTTCCTACACCTGGCGAGCGGACAACTACGTCCGGCTCGACCCGGCGAACGGAACCGCACACGTGTTCACCATCAGCGGCAGATAGCGGGACGGGGACCCGGGGGGCGACGGTCCAGGCACCACCACCCTCCCGACCCCGAACGCCCGTTGATCCGATGTCGAACATTTTGGGTGGGAGCAGTAAATGAGCAACGACGAGTCCGGGCCCGGGTTCACCGAGCACGCCGAACACGGCCCGCTCGCGCCGGCCACCGGGGCCGCCACCGGTCCGCTCATGTCCTCGGGTGGTACCAGTGACCCTCACTGGTTCAAGCACGCCGTCTTCTACGAGGTACTCGCACGGGGGTTCTTCGACTCCAACGGCGACGGCACCGGCGACCTCGCCGGGCTGGTGCAGAAACTGGACTACCTCCAGTGGCTCGGCATCGACTGCGTCTGGCTGCTGCCGATGTACGAGTCCCCGCTGCGCGACGGCGGATACGACATCTCGGACTACTTCAAGATCCTTCCCGAGTTCGGCAACACCGCCGACTTCGTGCGACTCCTCGACGAGGCGCACCGACGCGGCATCCGGGTCATCACCGACCTGGTCATGAACCACACCAGCGACCAGCACCCGTGGTTCCAGGCCTCGCGCGAGGATCCGGACGGACCCTACGGCGACTTCTACGTGTGGTCGGACACCGACGACCGCTACGACGAGGCGCGCATCATCTTCGTCGACACCGAGACCTCGAACTGGACCTACGACGAGGTTCGCGGCCAGTACTACTGGCACCGGTTCTTCTCCCACCAGCCGGACCTGAACTTCGAGAACCCCGCGGTCCAAGAGGCGATCCTGGAGGTCCTGCGCTACTGGCTGGACCTGGGCATCGACGGGTTCCGACTGGACGCCGTGCCGTACCTGTACGAGCGCGAGGGCACCAACTGCGAGAACCTCAAGGAGACGCACGAGTTCCTCAAGCGGGTCCGCGCCGAGGTGGACCGCCTCTACCCGGACCGGGTGCTGCTGAGCGAGGCCAACCAGTGGCCGTCGGAGGTCGTCGACTACTTCGGCGACTTCGAGTCCGGCGGCGACGAGTGCCACATGAACTTCCACTTCCCGTTGATGCCGCGGATGTTCATGGCGGTCCGACAGGAACAGCGCTTCCCGATCTCGGAGATCCTCGCCCAGACCCCGGAGATCCCCCGCAACTGTCAGTGGGCGATCTTCCTGCGCAACCACGACGAGCTGACCCTGGAGATGGTCACCGACGAGGAGCGCGACTACATGTACTCCGAGTACGCCAAGGAACCCCGCATGCGCGCGAACGTGGGGATCCGACGGCGGCTCGCGCCCCTGTTGGACAACGACCGCAACCAGATCGAGCTGTTCACCGCGCTGCTGCTCTCCCTGCCGGGTTCCCCGGTGCTGTACTACGGCGACGAGATCGGCATGGGCGACAACATCTGGCTGGGCGACCGCGACGCCGTGCGCACCCCGATGCAGTGGAACGCCGACCGCAACGCGGGGTTCTCCCGCGGCGACCCCGCCCGTCTGTACCTGCCGTTGATCCTCGACCCGGTCTACGGCTACCAGGCCCTCAACGTCGAGTCCCAGCGGGAGAACCCCGGGTCGCTGCTGAACTGGACGCGCAGGATGATCCAGATCCGCAAACGGCACCCCGTGTTCGGCACCGGGGAGTTCACCGAGCTCAACGCCACCAACCCGAGCGTGTTGGCGTTCATCCGTGAGCACGGCGACGACCGCATGCTCTGCGTCAACAACCTGTCCAGGTTCCCCCAGCCCGTGGAGCTGGACCTGTCACGCTACGCCGGGGTCGGCCCGGTGGAGTGCGTGGGCGGCGTCCGGTTCCCGGAGATCGGTGAGCTGCCGTATCTGCTCACCCTCCCCGGTCACGGCTTCTACTGGTTCCAGCTGCCGGCGGACCCCACGTCCGCGACCGAGCCCGAGGCTCGCGAGGGCGTGCCCTCGTACGGGCTCCCGGCGGCGGGGCTGAGCACACCGGACACCTTCGACACCGGCCACCGCGCCACAGTCACCCACCGGCCCGCCGGAGCGGGCCACGGCGGGGGCGGGAAGGAAACCAGGCCTCTCTGACATGTCGCAGCTCGAAGAACTCCTGGCAGTCTGGCTACCCCGACAACGATGGTTCTCCGGCAAGGGGATCCCGATCCGACGGGTCCGGATCGAGAGCAGGTACACCCTGGTCTCGGCCGGTCCCGGTGGGCCCGACCTCAACGTGCTCGTCGTCCAGGCGGGGCAGCGCGGCACCAACTCGCGGTACCAGGTGTTGCTCGGGTCGCGTCCGCCGCGCTCGCTGCCGCCCCACCTGGCACGCTCCGCCATCGGCGTGTGCCCGGTCGCGGGCGGACGACCACGTGTGGTGTACGACGCCGCGCACGACCCCCAACTCACGGCACTGCTCCTGGAACGGTTCACCTCGGGTGAGGAGGGCGGACGACGGGGTCGGGTGCGGTTCCGCACCCTGCCGGGCGCCGAGGTACGGCCGTGCGGTGAGGGCCGGCTCCTGACCGGTGAACAGTCCAACACCTCCCTGGTGTACGGGCGCGACTACGTGCTCAAGACCTTCCGCAGGCTCTGGCCCGGGCGCAACCCGGACCTGGAGCTGAACATGGCGTTGTCGGGCTCGCCCTACGTGGCGCGCCCGTGCGGGTGGATCGAGGCCGACCTGTCCGGGCACACCACGCCCACCACGTTGGCGTTGCTGCAGACGTTCGTCCCGGACGCCACCGACGGCTGGTTGCTGGCCACGGAGAACGTGCGCAGGCTGTTGGAGGGCGAGGACGCCGACTTCGGTGACGAGGCGGCGCGGCTGGGGCACACCACCGCGCAGGTGCACAGTTCGCTGGCCCGGGCCCTGCCCACCGACGTGCTCTCACCCGCGTCGACGGCCGAACTGGCCGACGCCATGGTGGAACGCCTGGCGATGGCCTCCGCCGAGGTACCGGAGCTGGCCGAGCACGCGCCCCGCGTGATGGAGGCGTACGCCGACTTCGCCAAGGTGGACGAGCCCCTGCCGATCCAGCGGATCCACGGCGACTACCACCTGGGGCAGGTCATCCGCCCCGACTCCGGCTGGGTCCTGCTGGACTTCGAGGGCGAACCCACGGTGCCGGTGCGCGAGCGCCAACGGCTGTCCAGCCCGCTGCGGGACGTGGCGGGCATGCTGCGCTCCTTCGACTACGCGGCCGGCTACCTGCTGGTCGGGCGGCCGCACGACCCGGAGCTGACGTGGGCGGCGCGCGACTGGGTCCGCCGCAACCGGGACGCGTTCTGCCGCGGTTACGCCGACGGCGGCGGCGCCGACCCGGACAAGCACCTGACGGTGCTGCGCGCCTTCGAGTTCGACAAGGCGGTCTACGAGGTCCTGTACGAGGCGCACAACCGCCCCGACTGGCTGCGGGTACCGCTGGAGTCCATCGCCACAGCGGCCGGCGCGCCTCCGGTGCCCGGCTGAGTCCCCGGTGGCCGCCGTTCGCGCACGGCGGCCACCTCGTTCTTCCCCGCCGGACCAGAGTTTCACCGAACTCCCCGCTCATCCGACCACCACGAGTCATCACGGAGTCGCATTGTCACCGCGTACGACGAAGAAGTCCGCGACCGCCGACGAGCCGGCGGCGGAGCCCACGGCGGCGAAGAGGACGTCGACCGGGAAGAAGACCACGAAGACCGCGAAGACGGCGAAGGCCTCCGCCACGGCCGCGGCCACCGGGACGGCGCCGGGGAAGGCCGCCGGCGGGAACGGGGCGAAGGCCGCCCCGAAGAAGGCGACGGAGGGGAAGACGACCCGTCGGACGCGCACCCCGGCGGGACTCGCGGAGACCCTGGTCGAGGAACTCGACCGTGTGGTGGACGGCCGCCACCACGACCCGCACTCCGTCCTCGGCCTGCACGGACGCGACCTTCGGGTCCTGCGTCCCGGAGCGGTCGAGGCGCACGTCGTCCTTCCCGACGGCACCCGGGTCGCGCTGCCGCACCGTCACCGCGGCGTGTTCGCGGCCCGCCTCCCGAAGAAGGTCGACGACTACCGGATCGCGGTCCGCTACGAGGACGGCCCGGAACTGGTGCAGGCCGATTCCTACCGCTTCGCCCCCACGCTCGGGGAGCTGGACCTGCACCTGATCGGTGAGGGGCGTCACGAGGAACTGTGGCGTGCCCTGGGCTCTCACGTCACCGCCCCGGACGGGGCGCCGGACGACGCGGCCGGGACCCGGTTCGCGGTCTGGGCCCCCGCCGCGCGCGGGGTCCGGGTCATCGGCGACTTCAACTACTGGAGCGGGCTCGCCCACCCGATGCGCAGTCTGGGCTCCTCCGGCGTGTGGGAACTGTTCGTCCCCGGAGTCGGCGACGGCGCCCTGTACAAGTTCCAGATCCTCGGTTCCGACGGACACTGGCGGGACAAGGCCGACCCCATGGCCCGCCGCACCCAGGTGCCGCCGGCCACGGCCTCGGTCGTCACCGTCTCCGACCACGTGTGGACCGACGAACAGTGGATGGCCGAGCGCAAGGGCCTGGAACCCCACCGGGCCCCCATGAGCGTCTACGAGGTGCACCTGGGCTCCTGGCGCCCGGGCCTGTCCTACGTCGACCTGGCCGAACAGCTGGTGTCCTACGTCTCCGAGATGGGCTTCACCCACGTGGAGTTCCTGCCGGTGGCCGGGCACCCCTTCGACGGTTCGTGGGGGTACCAGGTCACCTCCTACTACGCGCCCACCCCGCGGTTCGGGTCCCCGGACGAGTTCCGGCACCTGGTGGACGCGTTGCACCGGGCGGACATCGGTGTGCTCCTGGACTGGGTGCCGGCGCATTTCCCCAAGGACTCCTGGGCGCTGGCCGACTTCGACGGCAGCGCCCTGTACGAGCACCCCGACCCGCGCCGGGGCGAGCACCCCGACTGGGGCACGCTGATCTTCAACTACGGGCGGACCGAGGTGCGCAACTTCCTCGTCGCCAACGCTCTGTACTGGTTGGAGGAGTTCCACATCGACGGACTGCGGGTGGACGCGGTCGCCTCGATGATCTACCTCGACTACTCGCGCGACTCCGGCGCCTGGGAGCCGAACGCGTTCGGCGGCCGGGAGAACCTGGAGGCGATCGACTTCCTCAAGGACCTCAACACCACGGTGTACCGGCGCAACCCCGACGTGGCGATGATCGCTGAGGAGTCCACCGCGTACACGGGGGTGACGACCCCGGTGGAGCACGGTGGCCTCGGTTTCGGGCTCAAGTGGAACATGGGGTGGATGCACGACTCCCTGGAGTACGTGAAGAAGGAACCGATCCACCGCAAGTACCACCACAACGACATCACGTTCTCGATGGTGTACGCCTACAGCGAGAACTACGTCCTGCCGCTGTCGCACGACGAGGTGGTGCACGGTAAGCAGTCGTTGTACAACAAGGCCCCCGGCGACGAGTGGCAGCGGGCGGCGAACCTGCGGGCCCTGTTGTCCTTCATGTGGTCGCACCCGGGCAAGCAGCTGCTGTTCATGGGCGGCGAGATCGCCCAGGGCGACGAGTGGTCGCACGAGCAGGGCGTGCCGTGGTGGCTGCTGCAGTACGACCACCACGCGGGCGTGCAGCAGCTGGTCAAGGCGCTCAACGACGCCTACCGACCGCGCGCGGCGCTGTGGTCGCTGGACACCGACCCGGCCGGGTTCGTCTGGCTGGACGGCGGTGACCACGAGGGCAACACCCTGAGCCACCTGCGTCGGGGCGAGGACGGATCGATGCTGGTGTGCGCGGTGAACTTCTCACCGGTGCCCCGCTCGGACTGGCGGATCGGTCTGCCGGTCGAGGGCCGCTGGAACGCGGTGCTCAACTCCGACGAGCCGCGCTTCGGCGGTTCGGGGCACGCGGCTCCCACCACGGTGGAGGCCCAGGCCCAGGAGTGGCACGGGCAGCCGTTCTCCGCGGAGATCACCCTGCCCCCGCTCGGCGCGGTCTGGTTCGAACCCCAGCGCTGAGCCACCGACCAGGGCCCTGGACGTTCCCCCGGAACGCCCAGGGCCCTGCCCTTCATGCGGCCCTGAGGCCCCGGGCCTCCGCCGGCGGTGCGGCGAGCGCGCCGGTTCGGGGACGCCGACGTGGTTCCGGTCGTGCTCGGTGGTCATGGCGTTCCTCCCGCCGGTCGCCCTCGGCGTCCGATGACCACGATCCTCATCCACCACCCGGAACGGCCCCGGGAACGGTCGGGGGCGTCGGGATGACCCGCGAGGACGGTTCAGCGCGCCGAGACCAGGGCGACGGCGGCGTCGATCGCCGCGCGCGGGCCGCTCAGGTCGGTGCCCTCGGGCAGACGGGCGCACGTGAGCCAGAGACCGTCGATGATGACCATGAGCAGTTCGACCAGGGCGTCGATGTCCTGCCCCGAGGTGAGTTCACCCTGGTCACGGGCGTAGGTGAGGGCGGCGGTCAGGTTCGCGCGCGACCGGGTGTCCAGGTCGGCGAGCACCTTCGCGAACTCCGGGTCGACGGCCGCGCGGGCGTAGTAGGCGGCCCAGATGCGGATCTGGGCCCGGCGGCGCTCGTCCGTGGGCAGCAGGTCCACGAGGACGGCGCGCAGTCCTTCGGCGAACGTCAGTAGCTCCGGGCCGATCCGGATGCGGGAGAAGCGGGCGGCGACCTCGTCGACGGAGGTGTCCAGGGCGAACCGGAGCAGGTCGTTCTTGGTGGGGAACGCGCGTTGGACGGCTCCGACGGACAGCCCCGCCTCGGTGGCCACCATCCGGACACTGACCTCTTCGAGCCCCCCGCGGGCGGCGATGCGGTGGATCGCCTCGGCCACGCTCCGGCGACGGTTCTGTCTGTCCACGACCTTCGGCACACCGTCATTCTCGCACAGGGTCGGATTCTGATACGTTCGTATCGATACGAACGTATCGAAAGGATGTCGCCGTGCCCCCTCCCCTGCTCCGCCGCACACTTCTGGTGTTCTCCGGGCTCTGTGCCCTGCCCGGGATCGCCTCCCTGGCCCTGGTCCTGTCGCCACCGCCCTCCTGGGAGGCGTGGCAGTACGCGTTGCTCGTCCTGGAGTTCTCGCTGTTCCTGGCCCTGCCCGCGCTGCTCGGACTCCTGGTCGGGTCGTTCGCCCGGGGCCGGTGGGGAGGGGCGCTGGCGGTCGTCAACGCGCTGCTGCTGGTCCTGGCCCTGGTGCCGTCGGTGGCCCTGTGGAGCACCGCACGCGACGAGGGCGCACCGTTGAGTCCGGCCGCCTACACCGCGGGGCTGTCCACCACCACCGACCGGGAACCGACGACCCTGACCTACCACCGGGTCGCGGACACACCCCTGGAACTGGACGTGTGGACACCCGCCGTCCCCGCCGACGACCCCCTGCCGGTCGTGGTCAACATCCACGGCGGCGCCGACGACCTGCCCCAGAGCCTGTTGCCGCGCTGGGACACGTGGCTGGCCGACGGCGACCGGGTGGTGTTCGACGTCGACTACCGCTTCTTCCCCGACGGTGCCTGGGAGGAGTCGGTGGCGGACGTCCGCTGCGCGCTCGGTTGGGTGGGCGAGCACGCCGCCGAACACGGGGGCGACCCGGAGCGGATCGCGGTGACCGGCCAGTCCGCCGGCGGCCTGTTGGCGCTCCTGGCCACCTACACCGACGACACACCGCCCTCCTGTGAGACCGAGGTTCCGGAGGTGACCGCCGTCGTCGCCTGGTACTCGGTGACCGACGGCACCCCCGACGCCCCCGCGATCCCCTGGCGCCAGCGTCACTCCCCCGTGGGCGACGAACTACTGGAGAGCAGCGAGGCCATGGTGGGCGGCCCACCGGAGGATTACCCGGACGAGTACGAGGCCCTGTCACCGATCCGGTCGGTCGGCCCGCAGTCGCCCCCGACCCTGGTGATCACCGCCGGGCACGACCTGTTCGTCGATCCCGAGGACAACCGCCGTTTCGTCGACCGTCTCAGCGGGGCGGGTGTCCCCCACCACCACCTGGAGTTGCCCTGGACCGAGCACATGTTCGACCTCAACTGGGGCGGGTTCGCGAGCCAGATCACCAGGCACGCCATCGACGTCTTCCTGGACGAGCACCTGGCCTGACGCGCACCCCGCGGGACCGGGCGGACGGCACACCACCCCCGGGTTCGGGCGGGCTCCGGGACCCCGACGGACCGCACGGGGACGTCGTCCGGCCCCTCCCCCACCCCACGAGGACCCGGAGCGCGGCAGGGACGGGTGAGGCCACCACGCACGCCGGCGGGACCGATCCGGCGGGAGCGGAGCGGCCCGGCGGTGCGTTCCGGTGGGGTCGTCGCCGCGGCGACGACCCCACCGAGGTCACCCCTTCTCGGACCGCCAGCGGTCGAGCCGCGCCACCGCCTCGTCGAGCACCTTGTCGCGCTTACAGAAGGCGAAACGCACCAGGTGGCGCCCCTCGTCCTCGTGGTCGTAGAACACCTTGGCCGGCACGGCCGCCACCCCGGCCTCACGGGGCAGCGCGCGGGCGACGTCCTCGCCGTCCTCGTAGCCGAGTGGTCGGATGTCGGCCATGAGGAAGTACGTGCCCTCGGACATGTCGACGTCGAACCCGGCTCCGATCAAACCCGCGGCGAGGCGGTCGCGCTTGCCCTGGAGCGCCGCGCGCTGCTCCTCGACCCACGCGTCCTCGTTGTCGAGGGCGTCGGCGATGGCCAACTGCAGGGCGCCGTTGGCGGAGAAGGTGAGGAACTGGTTGACCGTGCGCACCGCCCGGACCAGCGGCTCGGGGCCGCTCACCCAGCCGGTCTTCCACGCGGTGACGGCGAACGTCTTGCCCACCGACGAGATCGACAGGGTGCGCTCGCGCATGCCCGCCAGTGTGGCCAGGGGGATGTGCCGGTGGTCGTCGAAGGTGAGGAACTCGTACACCTCGTCGGTGACCGCGATGAGGTCGTGCTCCCGGCACAGGGAGGCGATCTCCTCCAGCTCGGCCGCGGTGAAGACCGTGCCGGTCGGGTTGTGCGGAGAGTTCACCATGATGAGCCGCGTGCGCGGCGTGACGGCGGCGCGCAGCTCGGCGGGGTCGAAGGTGAAGCGTCCGGTCGCGGCGTCACGGCGCAGCGCCACGGAGCGTCGCACGCCTCCCGCGAGCGAGATCATGGCGGCGTAGGAGTCGTACATCGGCTCGAAGACGATGACCTCGTCCCCGTGATCCACCAGCGCCAACAGGGACGCCGCGATCCCGGCGGTGGCACCGACGGTGACGTAGACCTCGGTGTCGGGGTCGAAGTCCAGACCGTAGTGGCGGGAGCGGTAGCGGCTCACCGCTCGGCGCAGCTCGGGGCGGCCCGGCCCGGGCGGGTACTGGTTCACCCCCTCCAGGATGTTCCGGGAGGCGTTCTCCAGCAGGCTCCGTGGCCCGTCGGTGTCGGGGAAACCCTGTCCCAGGTTGACGGATTCGGTCTCGACTGCGAGGCGCGTCATCTCGGCGAAGATGGTCTCGCCGTAGGTGCGCATGCGTGCGATCAGCGGTTCTTCCACGCGTCGAGCGTATCGACCCGTTCTCGGATCGGGCACCCCCGCACCCGGGTGAGCGTGCGGGGAGACGACGAAGGGCCCCGGTCTCGAGGTGCCCGGTCGTGTCACCGGACCCCACGAGGCCAGGGGCCCCTTCGGTCGAACACCGCCCTCAGGGCAGCAGCAGGCTCAGCACGATCCAGACCACCGGACCGGCGATGAGAAGCGAGTCGATACGGTCCATCAGACCGCCGTGGCCCGGCATGAACCGGCCCATGTCCTTGACCCCCAGGTCGCGCTTGAACAGCGACTCGATGAGGTCACCGACCGTGGCCGCCAGCACCACGGCCAGCCCCAGGATCACGCCGACCCACCAGGGGCCGTCGAGCATGAGGGTGACGCACAGGGCGCCCGCCACCGCACAGGCCACCACGGAGCCGCTGAAGCCCTCCCAGGTCTTGTTCGGGCTGATCACCGGCGCCATTTTGTGCCGACCCAGCAGGATCCCGGCGAAGTAGCCGCCGATGTCACTGGAGATCGTCACGACGATGAACGCCACGAGGCGGTACTGCCCGTCCTCGGGATGGGCGATGAGCAGCATCCAGGTGGCCAGCAGGAACGGCAGGTACACCAGGGTGAACAGGTTCGCCGACGCGTCGGCGACGAACCCCTCCGCCCCTCCCCGCAACCGCCAGACCAGGCAGGAGATGGCGGTGAGGGCGGCGATGCCCACCAACCAGTCGGCACCACCGAAATAGGCTCCGGCCTGCATCGCGACGCCGCCCACGGCCAGCGGGACCACGGCGAGGGTCATGCCCTTGCCGCCGAAGGCGCGGTTGAGTTCGCGGAGCCCGATCAGCACCCCGAGCGAGGTGATGATGGTGAACAGCTGAGGCCAGGGGAAGATCGAGAAGAAGACGAGTGCGCCGAGGGCGCACCCGCTGGCGATGGCCACCGGGAGGTTGCGACCGGTCTTGACCGGCCCACCCCCCGGCTTGTTCAGCACGAAGCGCTGACCGGCGGCCGTGTCCGTCTCCGGACGGGTACTGTCGTCGGGTCTGTGCTCCGGCGAGTGGTCATCGCCTCCGGAGCCGTTCGAAGGATGGGTCACCGGCTAAACCTCGAGGAGTTCCGCTTCCTTGTGCTTGAGCAGTTCGTCGATGGCGGCGACGTGCTTGTGCGCGAGCTCGTCCAGCTCGGCCTGGGCGCGGTGGGCCTCGTCCTCGCCCAGATCTCCGGCCTTGACACCCTTCTCGAAGCTGTCCTTGGCGCGACGACGGACGTTGCGGATGGAGACCTTGCTGTCCTCGGCCTTGGTGCGCGCGACCTTCACGTACTCCTTGCGACGCTCCTCGGACAGGTCCGGGAAGATCACGCGGATGACCTGACCGTCGTCGGACGGGTTGACGCCCAGGTCGCTGTTGCGGATCGCGTTGATGATCTCGGTGCGCGCGCTGACGTCGAACGGCGAGATGACGACCATCCGCGGTTCGGGGACCGAGAAGGAGGCCAGCTGGTTGATCGGCGTGCGGGCACCGTAGTAGTCGACGGTGATCTTGTTGAAGGTGGCCGGGGTGGGACGGCCGGTACGGATCGTCGCGAAGTCCTCCTTCGCCACGGTCACGGCCTTCTCCATCTTCTCCTCGGCCTCGAGGAGGGTTTCTTCGATCATTGTGGACACTCCCGGATTCTCGGCTGGGTGTTCGTGGCTTGGGATGCGTGGCCGCGGCCACGCCACTGGGCGGGTCGACCCGCCCTCGTCAGTCGGACGTCGGACCGACGATGGTGCCGATCTTCTCACCGCGGACGGCCCGCAGGATGTTGCCCTGGCTCATGAGGTCGAAGACGACGATGGGCAGCCCGTTGTCCATGCACAGGCTGACCGCGGTGGCGTCCATGACCTTGAGGCCGCGGGTGAGGACCTCGTTGTAGTTGAGCTTGTCGAACTTGACCGCGTCCGAGTTACGCTGCGGGTCGGAGTCGTAGACCCCGTCGACCTGGGTGCCCTTGAGGACCGCCTGGGCGCCGATCTCCAGTGCGCGCTGGGCGGCGGTGGTGTCCGTGGAGAAGAAGGGCGCACCGAGACCGGCGCCGAAGATGACCACACGGCCCTTCTCCAGGTGACGCACGGCCCGACGCGGGATGTAGGCCTCGGCGACCTGGCTCATGTGGATCGCGGTCTGCACACGCGTGTCCACGCCCAGGCGCTCGAGGAAGTCCTGGAGGGCGAGGCAGTTGATGACGGTGCCGAGCATGCCCATGTAGTCGGCGCGGCCGCGCTCGATGCCACCCTCGGTGAGCTGCGCGCCGCGGAACATGTTGCCGCCGCCGACGACCACGGCGACCTGGATGCCCTCGGAGACCGCCTCGGCGATGGACTCGGCCACGTACTGAACGACCTCGGGTTCGATGCCCAGCCCGCCGCCGCCCGCGAACGCCTCCCCCGAGAGCTTGAGCATGACACGCTTCCATCCGGAGTCGTGCATCGCGATTTCGGTGCTCATGGCTTCGTTCTTCGACACGGCCTGCGGCCTCCCTTGTTGTTCCCGAGCGGCACAGGGTCCCCCGAGTGCTCCTGCTGCGGGTGGATCGGACGCGCCCCGCCCGAAATCCACCCATATCCACCGAAAGTGCCGGGGAGAAACAGTCTCCCCGGCACTTCCATCATGTCAAAACCCCTAGGCCTGGCCGACCTTGAAGCGCACGAAACGCTTGACGGTCACGCCCGCCTCGTCGACGACCTTCTGGACGGTCTTCTTGTTCTCCTTGACGAAGGGCTGTCCCAGAAGGGTGACCTCCTTGAAGAAGCCGTTGAGGCGACCCTCGACGATCTTGGGGATCGCCTGCTCGGGCTTGCCCTCCTCGCGGGTGGTCTCCTCGGCGATGCGACGCTCGTTGGCGACGACGTCCTCGGGAACCTCGTCCTTGCCGACGTACTGCGGGGACAGCGCGGCGATCTGCTGAGCGAGGTCCTTGCCGACCTCCTCGTTCACCTGGTCCAGCTCGACCAGGACGCCCATGGTCGGGGGCAGGTCCGGGTCGGACTTGTGCAGGTAGCTGGCGACGAAGGCGCCGTCGAACTTGGCCAGACGGCGGAACTCGAGCTTCTCGCCGATGATGGCGCTCTTGCCCTCGATGTAGGCCTGCAGGCTCTTGCCCGGCTCGATCTCGGCGGCGGCGACGGTGGCGAGGTCGCCACTGTCCTGCGCGGCGACGAAGTCGGCGACCTGGTCGGCCAGCTCGATGAACTGGGCGTTCTTGGCGACGAAGTCGGTCTCGCAGTTGAGCTCGATCAGGGTGGCCTTGCCCTCGCCCTGACTGCGCAGCACGACGGTGCCCTGGGCGGCGGTGCGGTCCGCGCGCTTGTCGACGGACTTGGCGCCCTTGATGCGCAGGGCCTCGACGGCCTTGTCGAAGTCGCCGTCGGCCTCGGTCAGCGCCTTCTTGCAGTCCATCATGCCCGCGCCGGTCATGTCGCGCAGCTTCTTGACGTCCGCGGCGGTGAAGTTCGCCATGACTGTTCTCGAATTCCCTCGAAAGTGAAGTCTGATCTGGAAGTGGACCGTCCCGGGCGGACACCGCGCGGGCCGCCCCGCCCCCGCAGGGGGCGAGGCGGCGCTCAGGCGTCGGTACGCACCGTTGGGTCGTTCAGCGGCGGACCGCTGACTACTCGGCGGGGGCCTCGGGAGCCTCGGGGGCCTTCTCCGGAGCGTCGACCGGGGACTCCTCGGCGGTGGCCTCGGCCGGAGCCTCGGCGGCGACCTCGTCGGCCGGAGCCTTGGTGGCGGTCTCGTCCGGAGCCTGCTCGGCGGCGGCCTCGGCGGCCTCGGTCTTGCCTTCGAGGAGCTCGCGCTCCCACTCGGGCATGGGCTCCTCGGCGGCCTTCTCCTCGGTCGCGCCGGCGGCACCGGAGCGGACCATCAGACCGTCGGCGACGGCGTCGGCGACCACGCGGGTCAGCAGGCTGACACTGCGGATGGCGTCGTCGTTACCCGGGATCGGGTAGTCGACCTCGTCCGGGTCGCAGTTGGTGTCGAGGATCGCGACGACCGGGATGTTCAGCTTGCGAGCCTCGCTGATCGCGATGTGCTCCTTCTTGGTGTCCACGATCCACACGGCGCTGGGCACGCGGGACATGTCGCGGATACCACCGAGGGTGCGCTCCAGCTTCTCCTTCTCACGGCGAAGGTTCAGCAGCTCCTTCTTGGTGAGCGAGGAACCGGCGACGTCGTCGAAGTCGATCTCCTCCAGCTCCTTGAGGCGCTGGAGCCGCTTGTGGACGGTGGAGAAGTTGGTGAGCATGCCGCCCAGCCAACGCTGGTTGACGAACGGCATGCCGACGCGGCGAGCCTGCTCGTCGATGGCCTCCTGCGCCTGCTTCTTGGTGCCGACGAACAGGATGGTGCCACCGTGGGCGACCGTCTGCTTGACGAACTCGTAGGCACGGTCGATGTACGCCAGCGACTTCTGAAGGTCGATGATGTAGATGCCGTTGCGCTCGGTGAAGATGAAGCGCTTCATCTTCGGGTTCCAGCGACGGGTCTGGTGCCCGAAGTGGACGCCGCTCTCCAGGAGCTGGCGAATCGTCACGACTGTGGCCATGACCTGGTCCTCCTCAGCGGTGGCGGAACGCGGGTTCCGCCGTCGGTTGTACCTGACGCCCCGCCCGTACCACCACACCGCGCGAGGCGGCGTGGACCGTGGGCACAGACCCTCCCGAGGGAGGCAGGTGGGCGTGCGTATTGTGGTTCGACCCGTGTGGGCCGGACATGATTCTATCCTCCACCGGGCACACCCCGGAACAACACTGTGCGCAGGGGGATCTCAGGGCCGGAACGCGTCGTCCACAGGCTCCGTCCGGCTCTGGCGGAGCGGGGCCGCGACCCGCACCCTGGAATCATGACCGACCCCCGTCTCTGGGCACTGTCACTGATCCTCACGCTCCTGCTCTTCCCCCTCCTCACGCCGCGAACCGCCCTGGCCGCACCCGCGCCGGAAGGCCGTTGGCGCTGGCCGGTGGACCCCCCGGTCCAGGTGCTGCGCGGCTTCGAACCCCCCGCCCAACGCTGGTCCCCCGGCCACCGCGGCGTCGACCTCGCCGCCGAACCGGGGCACAGCGTCTACCCGGCGGGCCCGGGTCGGCGGCGAGGTCGACGCCGCGGTGGCCGGG
>NZ_QOCZ01000450.1 GCF_018207095.1 Nocardiopsis sp. MG754419 | reverse complement strand
GGTCTGACCGGTGTGCTGCTGGCCTCCCCGCCCATCGACTTCCACGTCACCGACTCCTACTTCGTGGTGGCGCACTTCCACTACGTGGTCTTCGGCACCGTGGTGTTCGCGATGTTCGCGGGCTTCTACTTCTGGTGGCCCAAGTTCACCGGCAGGATGCTCAACGAGAAGCTGGGCAAGTTCCACTTCTGGCTGCTCTTCCTGGGCTTCCACGGCACGTTCCTGGTGCAGCACTGGCTGGGCGCCGCGGGCTTCCCGCGTCGTTACGCCGACTACCTGCCCGACGACGGCTTCACC
>NZ_QOCZ01000449.1 GCF_018207095.1 Nocardiopsis sp. MG754419 | reverse complement strand
GGTCTCCTGGACCCGGGGGGTGTTCGCGTACTTCAGGCGTACGCGCAGGTCGGCGACGTCGCGCCACGGCACGCTCCGGCGGCGCAGCAGTGTCCGGGAGTGCAGGCCGTACGCGTCGGCGCTCACCCGGACGGTGACCGCGCGGAGCGACGCGATGCCCACCAGCGACAGCAGCAGCCCGAGACCCAGCCAGGCGTCCGGGCCCTCGTACGCCATGCGCACCACGACCAGGCTCACCCCGGCTGCCGCCAGCCCGACGAAGAACCACAGGGCCCGCGTCTGGAGGGGACGACAGGTCAC
>NZ_QOCZ01000448.1 GCF_018207095.1 Nocardiopsis sp. MG754419 | reverse complement strand
GGGCTGCCCGTCGCTGTTGTAGACGACCAGATTGCCGTCCGGCTGGAAGCGGGCGGAGTTGCCCTCGCCCTTGGTCATCGCAGCCCAGCGCGGCTTGCGATCCTGGTCGTAGATCACCAGGTTGCCGTCCTCCTGCATGACCAGGGTCCTGGCCCCGGCCTCCACTGACTCTCCTGTGGCCAGCTCGAACGTGGCCTGTATGACCTTGAGTGCCGCACCCGGCTCCTGCGGCTCCTGGGCCGAGGCAGACGGCGTCCCGCCCGCGGTCGCCGAGGCAGACGGCGTCCCGCCCGCGGTCGC
>NZ_QOCZ01000447.1 GCF_018207095.1 Nocardiopsis sp. MG754419 | reverse complement strand
GGGACCTTAGTCCAGGGTCGTTGACGTCCTTGCGTACGACCATGACGGCTCCCGGTCACGGCTGCGCTGACGCGCTGCCGTACGTCGCTCCGTAACCGGTCATGTGGTGGCGGGCCGTGTCGCCGGTTCCGGCTCCAGCACCGGGCGGGTGATTCGCTTGGTGATCGCGGCGACCAGGGTGCGCGGGCGCCTGGGCGTCAGATGCGCCACGATCTGGTTGCTCAGGCCGGGGGTGACGTAGGCGCGGTCGCGGTCGAGGGCGCGCAGGGCGGCCCGTACGACGGGTTCGGGTGCGGCGAAG
>NZ_QOCZ01000446.1 GCF_018207095.1 Nocardiopsis sp. MG754419 | reverse complement strand
CCCCGCCGATCCCGAACGCTCCGCCCGCGAACGACGCGACCTCGCCATCGCCGGGTTCACCGCGTTGCGACTCCGCCTCGCCACGGGCGACGTCACCGCCCTGACCGACCTCTACGACGCCGCCCTGAGGCTGGTCGCGGACCGCCTGCCCGAGTGGCGCACCCGGTTCGCGCACGGTCCCGGCGCGGAGGTGGCCCGCACCGCCTCCCACCTGGAGGCGCTCGCCTCGGGCGACACCGCCCACCTGTCCCGTGCCTCCGTCCACCGTGGCGTGGCGGGCCCGGCCTGGGGCATGTGCGGGCACCTCG
>NZ_QOCZ01000445.1 GCF_018207095.1 Nocardiopsis sp. MG754419 | reverse complement strand
CGGTCGCTGACCTGGCGCACGACCGCGAGGTCGTGGGCGACGAAGATGTAGGTCAGCCCGAAGTCGTCCTGCAACTCCGAGAGCAGCCGCAACACCTGGTCCTGTGTGGACACGTCCAACGCCGAGACCGGCTCGTCGCAGATGATGAGCTTGGGCTTGAGGATGAGCGCCCGGGCGATGGCGATGCGCTGGCGCTGGCCACCGGAGAAGGCATGCGGAAAACGGCTGTAGTGGTTGGGCTCCAGGCCCACGCGCTCCAGCAGTTCCTGCACCTCGGACCGGATCTTCTTGCCGTCGCGCTCGCCCTG
>NZ_QOCZ01000444.1 GCF_018207095.1 Nocardiopsis sp. MG754419 | reverse complement strand
CGGGAGGGGTCGGGCTGGGTGAAGCCCAGGGTGGAGGTGTCGTAGAAGCGGTGGGACAGGTGCACGGTCCCGTCCTGGAACTGGTAGGCGCCGGTGTAGCCGAACGGGTTCAGCTCCCCCGCCCGTGTGTCTTCCAGGATGTCACTGTTCTGCTCCCCGTAGGGGCTGTACTCATACACCGCGTCCGGGGCATCGGCTTCAGAACCCTCGGCGGTGACCGCCAGGACAGTGTTCTGGTGGTCCAGGGTGTAGTGGAACCGCTCGTCGCCGTCCCAGGCCACCATCGAGATCAGCTCACCATTGGCATC
>NZ_QOCZ01000443.1 GCF_018207095.1 Nocardiopsis sp. MG754419 | reverse complement strand
GCTGACGATCGCGCGGGAGGTGCATGACGTGGTCGGGCACAGCCTGTCGGTGATCAGTATGCAGGCGTCGGTGGCGCTGCACGTGGTGGATCGGCGTCCGGAGCAGGCGTCGGTGGCGCTGGCGGCGATCCGGGACGCCAGCCGGGAGGCGTTGGAGGAGCTGCGCGGCACGTTGGCGGTGTTCCGGGACGGTGATCGGGCCGCTCGGGAGCCGGCGGCCGGGTGGGATCGGGTGGAGGCGTTGGTGGAGTCGGTGCGCCGGGCCGGGCACGAGGTCGAGGTGGAGTGGCGGGGGGAGCGGGGCCCGGTG
>NZ_QOCZ01000442.1 GCF_018207095.1 Nocardiopsis sp. MG754419 | reverse complement strand
GTTCTCCGCCACGGTCAGCGTGGGGATGATCGTCGACTTCTGGTAGACGCACGCCACGTGCTGCCGCCAGGCATCGCGGTCCGCGAGCCGCGGCGCGGGCCGTCCGGCGAACGTCACCGTGCCCTCGTCCGGGGCCTGCAGGCCGGTCAGGACGGACACCAGGGTCGACTTCCCGGCCCCGTTGCGGCCGACGAGGGCGTGCGTCTCCCCCGGTCTGACCGTGATCCCAGCGCCGTTGAGGGCCACCGTCGGCCCGAACCGCTTCACCACATCCGTCGCCTGGACGACGGTGGCCCTCAACGGCGCTGGGA
>NZ_QOCZ01000441.1 GCF_018207095.1 Nocardiopsis sp. MG754419 | reverse complement strand
CCACCGCCCACCGCTGGGCCGGTCGGTCATGCCTGCGGGGCCCCGGGTGCGGTAGCGGGTGGCCCAGCGGTGGGCGGTGGTGGCGCTGACCTGGAAGCGTTCGGCGGCCCGTCGCAGGGGCCAGCCGTCCTGGACCACGCAGCGGGCCAGGGCCAGGCGCCCGGCGGGGGTCAGGCGGGCGTTGGCATGAGTAGTGTGGGGCATCGAGGGCCTCCTGGTGGCCGGTGGGACGTCGCAATCCACACCGATACCGGAGGCCCTCTTGTCGTGTGTCGGGCGGGGTGGGTGTTACCAACCTCCGTGGTCAGTACA
>NZ_QOCZ01000045.1 GCF_018207095.1 Nocardiopsis sp. MG754419 | reverse complement strand
GGCGGGGGGAGGGCCGAGGCCCGAAAGGGTTCGGGTCAGAGCCAGGAGACCGTGGAGTCGTCCAGTCCGTAGCGGGCCGCGACGATCTCCAACCGGCCGTCCTCGACGAACTCCCCGAGTTCGTCGTCCTCACGGAGCCGGTCGGCGATGTGCACCGCGTTGGCGCGCACGCAGGCGTCGAGGTGGTCCTCTCCGTCCACCTCGGGGGTGGAGTCCACGACCTCCAGGATCTCCTCGACGAGACCGCCGACGTGGCCGCCCGGGAGTTCCCCGGTCCGGTGGGCCTCGATGGCGGCGCTGACGGCGCCACAGCTCTGGTGGCCCACGACCGCGATCAGGGGCACGTGGAGGTGTTCGACCGCGTACGTGAGGCTGCCGAGGACCGACCCGTCCAGGACCTGTCCGGCGGAGCGGACGGTGAACAGGTCACCCAGCCCGCGGTCGAAGGTGAGCTCCGGCGCGACCCGGGAGTCGGCACAGCCGAGGATGACCGCGAAGGGCTCCTGCCCCTCGACCATCTCCGCACGCCGCGCCCGACCCTCGTGGGGGTGGCGGGAGTCGTAGCGTCTCCAGCGGCGATTGCCCTCC
The DNA here is from genome assembly GCF_018207095.1 of Nocardiopsis sp. MG754419. Classification (GTDB taxonomy): domain Bacteria; phylum Actinomycetota; class Actinomycetes; order Streptosporangiales; family Streptosporangiaceae; genus Nocardiopsis. The sequence goes on along the minus strand of NZ_QOCZ01000045.1, from coordinate 32,989 downwards.
TTGAGCAGGCGCAACGCGTCCGAGGGGGATCCGGCGACCGAGGTGTCGGCCAGGGCCGGTGCGGGGAATGCGGTCATCGTGGCGGCGCCGACCCCGCCGAGAAGGGAGGCTCGGAGCGCTCCGCGTCGGCTGAAGGACATGTGGCCACTTCCTTTTCACTTGGGCGACATTCGGGACCTTTGTCGCTAAAACGAAAAGAAGCTATGCCCTCGCGAAGTGCGCGCACAATAGCTTTAACGCACCCCTAACGCGCACGAATCGCCCCGCGGTGGAACACCGCGGGGCGATGGTGGCCCCCGATCACGTCATCGGCACAGGTCGACCGGGACGCGCGAGGGTCGGGTCGGTTCAGACGTGGCGGCGCGACTGCACCAGGTCGAAACGGCCGGCGACGAAACGCGGATCGGTCAATGACGACGTGGCCGCCGGGTTGGCGCCGGAGCCGTGGTAGTCGCTGAAGGCGGCGGACTGGTTGACGAAGACGTCCTGGGTGAGGTTGATCGACAGGTTGACCCCGGCGTCCAGGGCGGCCTCCTCCGCGCTCTCCACCACGTCTTCGTCGGTGGAGTACACCGCGGCGGTGATGGCCCCGCGCTCGATGATGGTCTCCCGCATCAGGTGGAGGGAGCGTGCGGTGTCGGCGGTCGTGATCACGAAGGAGATCGGGCCGAAGTGCTCGCGCCCGTAGACCTCCCTTCGGTCGGCGTCCAGCCCGATCACCGCGGGCGTGCGGACGAGCGCCTCGGGGAACTCCGGATGCTCGGGGGCGGTGGAGGCCAGCAGGACCCGGCCCAGGTCGGTCGCGCCGTCCACCCGGTCGCGGACCCGCGCGTCGACCAGCGCACCCAGCACCCCGACCCGCCGCGCGGGGTCGGCCGCGAGCTCGGCGACGGCCCCGGCCAGGTCCGCGGCGAACGTGTCGGCGCTCTTGTGGCCCTCGTCGGTGGGGACGCCTCCGGTGGGGACGTAGACGTTCTGGGGGGTGGTGCACATCTGCCCCGAGTACAGGGACATCGCGTGGGCGAGGTTGGCGAGCATGGCCCGGTAGGCGTCGGTGGAGTCGACGACCACCGTGTTGACGCCGGCCTTCTCGGTGCTCACGAAGGCCTGGCGCGCGTTGGCCTCCAGCCAGTCACCGAACTCCGTGGACCCGGTGAAGTCGACGACCCGCACCTCGGGGCGCAGGGCGAGCACACCGGCGATCCGGTCGTCGTGCTCCTCGGCGGCCAGCAGCACGACGTCGGGGTTCAGGCCCTGTTCGCGAAGGACGTCCCGGGCGACGGCGACGGTGATCGCGAGCGGCAGCACCGCACCCGGGTGCGGTTTGACGATGACGGTGTTCCCGGTGACCAGGTCGGCGAACAGCGCCGGATAGGAGTTCCAGGTGGGGAACGTGGCGCAACCGATGACCAGGCCCACGCCACGGCTCCGGGCCGTGAACCTCTTGGCCATGGTGATCGGCTCCCCCCGGCGGCGCGGTTTGACCCAGGTGGCCTCACCGGTGGAGCGCTCGATCATGTCGTGGGCGTGGGCGACCGCTTCGAGTCCCCGGTCCTGCGCGTGCGGGCCACCCGCCTGGAAGGCCATGACGAAGGACTGTCCGCTGGTGTGCTGGACGGCGTGGCCCATCTCGAAGCTGCGCCGGTTGAGCCGGGCGAGGATCTCCAGGGCCACACCGGTGCGCACCGGGAGCGGGACCCGACGCCACTCGTGGAGCGCCGTTTCCGAGGCGGTGAGGAGGGCGTCCACGTCGGCGCGCGGATAGGAGACGTCGAGCCGCACACCATAGGGGGAGCGTTCGGTGGTCACGCGTCCGCGATCCCCCGGCCCTTCGAGCGGGAAGTCCCGACCGAGGTGGGCCTCGAACGCCGCCCGCCCCCGCGCGGCGGCGTCCTCGCCGTAGACGGAACGGCTGGGCGATTCCGGGAAGGGGGTGTGGTGGTGACGGCCGTGGATCGCCGCGATGGCGCCGTCAAGGGTCTCTCGGTGGCGTTCCAGCAGGTCCACGTTGTGCTTCGACACGACGCACGCCCTTCCTCAGGTGGTGGTCCGGGGTTTATGGTGTATTACTAACCGACCGTTCGTTCAGTTTGCAAACCCGGTCGTATGTCATGTGCGCGGACCCGCCTTTCTCCGCGCCCTCACCCCCCGCCGCAAGGTAGGTTCGACAAACGTGGCCCGAACTTCAGCACCCGAGAACTCCCGTGCCCGCGCGACCGGCCGACGCCGCTCAGGCCGCCCGGGGCACGACGCCGACTCCGTGCTGCGCGTGGCCGCCCGCGTGTTCAACGAGCGGGGATACGACGGAACCAGCATGGAGGACCTGGCCCGCGCCCTGGGCGTGACCAAGTCCGCGATCTACCACCACGTCTCCGGCAAGAGCGAACTGCTGCGCCAGTCCCTGGAAGTGGCGATGGACGCGCTGTTCGCGGTCACCCGGGAGGAGGGGGCGACCGACGGGCGCGCCATCGACCGCCTCGAACACGTGATGCGCGGCAGCGTCCGGGTACTGGTCGAGGAGTTGCCGCACGTGACGCTGCTGCTGCGGGTCCGCGGCAACACCGAGGTCGAGAAGCGGGCGTTGGAGCGCCGGCGACGGTTCGACCACCTGATCGCCGACCTGGTGCGGGAGGGCGTCGTCGACGGCGACATCCGCAGCGACGTGGATCCCGCGGTCGCGTCGCGCCTGCTGTTCGGCATGGTCAACTCGATCGTCGAGTGGTACAAACCGGACCGTGGTCTGGCCTGCGAGGAGATCGCCGACGCCCTGACCCGGATCGCCTTCGAGGGCCTGCGTTCCACCCGGGGTTGAGGAACCCGAGGCGAAACCTCCCGAAGGCACATTGGCCGGATCAGGCCACGGGAATCCGGACCGCGCCCCTGGTGACGGGCCCGCCGCGTCTCTACGATGCAAGGACAACGGTCGCCATTGTGACCGGAGTCATAGAAAGTAGAGGCCTGAGATCGTGGCCGACCTTTTCCCCCAAGGCCTTCTCAACCCCGCCCTCGCCTACAGCGTCTCGGCCATCGGATCCTTCCTGGGCCTGACCTTCGCGGCCAGGGCACGACGGTCGACCGGCCTGGTCCGTTGGCAGTGGCTGATCCTGGCGGCCCTGGCGCTCGGTGGCATCGCCGTGTGGTCGATGCACTTCATCGCGATGCTCGGACACACCATCCCCGGCACCATCGTCCGATACGACCCCCTGCTGACCCTGGTCAGCGGCCTGGTGCCCGTCCTCGTCATGGGCGTGGCCCTGTACCTGGTCCTCGACGACCACGGCACGGTACGCCTGCTCGTCTCCGGAGCTCTGCTGGGCGTCGGCGTCGTCTCCATGCACTACACCGGCATGGCCTCCATCAACCTGCACGGGGAGATGCACCACGATCTCGGTCCCGTGATCGTGTCCTGTGTGATCGGCCTGGTGGCGTCCACCGTGGCCCTGTGGTGCGCGCGGCACCTGCGCAACCTCGGAGCCATCCTGGGTGCGGCCCCGGTGATGGCGCTGGCCGTCACCGCCATGCACTACACCGGCATGGCCGGGCTGCACATCGTCGAACCGGGCTCCCTGCCCTCCGGCGTCCCCGACGGGGCCAAGGCCACCGAACTGGTGCTGCCCCTGATCGTCGGGCTGTTCGTCTTCCTCCTGATCTGCAGTCTCTTCCTGCTGCTCAGCGGAGACGAGGACGACCGCCGCGACTACACGCGCGCCTCCCACCGGTCGGTGGAGCACACCGTGCAGCGGAGCCAGGAGGACTACGTGCCACGGCACGGGGGCCCCACCGAGCCCGAGGAACGCCCCCGACAGGACGACGACGTGTGGACCCGGCGACGTTGACCCGCGCCGAGGGCGGTTCGGGTCAGAAGCCGAAGGCCCGGCGCGCGTTGTCGGCGACGATCGCGGCGAGCTCGTCCTCGTCCCTGACCTTGACCTCGGCGATCCTGCGCAGCGTGAGCGGGATCAGGTAGGGCGCGTTGGGGCGTCCTCGATAGGGCTTGGGGGTGAGGAAGGGCGCGTCGGTCTCCACCAGGATCAGCTCCGTCGGAGCGACGAGGGCCGCCTCGCGCAGCGGTTCGGCGCTGGCGAAGGTCACGTTGCCGGCGAAGCTCATGAAGTAGCCCCGTTCGGCGCACACCTCGGCCATCTCGGCGTCGCCCGAGAAACAGTGGAAGACGACCCGTTCGGGGGCGCCCTCCTCCTCCAGGATCCGCAGAACGTCGTCGTGCGCCTCCCGGTCGTGGATCATCAGCGCCTTGCCGTGCTTCTTGGCGATGGCGATGTGCCGGCGGAAGGACTCCTCCTGGGCGCGGGCGCCCTCGGGGCCGGTCCGGAAGGTGTCCATCCCGGTCTCCCCCACCGCGACGACCTCCGGCCGCGCGGCGAGCGCGTCGATCTCGGCGAGCTCGGCCTCCAGGGCCTCCAGACCTCCGGCGGGACGGGCCTTCTCCGTCCAGTCGGTGTCGTCGGCCTCCACTCCCTCGGCTCCGTCACCGTGCACCACGCGCGGGGCCTCGTTGGGGTGCAGGGCCACCGCGGCCCAGACCTTCCCGGGGTGCGCACCGGCGATCTCGACCGCCCAGCGCGAGGACGAGAGGTCGACGCCGACCTGGACCAGTGGGGACACCCCGACGGCTTCGGCGGCGGCGATGATCTCGGCGACCTCGGGGGTCTGCATGTCCATGTGGGTGTGGCTGTCGGCCACCCGCACCCGCAGCGCTTCGGGCGCCGGCGGCGGTGTCTGCGCGTTGCGCCCCTCGACCGCCCTGCCACTGCGCTTGCCCACGTTGACCGTCCCTCTCGTCGCCGTACGTCGTCCAGAATTCTAGGCGGGCCCGATCACCCCCGACGCACGCGGGGAACGTGGCCCGCCGCACGTCACCCGGACGCACCGCGGGCCCCGAGGTCGCGCCTCGAGGCCCGCGGACGTTCGTCTTCGACCTACTCCGTCTCACCGGCCAGACGGGCGAGCTCCTCGTCGACCACGGACGGGTCCAGCTTGGTGAACAGCGGCTCCGGACGGCCGAGCGGGGTGCCCGGGACGATCGGCACCGACGTCCAGCGGGCCGCGTTGTCGGCGTAGTCCCCGGTGATGACCGGGTAGTCCACCGCCTCCGCGGAGTCGCCGATGGTGTCGTGGCCGGTCTCGATCCGGGGCATGCCCGTCCAGGTCCCGTCCCCGCCGAGCATCGCGTAGACCTTGTTGGCGGCCTCGGGCAGGAACGGGGTGAGCAGCGTGTTGGCGTCCTGGACCAGCTGCAGCGCCACGTGCAGGACGGTGGCCATCCGCTCGGGATCGGTCTTCTTCAGCGCCCACGGGGCCTGGTCGGAGATGTACTTGTTGGCCTCGGCGACGGTGCGCATGGCCTCCTGGAGGCCCGCCTTGAACTGCGAACGCTCCAGGCGCGCGCCGACGGTGGCGAAGGCCTCCCGGGAGTCCTCCAGGACCTTGCGGTCCTCGGCGGTGAGCTCCCCGGCCGCGGGGATCTCACCGAGGTTCTTGGCCGCCATCGAGATGGACCGGTTGACCAGGTTGCCCCAGGCCGCGACCAGTTCGTCGTTGTTGCGGCGCACGAACTCGGCCCAGGTGAAGTCGGTGTCCTGGTTCTCCGGGCCGGCGGCCATGATGTAGTACCGCAGCGCGTCCGCGGAGTAGCGCTCCAGGAAATCGCGCACGTAGATCACCACGCGGCGCGAGGAGGAGAACTTCTGCCCCTCCATGGTGAGGAACTCGCTGGAGACCACCTCGCTGGGCACCGCGAGTGCGCCGAGGGGACCGGTCTCGCCGCCCCGGTCGCCCTCGCCGCTCGCGCCGAGCAGGATGGACGGCCAGATGACCGAGTGGAAGACGATGTTGTCCTTGCCCATGAAGTAGAAGGACTCGGCGTCCTCCCCCTGCCACCAGCGCCTCCAGGCGTCCGGCTCGCCGACGCGCTCGGCCCACTCGATGGACGCGGACAGGTAGCCGATGACCGCGTCGAACCACACGTACAGGCGCTTGTTGGCGTTCTCGCTCCACCCGTCCAACGGGATGGGGACGCCCCAGTTGAGGTCGCGGGTGACCGCGCGCGGCTGCAGGTCCTCCAGCAGGTTCAGGGAGAACTTGAGGACGTTGGGACGCCAGTCGCCCTCCTTGTCCTGAAGCCAGCCGGTGAGGACCTCCGCGAAGGCCGGCAGGTCGAGCATGAAGTGCTCGGTGTCCACGAACTCCGGGGTCTCCCCGTTGATCCGGGACCGGGGCGAGATCAGGTCGACGGGGTCGAGCTGGTTCCCGCAGTTGTCGCACTGGTCACCGCGGGCGCCGTCGTAGCCGCAGATGGGGCAGACGCCCTCGATGTAGCGGTCCGGCAGGGTGCGGCCGGTGGACGGGGAGATCGCGCCCTGCGTGGTGCGCGTGAAGACGTAGCCGTTGTCGTAGAGCGTGGTGAACAGCCGCTGGACCACGGCGTAGTGGTTACCGGTGGTGGTCCGGGTGAACAGGTCGTAGGACAGTCCGAGGGCGACCAGGTCCTCGGCGATGATCCGGTTGTAGCGGTCGGCCAGTTCCCGGGCGCTGACGCCCTCCTGGTCGGCCAGCACCTGGATCGGGGTGCCGTGTTCGTCGGTGCCGCTGACCATCAGCACGTTGTTCCCCGACATGCGCTGGAAGCGCGAGAAGACGTCGGAGGGGACCCCGAAGCCGGAGACGTGGCCGATGTGGCGCGGACCGTTGGCGTAGGGCCAGGCGACCGCGGTCAGGATGTGGCGATTCGACGACATGACTCAAGACTAAAGCCGGTCGGGGTGTCCACGCACCGCTTCCCCTGCTGCGGTGCGGGTGGCGGCACGTGCCGCCGGTGGGTCCGCTCGGATTCCCGCGCACGTTCCCACAACAGTTGTCCACAGGCGGTGGACGACGATTCCCCGGGGCGGGTCCCTGCCCTTATGCTCTGCTCAACGACGTCGAGTGCCACCGGGGCACCGACGCGGAACGGAAAGCGAACCTCCTATCCGGCCCTGAGGCGGTGGTCACCACGGTTACCCGTGCTCTACCCCGTCCTGCCCGGAGCACCGCGTCCCTGATCGCCGGCGTGGTTCTGATGGTCCTGCTGTCCTTTCCCTTGGCCGCCGCGCCGTCCGGCGACGGGGAGCACCTCCCCGCCACGGTCGGCTCCGCCGAGACCCCGGCCATCACCGCCGACTCCGGCTCCTCCTCCACCGCCCAGGCGGCGGGCGAGGAGGTCAAGCCCTATGTCGGACCGCAGACGGTCGCGCTCGGGCCGCCCGCCTCCACCTGCGACCAACGTCTGGTGCTGCGGGATCTGCCCGACGCGGTCCCTTCGTGCGCCCTGCGCCTGGCGGTGTGGGACCAGCCCTGGTGGCCGCTGCCCCTCCCCCATCACGACCCCGTTCCCGAACAGGTCGATGTGGGGGGTCTGCCGTCCACCCGGGCGCCGCCTCTCACCGAGCACACCACCGTCTGACCACCCCGGTCGGTCCTCACCCGTGTTCCACGGGTCCGGGCCCTCGCACCCCCCGTTCGGCCCCGGGCCACCCGACGCACTCGGGTCGTCCGGCTCCCGGGCACGCGACCGGTTCCACCATCCGCAGTGAGAGGTTCACCCCTTGTCCAGTCAAACGGGAGCGGGAGCGCGCTGGACGCGCGCGCTCATCTCCCTCCTCGTCATCCTCGTCGCGTTCGGCGCGGCGTGGTTCATCCCACCGCGCCTGGGTCTCGACCTGAGCGGCGGCACACAGATCGTCCTGGAGACCCAGGACGGTACCGACGGCACCGAGGCCAACTCGGAGAACACCGACATGGTCGTCGAGGTGTTGCGGCAGCGCATCGACCGACTCGGTGTGGCCGAGGCGACCATGTCCCGCTCCGGCGAGAACCGGATCATCGTCGAGCTTCCGGGCGTGCAGGACCCGGCCGAGGCCGCGCAGATCGTCGGTCAGACCGCGCAGCTGTCCTTCCACCCGGTCCTCGGTGTGGGCGAGGCCGGCGGCCAGGGGGTTCAGGCGCCGCAGGGCGGTGACTTCGCCAACCCGCCGGCGGACGAGGCGCGCGCCCCCGCCGACGGTGAGGGTGAGCCCCCCGCCGAGGGCGAGGGCGGAGAGATGTCGCAGGAGGAGCTGGAGGAGCTCCTCGGCGGCATGGGCGGCGGCGACCCGGGCGGCATGCCCCAGGCTCCCGCCGGTCCCTCCGCGGAGAACCCCGAGGACGTCGCGGTGACGCTGCCCGACTCCGAGGGCACCATGCTCCAGCTGGGCGATGCCGCCATCCAGGGTGACCGCGTCTCCAGCGCCGAGGCCGGGCTCGACCAGGTCAACCGCGCCCAGTGGGTCGTCAACGTCGGCTTCCGCGGCGAGGGGCGCGACCAGTGGCAGGAGCTCACCGGTGACGCCGCCTGTTTCCAGGAGGGCGACCCGCGCCGTCGCGTGGCGATCGTTCTGGACGACCAGATCATCTCGTCGCCGCAGGTGACGCAGGAGACCGCATGTGACGTGGGCATGGCCGGCGGCCAGACCACCATCAGCGGCGACTTCACCAACGAGACCGCCAACGAGCTGGCCGTGCTGATCGAGGGCGGTTCGCTGCCGCTGCCGGTCACCGAGGTCCAGCGTCAGACGGTCGGCCCGACCCTCGGTGCCGCCGCCATCCAGGCCAGCGCCATCGCGGCCGTCCTGGGTATCGCCTTCACCGCCCTGTACATCACGGTGGTCTACCGCCTGGTCGGTCTCCTGGCCTCGGTCGCCCTGGCGTTCTACACCCTGATCGCCTACGGCGCGATGGTGGCCATCGGCGCCACACTGACCCTGCCGGGTCTGGCCGGTTTCGTGTTGGCGATCGGTATGGCCATCGACGCCAACGTGCTCATCTTCGAACGAGCACGTGAGGAGTACCAACGCCAGCAACAGGTCTACGAGTCCAACAAGGCGTCCGGTATGAAGGACGCGGACGACGACGGCAAGGAGACCGGCGCGCTGGCGCGTCGCCGCCGCCGCGCGGTGCCGCCCAACCTGGAGAAGGCGTTCGTCCAGGGAACCCAGAAGGCCTGGAGCGCGGTCCTCGACACCAACGTCACGACGTTCCTCGCCGCCGGTCTGCTGTTCTTCTTCGCCTCCGGCACGGTTCAGGGCTTCGGTGTGACCCTGAGCATCGGCACCATCGCCTCCATGATCTCCGCGCTCATCATCGCCCGGGTGTTCGTGGAGTGGGCGGTGCGTCGCGCGGTCATCAAGACGCACCCCTCGATCAGCGGCATCGACCGGATCGGCAAGGTCCGTACCTGGCTGGTCGAGAAGAACCCGCGGCTCATGGACTTCCGCCGGGCCGGTCTCATCGTGGCGGCCCTGATCGTGGTCACCGCGATCGCCGCACCGCTGGTCCGCGACACCAACCTCGGTGTCGAGTTCACCGGCGGTCGTGTCCTGGAGTACGAGATCACCGGCGACGAGCAGCTGTCGGTGGACGAGGCCCGCCGTGTCATCTCCGGCCTGGACTTCGCGGGTTCGGACACCGCCGTGGTCCAGGAGTCGGGCAACGGCGACCTGTCCGTCCGTACCGGCGACATCTCCGACCCCGAGGCCGCGGGCATCACCGAGACCCTGGCCGAGGAGACCGGTGGTGTGGAGCTGATCAGCGACGAGCTGATCGGCCCGAGCATGGGCGACGAGCTGCGCGACCGGGCCCTGATCGCGCTCGGCGCGGCTCTGGCCCTGCAGATGGCCTACCTGGCTTGGCGTTTCCGCTGGTCGTTCGGTGTCTCGACGATGTTGTCACTGGCCTTCAACATGGTGCTGGTCATCGGCCTGTTCATCTGGCTGGGCAAGCCCATCGACGGGGTCTTCCTCGCCGCGATCCTGAGTGTCATCGGCTTCACCGTCAACGACTCGGTGGTGGTGTTCGACAGGGTGCGAGACGAGTGGGCGAGGGACGAGAAGTCCTCGTTCGCCGAGATCGCCAACCGAGCGGTGCTCAACACCCTGCCGCGTACGGTGAACACGACCGTCGGTGCGTGGATCATCCTGGGCTTCCTCACCTTCCTCGGTGGGTCCTCGCTCCAGGACTTCTCCATCGCGATGCTGGTCGGTCTGACGACCGGTGTGGTCTCCACCGTGTTCGTCGCGGTGCCGATCGCCATCTGGCTGCAGCGCTGGGACAAGACGCCCGCGCCGCACGTGCTCAAGGAGCGCAAGGCCAAGCAGAAGGTGGCCGCCAAGGCCGCCCGTGACGCCGACGACGGCGCCATCGTCTAGGTGTTTCCCCGCCCCCGGTGCCGAGCCGGGGGCCGAGGAAGGGCCCCGATCCGCACGACGCGGACCGGGGCCCTCGCTCTTCGGTCAGGAGCTCGCCTGGGGGTGTGTCTGCCCCTCGGAGGCCTGGACGAGCACGAAGCCCTTCCCCTCCAGCGCCAACTGGAAGGCCTCACCACTACCGCGACCGATGAACGCGCCGGCCTTGACCGTGCTGCGGATGCTCGTCTCCAACGACGTGCTCCAGGCCACCGCCGCGTTGGTGTCGACGAAGGTCGGCTGGTCGACCTGGAGCAGCACCGGTGCGCCGTGGCACACCACGGCCACCCGGCCCCGGCCGGTGAACACGGTGTTGAAGATCCCGCCGGAGACCATCCCGCCCAGCCCCCGGACCCGGTTGATGTCCCACTCCAGAGTCGACTCGAACGCCAGGACGTTGTCGCCGTTCACCGTGAGCGAGTCGTCCTCCAGGTCGATCAGGTGCACGTCCCAGGCGTTGTGGGCCAGGAACACGTCACCCGAACCGGACACCCGCATCAGCGGGAGCCCCTCACCGGTGAAGGTCTTCTTCATGAACCGGCCGACACCGCCGGCGCCCTGGAAGGCGAAGTCGATCCCGCCCTGGTAGGCGACCATCGCGCCCTGTCGGCCGAGGAACTCGCCCCCGTGGAGTCCGACCCGCAGCATCTTGCGGTTCTGCAGGTGCATGCCGGGTTCGCGGACCTCCTGGGCCTCCTGGAACAGTTCACTGCGCATGTGGGCATCCTCTTCTCGCCTTGCGGGTCATCGCCTTGTTCGACGCGCGACTCGCACCAGGGTTCCATTCGCAGACGGGGCGTGATGCCCCGCCCCGACCCCTCACTCCGCCTCCACCACTCCGTGGACCAGGTCGTAGACGCGCCGCTTGGGCACACCGGTCTCCTTGGCGACCCGGACGATGGCCTCCTTGCGCCGCACCCCCTCGTCCTCCAGGGCTCCCACGGCGGCGATCAGGTCGGTGTCGCTCGTGCTCTCCGCTCGCGGTCGCGCACCCTCGACCACCACGGAGATCTCACCGCGCACACCCTCGGACGCCCACTCGGCGAGTTCGGCAAGACCGCCACGGCGTACCTCCTCGAAGGTCTTGGTGAGCTCGCGGCAGACCGCCGCCCGACGGTCGGTCCCGAACGCCGTCGCCATCGCCTCCAGGGTGGCGGCGATCCGGTGCGGGCTCTCGAAGAAGACCATCGTGCGGCGCTCACCGGCCAACTCCTCCAGGTACGACCGCAGGCCCTTGCGCGGCGGGAACCCCTCGAAGCAGAATCGGTCCGTGGGAAGTCCGGAGACCACCAGCGCGGTGGTCACCGCCGACGGCCCCGGGATCGCCGTGACCGGAATCCCCTCCTCCGCGCAGGCGGCCGCCAGCCGGTAACCGGGGTCGGACACACCGGGCATGCCCGCGTCGGTGACGACCAGCACCTCCTCGCCCCGGCGCAGGTCGGCGAGGAGCTCGTCTCCTCGACGGCTCTCGTTCGCGTCGTAGTAGGACACGACACGGGCGCCGGACTCCCCGCCCAGGCGGACATCGGCTCGGGAGGCGAACTGGCGCAACCGGCGGGTGTCCTCCGCGGCGATCACGCGCGCCTCCCTCAGCGCGTGCAACAACCGAGGTGGCGCGTCCTCCAGGTTCCCGATGGGCAACCCGGCCAGGACGAGCCTCCCGACGCGCCGCCTCTCGTCCGCACCCTCAACCACTGTGATCCCCGTCCTGTCGCGCTACCGTTGGCCATGATCGAACCATCCGAAACCGGGTTTCGCGGCCCGTCCGCAACGGACCCCCATCTCTGACCCCAACCTACGAGCCGAGATGACCACCACCGATCTTCCCAGCGAGGCCGAGCCCTCGCCCCCACCGGCCGCGGCCCGGCCCGCCGACCTCCGATCCCGCTTCGTACCCCCCGTTCCCACGCCCGCGTGGGCGGGCTGGCTGGGTGCCGGCATCATCGCGCTGTTCGCCGGAGCGCTGAGGTTCTTCCACCTCGGGCAGCCCGACCGGATCTACTTCGACGAGACCTACTACGCCACGGACGCCTTCGCCCTGTGGCGCTTCGGCTACGAACACGAGACCGTCGACGACTCGGACACCATGCTGGCCGGGGGCGACGCGGACATCTTCACCGGGGCGGGTGACTTCATCGTCCACCCGCCCGTCGGCAAGTGGATGATCGCCCTCGGCGACTGGCTCTGGTCACTGATGCCGTTCGGCACCGCGGTCAGCCCGGAGGGCTGGCGGGTGGCCTCCGCCTTGGCGGGGATGATCTCGGTTCTCATCCTGGTCCGGCTCGCCACCCGCATGACCCGGTCCCTGCTGCTCGGGTGCACCGCCGGCCTGATCCTGGCCCTGGACGGCCTGCACTTCACGCTGAGCCGCATCGCCATGGTGGACATCTTCCTCACCCTGTGGATCCTGGCCGGGTTCGCCTGCCTGGTCATCGACCGGGACCGGACGAGGGAACGTCTGGTCCGCCTGGCCGAGGCCGGTATCGACGTGACCACGGTGGGCTGGCTGGGTCCGCGGTGGTGGCGCCTGGCGGCCGGTCTGTGCTTCGGTCTGGCGGTCGGCACCAAGTGGTCGGCCCTGTTCTTCATCGCCGCCTTCGGCCTGCTCACCGTCGCCTGGGACTACGGCGCGCGACGCAGCGTGGGGCAGCGGCGCGTCTTCGGCCGCTGGCTGGGGATCGACGCCGTCCCCGCGTTCCTCCAGACCGTGGTCGTCGCCGGGATCGTCTACCTGGTGTCCTGGTCCGGATGGCTGTTCACCCGAGGCGGCTACAACCGCGACTTCGCCGACGGTCGGGTCCCCGACGGGGTGCCGGACTTCCTGGCCACGCCCATCGAGGCTCTCTGGAGTCTGGCCGACTACCACGACCGGATGATGAACTTCCATTCCGGGCTGGCCAGCGACCACACCTACATCTCCGCACCGTGGGAATGGCTGATCATGCGCACCCCGGTGATGTTCCACTACGACGGCCAGGCCGTCGGGTGCGACACCGGCGGCTGCGTGACCTCGGTGGTGTCCATCGGCACACCGGTCATCTGGTGGGCGAGCATCATCGCCACGGTGGTCGTATTCGGTTGGTGGATCACCTTCCGCGACTGGCGTGCGGGCGCGGTGCTGCTCGGAATCGCCGCCGGATGGCTGCCGTGGTTCGCCTTCCCGGACCGCCCCATGTTCCTGTTCTACGCACTGCCGTTCCTGCCGTTCCTGGTGCTGGCCATCGTGCTGGCGTTGGGACTGCTGATGGGGGCGGGCGAGGACAGTCCCCGTTTCGCGCCCTATACACGTGCGCTCGGCGGAGTGGTCTTCGGTGTGGTGGTGCTGTTGGTGATCGCCAACTTCGCCTACCTGTACCCGGTGCTTTCGGCCTATCCGCTTCCCGACGGCACGTGGGGGGACCGACTGTGGTTCGAGGTATGGATCTACGGCAGTGACGCCTCCTGATCGAGGATCGACCCGGGGAACGGAGTAAACCGTTCCCCGGCGCACAACTCCATTAGTGGCACAACGGCTGGAAATCAACCTTTTCGAGTAGCCGAAACAGGACACGGTGATATCAGTGATTCCCGGGTGAAAGGCCTCGGCAGGGTCGCACTCTCCCTGGTACTGTCTGCAACTGGTTGCTGTTGTAGTTTCCATGGATGCCCCAGGCGCCTCGCGGAACTTCACGTGGGCGCTTGTCGATTCGGGTATGACCCTTCTTCGGTCCGGCGCCCGGCGACCCGGGACCAGCAGGGTGCGGTCCCGCCGTAGTCCCCAAGGGAGAGCACATGGCTCAGGGCACCGTGAAGTGGTTCAACTCTGAGAAGGGTTTCGGGTTCATCGCCGTCGAGGGTGGTCAGCCCGACGTGTTCGTTCACTACTCGGCGATCGCGGGCACCGGCTTCCGGAACCTGGAAGAGGACCAGAAGGTCGAGTTCGACATCATCCAGGGCCCGAAGGGCCCGCAGGCGGCGGACGTTCGCACGGTCTGACCGTCACACGTGCGTTTCCCCAGCCCTCCGCTCGGCCCGAGCGGGGGGCTGGTTCGCGTCCGGGCGACCCTTGGCGCTCGGATGGGGACACGGTTACCCAAGGGTGGCGATACCGGTTAACCTGCTTGAAGCTGGTAGGCACCCGAGGGCGAGGATGACACATGTTCGGCATCAGTGGGGGAGAGTTCGTCATCCTCCTGCTTCTCGCGCTGCTGATCTTCGGACCCGACCAGCTCCCCAAGGCGGCGCAGCAGGTCGGCCGTGTCCTCCGTCAGCTCCGCACCATGGCCAACTCCGCCTCCAGCGACATCAAGGAGGGGCTCGGCCCGGAGTACAAGGACTTCGACGTCCAGGACCTCAACCCCAAGCGCTTCATTCAGAAGCACTTCTGGGACGACGAGGAGGAGACCTCCGAGAAGCCGGTCTCCCGCCTCAACGGCAAGCGCCCGCCCTTCGACGACGAGGCGACCTGACCCCGGTCCGAGCCGACCCGGCGCTCAGCTCACCAGCATGAGGAAGAACGCTCCCAGTCCCAGCAGGATGATCGATCCCGTGATGATCACGAGCGACCCCACCGCCAGGATGAGCAGTTCCAGCGTCACCGCTCCGCCCAGGGCCGCGAGCAACCACGGCCATCGTGACCTCGGTGCCCAGTCGTGCCGGCGTTCCCGTGCCACCGCCACGGCCAGGCCGACCGCGATGATCAGCCAGAACACCAGGTGCGCGACGACGCGCACGCCCGGATCCACGTAGTCGGCCATCCCACCGACCACCATCACGTAGAGGACCGTGAACGTGGCCAGGTGCCAAAAGCCCCGGCCGCGTTCGGCCCGCACGGATTTGCTGCGCGCCCTGGTGGTGCGCCGGAACCCCTCCCCCGCGATCACCGCGGACTCCTCGGAGACGGGTTCCACCCGACTCTCGGGCGGCCGTCGGGGTGGCTCGGTCTCCGGCTCCGGTGGGGGCGCGTATCCACCGGCGGTCTCTGGTTCCCTGGGGTACTCGTATCCGCCTGGCTGCTGAGGGGATTCGGACACTGCTCCTGGTCGCCCCTTCACTTCGGCTTCGGGCCCGAGCGGTACGGCCCGGACGACGTACCGGACTCCTACCCTGTCGGGTCATCGGTCAAATCCCCACCGGTCACGGTACGGAGTCGAACTCGCACACAAAGAAAGGGCCCGACGACCGAGTCGACGGGCCCCCGAAACGTGCCGGCACCGCGTGGGCACCGTCAGGTCGGACCGGCTACCACCAGGTCCAGCCGTTGTTCGTACGGCTGCTCTGCGCGTGCATGGTCATGGCATCTGCCTTTCTCGGTGTTTCCAGCCCATCCCGGAACCAAGATGTCCTATCGCGGCAGAGTCCACAAGGGCCGAGGCCGAATATTCATCATTCCATGGCTTGCACGGGGCCAAAGGTTGCAGCGCCACTTCGCAAATAGCCGGAGAACCCCATATCCACGCAGCTCAGGCAAGTTCCCATTGCGTTCACAGGGCAGGATCCTCCCCGATGACCTGCAAAAACAACACCCTTGGCGGGCAAAATCGGAAGGGTCTGACATAACGGAGAGCAACGATCTCGCCATTGTCACGGAGCGCATCACAATCCCGTCGGGGAACCCGATTCCACCCGCCACCGTAGCGTGTCCCGACGTCACGGGGGAGCAATACCGGGTAGCCAACACCGCGAAAACGCACCATAGCGGCACTAACGTGACTCTTCGCAAGAAGCCGGGCGTTACTCTCAGTGATTTTACGAAGACCCGGTTGCATCCCGGCACGCGCCTCTGGCGCTCCGTCGGCCCCTGTTTCGGACAAGACCAAAGGCAGGTAAGCCCCCTGCCGTTCCAGCGGCCCCGACCGGCCGCCCGCACACACCGCCGGCCGGGCACGCGCGGGGCCGCTCGCCCGCCCGACCCGATGACCGGGCGCGCCACACCGACCTCGCGACCGCCCTTGCGATCCACGGCCCGCTGATTCCCGTGGCGGTCCGCCTCGATGACCAGGACACACGTCGCCGGAACCGGGACACGGCGACCACGAGGGCATCGGACCCGCGCGAAAAGTCCGGGTGATCCGGCGTTCTGATGGGTAGGCTGGGCCCACATCGGCTCCACCCCGCCAAGGGGATAGACGCTTCGCCGGTGACACTCGGGGCTCAGGTCCGGACGACCTCCCGCCGCAGGGAACAGCGAACACGACGTCCGGCCCAGGACACGAGCGAGGGCCCGATCCACGGATCGGGCCCTCGTGCTTTCTCCGGACGGTCGCGCGATCCACGCCCCGGAGGACGACGTGCGCGACCCACCGTCCGCTCCGGGCCCGCCCCCTCCGTGGGGCTCCCGGAGACCGCGGACAACGAAAAGACCCGGGGGCGGTGAAGGATGTCACCGACCACCCGGGTCTCTTCTCTTCGGTGGAGCTGAGGGGATTTGAACCCCTGACCCCCTCGATGCGAACGAGGTGCGCTACCGGACTGCGCCACAGCCCCGAAGACGTGACCAACATTAGCAGGAAAGTTCGGGTGGTCCGAACGCCCGCTCGGGCGTTCGGACCCCGGTCAGTCCCCGGCCGCCCTGAGGCGGGCGTCGGTGTACTGGTCGTAGACCTGACTCCGGCGCTCCTTCAGGGCGATCACCTTGGCCTCACGTTCGACCTCACGGGCGTAGCGGTCGCGGGCCCGACGGGCACGGAGCACCGTTCGGCGACGCGCCACCAGGTGCGCGCGACGGCGTTCCGCGTCGGCCTTGGCCGCCTCCCGCAGGAGCGCGAGGTGTCCGGCGAGCAACACGATCGGCGGCGCGATCACCCACCACGGGCCGAGGCCGAAGGCGACGGCCACGATGGTGGCGATGTTCAGCAGGGTGAGCGCGCTGGTGCGTCGTCGCCGACGGGCGATGACCCGGGCCCGCGGTTCGGGCGAGGGCCTCGTGCTGCGCTCGACGTGACGCGGTGCCTCGGCCTCGACGTCCTCGTCCGTGTGCTCGTCGTGGAACCCCGGGCGGATGATGACCTGGGTCTCGGTGAGATCCGGGTCCTCGTCCTCTTCCTGAGGTACTTCGACGTCGTCCTCGACGTCCTCCTCGACATCCTCATGGGCGTCCGGCTCGACGTCGTCGCGCCGGGCGTCCTCGTGGACCGGCTCCGCGGCGTCCTTGCGCAGCAACATCGGCACCAGGACGATGAGCCAGACCACCACGATGGCGAGGTACAGAGGAGAGCTGCTCATCACCCCTCCTCACGATGACGGCCACTGAACGTTGATCGACACTTCGTCGACACCGCGCCGCGTGTACGTGAACGCAGTCCCGGAAGTACAGACGTCTCCCGGCTCGGCATCGTTCCTGACTCCGGTCGGAGCAGGAGCGAATCCCGTGCGCCAAATCCACGCGTTGCCCGCATCGTCAATGCGTCTATGTTCCGCACGGTACGACCCCGTGTCCATAAATGCGCCACATTCTGACCGGAGTGTCGCAAGATTGTGGACCTTCAGTTTCGGTCGATCCTCCTCCGTGGGAGAAACCCCAGGTCAGATCGAGACTGCGGAGAGCAGTGTCAATTCAACGCAAAGTAATGAATGAATGTGCTTAAAAACAGGTTTAAGCGCTACCGGCGTCGACGAGACCGCCATGATCAGTTCGGCTCAGAGCGCGGACTCGCTGGATCTCGCGGTTCCCCGCCACCGTTCGGGTCCTGTGGCCCCAAAGCGGAACCAGGGCCGGAACCACCCTCCGTGAGCGGTCCGGAAGACCCTCCGTCATACCAGCGGCGCAGCACGCCCCGAGGAGCCTCCTCGGCGGTGATCGCGTAGCAGATGTGATCCCGCCAGGCCCCGTCGATGTGCAGCTGTCTGCGGCGCACGCCCTCGTCCCGGAAGCCGAGCTTGGCGACCACGTTCCTGCTGGCACGGTTCTCGGGGCGGATATTGGCCTCGATCCGGTGGAGTCCGACATGGAAGAAGGAGTGGTCGACGGCCAACGCGACCGCGGTCGGGGTGATGCCCCGACCCGCGTAGGCACTGTCGATCCAGTAGCCGACCTGCGCCGACCTGGCCGAACCCCACACGATGGCGCCGACGGTGAGCTGGCCCACGAAACGGTCGTCGTAGGTGACCGCCCACGGCATGGACAGACCCTGGCGGGCCTCACGACGAATGGCCTGGATCATCGCGATGTAGGGCGACAGCCCGGTGGTGCGCAACGGCATCTCCGGGTAGGTCGGCTCCCAGGGGCGGAGCCACTCCGCGTTGCGGGAACGGGTGTCGCGCAGGGCGGGGGCGTCGCGCAGGCGCAGCGGGCGAAGCACGATCCGCCCCTCCTGGAGGGTGGCCGGCCACCTCTGTCTGCGATTCACGTCGTCCCTCCGTGACCCTGTGCACCACCCGGCGCGGGTACGCCAACGGACCTCCGGGGGCCCGTGCGCCCGTTGTCCGTGACCCTTCCAGTATTCCACCCCCGCCGGTGTGCGGTGGCGCGCGTCACTCTCACGACACTGGAATCGGATGATTCCAAACTCCATTCACTTCAGCCCCGAAAACCGGCCCCAGGTCAAGGAATTCCCAGCCTTCGGAATGCCCCCGATGTGATTGTGGTCATTCTCCGGTCTCATTCCGAACGGGGGTGATCGCCGCCGCGCATCTGGTCGACCGCGTGTCCCAGAACCTCGGCCAGCACGTCCATCCCGTCCCGTACACCGCCTCGGGAGCCGGGGAGGTTGACGACGATCATGCGATGCCCGTCCCGCTCCACCACGCCGGCCAGGCCCCGGGAGAGGATCGCCGTGGGCACGCCCTTCTCCCGGCCCACCGCGCGCAACGTCTCGGCGATCCCGGGGATCTCGAAGGCGAGCAGCGGGCGGGTCTCCTCGGGTGTGCGGTCCTGGGGCGTGAGTCCGGTGCCGCCCGTGGTGAGCACGGCGTCGACCCGCTCCCGGTGGGCGCGGAGCAGGGCCTCGGCGACCGGGGGGCCGTCCGGCACCACCCAGGGGCCGACCACGGAGCAGCCCAAGTCCCGCAGACGTTCCACGATCACCGGCCCGGACCGGTCCGGGTACACACCGGCCGCGGCCCGGTTCGAGGCGGTGACCACGGCGACCCGGTGGACGGGGTGCGCCTCCGGCTCAGTCACCACGCCTCCAGTGGCCCTTCTTTCCACCCAGCTTCTCCTCGACCCGGACGGCGGTGACCTCGGCCTCGGGGTCGATCGCCTTGACCATGTCGACCAGCCCGAGCGCCGCGGTCATCACCGAGGTGAGCGCCTCCATCTCGACGCCCGTCCGGTCCGCGGTCCGGACCGTGGCGGAGATGTCGACGCCGTCGTCGACGACCGTCAGATCCACGTCGACCCCGTGCACGGCGATGGGGTGGCACAGCGGCACCAGGTCGGGGGTGCGCTTGGCCCCCTGGATGCCGGCGATGCGGGCCACCGCGAGGGCGTCGCCCTTGGGCACCTCGCCGCCGCGCAGGGCGGCGACGGTCGCGGCGTTGAGCAGCACCCGGCCCGTGGCCGTGGCGCTACGGGCGCCGACGTCCTTTCGGGAGACGTCGACCATGCGCGCGGCGCCGGACTCGTCGAGGTGGGTCAGGCCGGAGGGGTGGGCCTCCGGCTGCGGGTTCTGGGTCATCGGGGTCACCCGTTGTCTTCGCGTGCGGGATCACGCGGCCACCGCTGCGCCGGCCGCGTGGGGCGCGCGGTGGCGCGTCCCACGGACGACCGTACTCCTCTGCGGTGACAACGGCTCCGCGTCCGCCCCGGATCAGTGCCCGGGAAGGACGAGGACGTCGGCGATCGATCCGGCCGGCAACTCTGTGACCTGCTCCGGAACGACCAGGAGACCGTTGGTGTCGGCGAGCGCGGACAACTGGTGTGATCCCTGTCGGACCGCCGGAGCGACGGTGTGCGCGACCTCGGCGCCCGATTCCGCGGGCGCCACCACGGCGCGCAGGTACGAACGGCGCCCCTGCGGGGAGGTGACGGTGGTGGACAGACGGGCCCGTACACCGGGCAGGGGTGCGGGGTCGAGTCCGCGCAGCTTGCGCAGCACCGGCCGCACGAACATCTGGAAGGAGACGAAGGCGCTCACCGGGTTGCCCGGCAGCGTGATGATGGGGGTCTTGTCCGGGCCGATGGTGCCGTAGCCCTGCGGCTTACCGGGTTGCATCGCCACCGAGGTGAACTCGACGGTGCCCTGCCTGGTGAGCACCTCCTTGACCACGTCGTAGACACCCATGCTCACGCCGCCGGTGGTGACGACGATGTCGGCGCGGAGCAGGAGCCCCTCCAGGGCGTCCTGGACCCCGGCCGGGTCGTCGCCGACGAACCCGTGGCGGTGCACCTCGCACCCGGCCTCCTTGGCGGCGGCCGCGATCATGTAGCTGTTGGACTCGTAGATCTGGCCGGGGCCGAGCGGACGTCCGGGTTCGACCAGTTCCTCGCCGGTGGACAGGACCACGACCCGGGGCAGGGGCCGGGCCGGCACGGTACGGCGCCCGACCGCCGCCAGGACCCCCATCTCGCCGGCGCCGATGAGGGTGCCGGCCCGCAGCACCGTCACCCCCTCCTCCACGTCCTCGCCGCGCCGACGCACGAACCCGCCGGGGGCGGCGGGGCGCTCGACGCGCACCTGCACGCTCCCGCCATCGGTCCACTCGACCGGGACGACGGCGTCGGCGCCCGTGGGCATGGGCGCGCCGGTCATGATGCGGGCGCACATGCCGGGGCGGATCGCGGTCGGGGAGGGGTCGCCCGCCGGGATGTCGGCCACCACCGGGAGCCGGACCGGAGCGGCCGGCGAGGCCTGCGTCAGGTCGGCGGCGTGGACCGCGTAGCCGTCCATCGCGGAGTTGTCGAAGCCGGGCAGGGACACCTCGGAGACCACGGGCCCGGCCAACACCGTCCCGTGGGCCCGGAGCAGGTCGAGCTCCGTCGCCTCGGGCACCGAGACCAGTGCCAGCAGATCGGAGACGTGCTGTTCGACGCTCTTCATGGGGTCCCTCCGGGTCGTGGTGCGCGCGGGGAACGTCCCTCTCCCACGGGCCGCTCCCACTCCCATTGTGACCACTGACGTGGGCGACGCGCCCGGAGCGGGGCCGGTCAGCCCCGGGCGGCGCCGTCCTGACGGTCGACGAACTCACGGAGCCAGGGCAGGAGTTCCTCGGCCAGGTCCGGCCTGCGGCACGCGAACTCCACCACGGTGCGGATGTACTCGGCTTTGTTGCCGGTGTCGTAGCGCTGCCCCCGCAGCAGGACGCCGCGCACGCCGCCGCCCTCCTCGGGGGCGGTCCGGGCCAGTTCGAGCAGGGCGTCCGTCAGCTGGATCTCGGCGCCGCGGCCGGGCGGGGTGCGGTGCAGCACACCGAAGACGGCGGGGTCGCACACGTAACGGCCGATGACCGCCCAGCGGCTCGGAGCCTCCTCCTTGATGGGCTTCTCCACGAGGTCGGTGACGGTGACCACGTCGTCCTCCCCCGTGGGTTCCACCGCGGCGCAACCGTAGAGGGAGACCTGCTCGGGCTCGACCTCCATGAGCGCCACGACGCTCCCGCCGTGCTCGCGCCGCACCTCGATCATGCGACGCAGGAGATCGGCCGTCTCGATGAGGTCGTCGCCGAGGAGGACGGCGAAGGGGTTGTCGCCGACGTGCGCCTCCGCGCACAGCACCGCGTGTCCCAGCCCGCGCGGTTCTCCCTGGCGGACGTAGTGGACCTGGGCGAGGTCGCTGGACTCGCGCACCGAAAGGAGCCGGTCCACGTCGCCCTTGGCCTCCAGGGCCTCCTCCAGTTCGTAGGCACGGTCGAAGTGGTCCTCGATGGAGCGCTTGCTGCGTCCGGTGATCATGAGGACGTCGTGGAGCCCCGACGCCACCGCCTCCTCCACGACGTACTGGATCGCGGGTTTGTCCACGATCGGCAGCATCTCCTTGGGCGTGGCCTTGGTGGCGGGCAGGAAGCGGGTGCCCAGACCCGCCGCCGGAATGACCGCCTTGGTCACGGGGGAGGAGGTCAGGGGACGCGTCTGGTCGGTGTCGGCGCTCATGGACAGGCACTTTAGGGCAGAGCGGGCCGTTCTCGTGCTCGGTCGGGGAGCGTGGCGACGAGAAGTCCCCGTGCTTTCGGGTGACGGCGCCGCGTTCGCCACCCGGAGTTCACCCGGGTTGCGGGACGGACGCGGTCGAGCGGGCGTCGTCCGGTGCCACACTGGGGCGCATGGGTGATCCGAACGGCCCGGACCGGGTCGACAAACGCGCGCTGCGCGAGCGTGTCCTCGCCGAGCGGCGGTCGCGGCCGGCGGAGGAGCGCGACCGTGTGGGTGCGGCGGTCCGCGACACCCTGATGGACCTGTCCTGGTTGGCCATGGGCGGCACCGTGGCCTGCTACTACTCGGTCGGGGGCGAACCCGACACCCGCAGGTTGGTGCACGCGCTGTGGAAGCGGGGCACGTACGTCCTGCTGCCGATCTTCCTCCCGGACGGCACCCTGGACTGGGCCTCCTTCGACGGGCCCGACTCCCTCGCCCCGGCCGGGCACGGCCTGGTGGAACCGACCGGACACCGCCACGGGGCGGAGGTCCTCGGCCACGCGGACGCGGTGATCTGCCCGGCACTGGCGGTCGACGCGCACGGCATGCGTCTGGGGCGCGGCGCCGGGTGCTACGACCGGGCCCTGGCCCACAAGGGCCCGCACACCCCGGCCATCGCCGTCGTCCACGACGACGAGTTCGTCCGTGCGGTGCCCACCGAGCCGCACGATCGGCCGGTGGACGGTGTGGTGACCCCGGGCGCCGGGCTGCACGTGTTCGCCCCGAACGACCGGGTGTGGCCCACCACGGGCTGAGCGCGGCCGGGCCCGGCGCCGAAGACGCGCCCGGGATTAAGCGGTCGGGCCGCGGCGTTGTCGCATGCGGTCGTGTCGTCACGGGGGTGCGCGCGACGGCGCCCCGCCTCCCGCTGACCGCCTCGGACGAGGCGCGGTCGCGATCGTGGCCGGTGAACGCGTACTATTCAGCAGTCAACGGGCGAGAGTGCCAGCAAGGAGGACCCGGAACAGTGCCTACGTATCAGTACGCGTGCACCGAGTGCGAAGCGCAGATGGAGGTCGTGCAGAGCTTCAGCGACGACTCGCTGACGGTCTGCCCCGAGTGCGAGGGACGCCTGCGCAAGGTGTACTCGGCCGTGGGGATCGTCTTCAAGGGCTCCGGTTTCTACCGCACCGACAGCAGCTCGAACACCTCCAACAGTTCGACGCTGAGCGGTTCGAACTCCTCCGAGGGCAAGGACGGCAAGTCCTCCGACTCCGCCAAGTCCGGTGACTCCGCCGCCGCGAGCGCCTCCTCCGGGAGCGACGCCGCCAAGGGCGGTAAGAGCACCGGCGGCACCACCGGCAACAGCAGCAGTACCACCACCACCGCGAGCAGCAGCACGAGCTGAGCCACCTCTTTTCCGTTGACCGTGGCCGCGCCGCCGGGACTCTCCGGCGGCGCTTTCGCGCGTGCGGCCCCGCTCCGTTCCGCGCCCCGGCACCCGGCACCCGGCACCCGGCACCCGGCACCCGGCACCCGGCACCCGGTGAGAATCCACCCTGTGGACAACCCGCCGGAGCCCGGCACGGCGGCCTAGCGTTGAACGCATGACCGACGCCCCCTACCGCCACCGTCGCGGTCTCCTGCGCCTGCTGGACCGGTACCGGCGACCCGTGGCCGCCGTCCTCACCGCCCTCGCCGCGATCGGCGCCGTGCTGGTCCTACGGCCGCCGCCCGAACCCACCACACAGGTGTGGGTCGCCGCCCGGGACCTGGACGCCTCGGGTCCCCTGGGCGAGTCCGACATCACCGGCCGCACCCTTCCGGACCGACTGCTCCCCGAGGGCGTCCTCACACCGGACGACCCGCCCACCGGGCTGGTTCCGAACGCCCCCGTACGCGCCGGCGAGGTGCTCACGGACGCGCGCCTGGGCACGCCACCGGCCGCGCCCTACGGCCCCGACATGGTGGCGGTTCCGGTGCGGGTGTCCGACCCCGGGGCGGTCGCGCTGCTCTCCCCCGGCAGCAGGGTGGACGTGTTGGCCGCCCGGGCCACCGACGACCTGGGAGGCCCGCCCACCCGTGCGGGGCCCGCGGTCGACGTGGTCGACGACCGCCCGGTGCTCGCGGTTCCGGCGGAGGACGGCGTCACCGGCGAGGGCGGCGCGTTGATCCTCATCGCCGCCACCGCGGAGCAGGCACGGGTCCTGGCCGGACACGCGACCGGTTCACGACTGTCTGTCACCATCCGCGGTTGACCGATGACTTGAGGTGGTGAAAGCTGTCCGAGGCGCCCATCCCGGACGTCTCTCGAACACCACCGAACACGTAGGGCACCTCATGGAAGGCTTCAAGAAGTTCCTGCTCCAGGGCAACCTGGTGCAGTTGGCGGTCGCGGTCGTCATCGGCTCTGTCTTCGCCGGTCTGATCACCGCGTTCACCGAGGGGTTCATCACCCCGCTGCTCGGCATCTTCGGGGGTGTGCCCACCTTCGGAGACCTCTACTTCGAGATCAACGGCAGTCGGTTCCTCTACGGGTCCTTCGTCGACGCGCTGATCTCGTTCCTGATGACGGCGGCGATCCTCTACTTCTGCGTGGTGCTGCCGCTGAGCAAGCTCATGGAGAAGTTCATCAAGGCGGAGGAAGCCACCACCCGCGAGTGCCCGCACTGCTTCAGCGACATCAACAAGAAGGCCAGCAAGTGCCCGAACTGCACCAGTGAGGTCACCCCGGAGACCATCGCCTGACCGGTCCCCGCACGCGCGAGGGCGGCCCCGCGGGGCCGCCCTCCGGGTTCGACACGAGGGTCAGCCCTCGTACTCCCAGTGCCAGGGTTCGAACGGGCTGGACTTGGCCCACGCCGGGTGGATCCAGTCGTACCGGGCCCCGTTGGTCTCCATCCAGTTCCATTTCTCGGAACGGAAGTTCTGGATGCCGCAGCCGAGGTCGATCGCCTGCCCTAGACCGTGGTTACTCGTCCCCGGGACCGCGGCGAAACCGGGCGCCACCTCGCCGTAGACGCGATGCTGGTTCGGCAGGTCACGGTAGGAGCTGGTGATGCAGATGTTCTCGCCGAACTCCTCGACGTGCTCCATGTTGAGTTCGAGGAAGGCCTTGGCGGCGTCCGCTCTCAGGAAGTGCCCGTCGTACAACTCGCAGAGCGAGTCCTTGGGCAGCAGTCCGTTGGGGTAGCCGTCGGCCTTGGACGCGGCCGAGGCGTCGCAGTCGGCGGCGGCCATGAAGGTGTCGGGGTCCAGTCCGCGCGACTCCAACTCGTCGGTGAGCGCGTTGGTGCTCTCCTCGGACTGGGCGCGCAGATCGTCGACCCGGGCGGAGAGCTCCGCCTGTTCGAGCTGCGTGAAGGTCTGCAGTTCCTGGGCCTCGCCCGCCAGCCCCACCTGCTCCTCGCGCATGTCCGTGGCGTCCTGGATGAGCGCCTGGTTGTCCTCGGACAGCTTGGCCGCGTAGGACTGCGTCTGGAGGTCGTCGTCGAGGTCGCCCGCGGCGAGGATGCCGAGCACCCCGGCCTCGGGCTGCTGGTACATGGTGCTGGCCAACCGGGCGAGCGGTTCGCGCATCTCACCGAGGTCGACCTCGATCTGCTGGAGATCGTGGAGCGTACCGACCAGGTCCTCCTGGGCGGACTCCAGGGCCTCCTGACGCTCGACGAACTCGTCGGTGGCCTCCTCCAACTCCTGGGAGGCGTTCTCCGCGTTCTCCCGGAGGTCCTCCAGGCTGGCCTCGGCGGAGGCCGGCGCCACGACGGTGGGCGGCAGCGGGACGACGAGCAGGGCGGTGACCAGGATGAGCGTCAGCGCCTGCGTCATCCGGACCCGATGCATCGGGCTCAGGGCGGACAGCACCCCGCTACCCGGCACGCGGGACGTGCGCCGCGCCGAATCAGAAGTGAACGGCACGAATGATCCTCCGGCTGCTTTTCCTCGAACATCGACTCGTGGCCGCATGGCAACGTACTACAAGTCCACATGCGGACACACTGGACCGTTCCGCCCGGCGGTCACGGCCGCGGGTACCGAGCCGCTCCCGTTCGGAGCGCTCCGCTCGACCCTTCATGGAAGCCCTGGTCATCGGGTACCGATGGCCGTCACGCCCATCGACCCACAGTGACCGTAGCGCTCAAATCGCCATCATCGCGACACGCGACATGAACAACATCACACCGCCACCAGGACAACCGATCGTAGGTCAGCGTACTCTGCCGCGCACACAGCGTGCCCCCACGGCACCGTGGGAACACCAATCGGCATCCCATGCACGCCCATCCTGGGTTAGGCTTGGCCCCGCGGCGGAGTAACATCCGTCCCTGGCGACCGCCATGGCTCCGTAGCTCAGGGGATAGAGCACCGCTCTCCTAAAGCGGGTGCCGCAGGTTCGAATCCTGCCGGGGCCGCAGTGAACGGCGTGGGCGTCACCCGTGGACCAAGGGTGGCGTGCACGCCGTTTTGCCGTTCCAGGATTCAGTCTATTCCTGACCAAGTCACCACAAGTGCCCGAACACCTCCTCGCTCGGGGTGTCGCCGTGGCCGCTCTCCCCCTCTGCGCCGGACGTACCGACGCCCCGCCGACGTCCCCACGGATCCCCGCGAGCGCCCCCACCGACCGGGGACCCGGCCCCGCCACCACGCCGCCGGGGCCTCGGGCCCCACTCACGGCGACGCGACCCCGTGCCCGACCGGCCGGCGCGTCCGGGAGCGAATCGACCGGCGAGTTGGCGCTCCCCTCGTGTCGGGACGGTGTTCCGGACGCTTCGACCATGATCATGGAACCCGGCCGACCAGGCCGAACGTGCAGGACCTGGGTCGAACGGGGGTGACCGGATGGCGAACGGAGACGAGGCGACCGAACGCGACATCGAGGAGGAGGACGACCGGGCGCGAGGGCGGCACCGGGGAGGCTCGCCCTCGGCGATCGCGGCGGCGCTCACCAGGGACCCCCAGCCCGGCCCCCAGCACTGGGGCGGGCCACGCCCCCGCCGGACGCAGCCGGACACGCTCTTTCCCCGCACGTTCCCTCGGTTCGCCCCCGGGGACGAGCGGGGAGGCAGGCCGTTCCCCACGTAGGCCGTCCGGGTGACACCGCCGGCGAGGGTACCGGGTGCTTCCGCCCCTGACCTCGGCGAGGGCGCCCCGCTCCACGCGGCGGTCACCCGTACACGAAGGACCCGGTGGGGAATCGGGTGGGGCTCCGTCGCCCCTGACCCGGCGACGGCGGCCCCGTCTCCGTTCGCGGCGCCGCCCGGCGGGGGCGACAGTGCGGCGCACGCGGGACTCGGCGGGTGACCACAGGGGACGACCGCCCGGACATGGGGGCACGACGAGCGCGCACACGGGCGCTTCGACGGTGGCGCACGACCGGCGCCCTACCGCCGCGGGGTCAGAGGAAGTTCCGCCAGGGGGCCAGGACGATCTCGCTGAACTTGGCCATGAAGGGGCGGTCGCGCCACGCCTCCTCGGTGAGTTCGCGGGCGTTGGTGAGATCGGTCTCGAAGACCCGCTCCAGGTGCTTGGCCACACCCTCGTCGAAGAGCTCCACGTTGATCTCGTAGTTGCCGGTGAGGCTGAGTCGGTCCACGTTGGCGGTACCGATCGTGCTCCACCGGCCGTCGATGGTGGCGGTCTTGGCGTGCACCATCGCGTCTTGGTACAACCACAGCCGCACCCCGCCGCGCAGCAGCTCGGAGTAGCGGCCCCGGGCCATCCAGTCGGCGACGACGTGGTTGGAGTTCTCCGGGACCAGGATGTTGACGTCCACCCCGCGACCGGCCGCCTCGACGAGCACGTTGGCCAGCTCCCGATCGGGGATGAAGTACGCCTGGGTGAAGATCACCTTGTCCTTGGCGCGGTCGACGGCCTCCAGGAACATCGCCCGGATCGGATAGATGAGCAACTCGGGCACGTTGCGATGGACCCGGATGCGCGAGTCCCACTCGGCCTCGCCGAGTCCGTCGAGTTCGGGTTCGTGCGCGGCCTTGTTCGCGTTCCAGAAGTCGACGAACGCGTTCTCCAGCTCCCACACGGCCGGACCGGCCACCCTGAGGTGGGTGTCACGCCACTCGATGGCGTAGGTGGCGCCGACGTTGAAACCGCCCACGAAGCCGACCTCACCGTCCACGGTGAGGATCTTGCGGTGGTCGCGACCGGACTTGCGGACGTTGAGCAGCAGGACCCCGGGGCGGAACGCGGGGTAGCGCAGAACCCGCACCGAGGGCGGGAAGTCGAAGAAGCGGCGGGGCACCACCAGGTTGGCGAAGCCGTCGTAGATGACGTACACCTCGACGCCGCGCTCGGCCGCCTCGATCAGGGCGGCCTTGAACTCCCGGCCCACGGCGTCGGACTTGACGATGTAGGACTCGAAGAGGATGCGCCGTCGGGCCCCGCGGATGGCCGCGAGCATGTCCTCGAACAGGTCGGCACCGTAGGTGTAGACGGTGGCGGTGTTGTCGCCCACCGGCAGCGACGCGGGCTCGCTGCGGGGGAAGTTCGCCCGGTGGGGCCGGACCCTCTTCCGCCACTGGTCGACCCCGATGAGGGCCGCGACCACGGCGACCTGGGTCGCGAACAGACCCAGGAGTCCTCGTCGGACCCAGGTCATGACGGTGGTGCGTCTCAGCATGCGGTCGCCTCCCGGAACGGGCCGTCTGCCGTGGGCCTCCCCTCGGGCCCGGCGCGGCACGGGTCGTGGTCCAACCGTATCCCCCTCCACCGCGCGACGCCCGCCACGAACCGCCCTGGCAGAAGCCGGTCAGGCCCGTTCGCGCCGGCGGAGCACCAGCAGTTCCGTCGTGGGGCTCTCGCGGCGGCCCCGGACCAGCCGCCGGTCCACCCGGTAGAGCAGGGCGCCGGCCGCCCACCCGGTGGGAGCGGTGACGGTCACGGCGCGCAGGAACGCGCCCCAGACCTTGCGCCAGGGCAGGGAGGCGTCGACCTGGGCGTTCATCAACACGAGCATGGGCACCCGCCGCACGATGTCGAACCCGGCCTTGTCGGCGAGCGAGGTGATGGTCTCCAGGGTGCGGTTGACCTGGTGTTCGCCGCGTTGTTCGGGCCGTTGCAGACAGTTCTCGGAGAGGACGAGGGTGCCCCCGGGGCGCACCACCCGACCGAGGTTGTGGAAGGCCGCCGCGTAGCGGTCGTCGTCGGTGATGTGGAAGAGCACGTCCATGCAGGAGGCGGCGTCGACGCTCGCGTCCTCGAAACCGTCCAGCTCGGAGACGTCCTGACGGACGAAGCGGTGCTGAGGGAAACGTCCGCGCAGACGCTCCACCGCGGCGTCGGTCATGTCACAGCCGGTGATCCGACCGGCGCCGAGCCGGTCCCACAGATCCACGTAGAAGCCGGTGCCGCTGCCGGCGTCGAGTACGCGCGCGCCGCCGAGGTCGAGTCGGCCGACCTCGCGGAGGAACACCTCTTCCCGCACCCTGTACATCCAGGTGTTGAAGGGTCGGCCGAGGGCGCGGTAGCCGACGCCGCTCTCGGTCCAGTCGCCTTCGAGGCGGTGCTCCCAGAAATCCCTCAGTTCACTGTGTGTGGCCATGAGCTCACTTTCACACCGGTCCCCGGAGTTGTCCCGCCGCAGCGCCGTGACGGTCGCGCTTCACCTCCCCCGGGTGGCCACCACGTACTCGATCAGACCGAGCCCGGTCCGTCCGTGCTCGACGACCGTGAACCCCACGTCGCGGGCGACCGACCTGGGTAGATGTCGGGGGTGCTCCTTCCGCGCCTCGCGTCGCCGCCCGGGCCATCGGGCGTACTCGATGTGGTCGACCAACAGGAGCAGACCGCCGGGGCGCAGGACCCGCCACATCTGCTCCAGTGCCCGACGCTGGTCGGGGATGACGCAGAGCGACAGTGCGCAGACCACCGTGTCGAAGGAGGCGTCGGCGAACCGCAGGTCCTGGGCGTCCCCCTCCACCAGGCGGACCCGGAGTCCCCGTCGACGGGCCCGCTCCCGGGCGCGGGCGAGCATCACCGGGCTCAGGTCGACCCCGGTCAGCTGCACCCCGTCGGGGTAGTAGGCAAGATCGTGTCCGCTGCCGACGGCCACCTCCAGTACCCGTCCCCGGGCCCGCGCGCACAGTCGCTCCCGGGAGCCTCCGAGGAGCAGGCGCTGGAGCCGTTCCCCCCGGTCGTAGGTGCCGGCGAGGCGGTCCCATTCGGCCCGCACGCGCCGGGTCCGTTCGTCCATGTCGGCCCCCTGACGTCCGAGTCCAGTCTGAGCCTTTGAGTGGTCCCGGAGTCAAGGAGGCCACGGCGGAACGCACCGTCCACCGACGTCCCGGCGGGCGCGTACGGCCCGGCTCCGCGGGGCCGCGGCGCCGGGACACGGTCGGGCCGCCCGCCCCGGTCCCACGGAGCGGTGGGCCACGCCGCCACGTCGGGCGACACCGATCCCGCGTCGCGATGGTGTCGAGGGGCCGGCGGCCTCCACGAGTGTCCCCACGCGGTGCTAGACATGTCGCACACACCCCTCGCCTCCCCGAAGGACGCACGCATGATCAGCGAACACCTGACCGAGTACGCGGGGCTGCCCGTGGTGGACTTCCTCTCGGCGGGGGCCGAGGAGCACCGTCTCCAGAGGGCCACGTGGCACGCCCGGCGCGCGGGCGAGGAGGCCCCGACCTCCACACCGCACCGGGAGCGTATGGAGCGGGCCATCACCGACCCCGGTGCGGTGGCGTGGGCCCTGCGGCTGGAGCCGGGGGCCGAGGACTTCGCCCCGTACCTGCGCCGTTTCGTCGCCGAGGTGGACACGGCACGGGTCACCGCGCTGGTGATCGGTGACTGGGGGCTGCACGACGGCAGTGACGTCCCCTCCACCGTCGTGCGGGACGCCCTGGTCGAGCACGCCGCCGCCTTCCCGGGGCTGCGTTCGCTGTTCTTCGGCGACATCACGGTCGAGGAGAACGAGATCTCCTGGATCCAGCAGACGGATCTGGCGCCCCTCCTGGCCGCCTATCCGCGTCTGAGGGAACTGACCGTGCGTGGGGTCGGCGAGACCTACCAGGGCGCGAGCATCCTGGCCCTGCGCGTACCCGAGCACGCGGAACTGCGCTCCCTCACCCTGCAGAGCGGCGGACTGCCCGGACGCGTCGTGCGCGAGGTCGCCTCCTCGGGGCTCCCCGCCCTGGAGAGCCTGGAGCTGTGGCTGGGGGTGGATCACTACGGCGGTGACGCCGCCCCCGCGGACCTGGAGCCGTTGCTGACCGGCACGACCGTCCCCCACCTGCGGCATCTGGGTCTGCGCAACGCACAGGACACCGGACTGTGGCTGCGCGCCCTGGTCGCGTCGCCCCTGCTCGAACGCCTCACCTCCGTGGACCTGTCCATGGGGACGTTGCGCGGCCGGGACGTCGACCACCTGCTGGCCTCGGTCCCCGCCCTGTCCCACCTGAAGAGCCTCGACCTGCACCACCACTACCTGTCGGAGGAGCAGAGCGCGCGGGTGCGGGACGCCTTCGCCGGCACGGGTGTCGTCGTGGACCTCGCCGACCGGCGAGAGCCCGAGCACTACGGGGACGGGGACGACGTCCACTACCCCTCCGTCACCGAGTGAGCACCGCCGTGACCGGTCGACCCCTGGTCGTGGTCTGCGTTCCCGGAAACCGGCGCCGCGCCCTGTTGGAGGACGCCGCCCGCGAGGCCGGGTGGCCGGCTCCGGTGGTGCTGCCCTGGCACGTGTTGGCCGATCCGTCGACCACGCCGACGTTGCCCGTGGGGGCCCTGGTCAGAGTGGACTCCCCCGGCGAGGACGTCGCTACGGCCCGCCTGCTGCGGGGGTGGACGCGCGACCCGGACCTGTACCGGGCCGAGGGCACCGCCGACCAGCACCGTGGGTTCGTCCGCGCGCTGCACCGCCTGGCCGGGATGGTGGCCGCCACACCCGGGGCCCATCTCGTGCAGGACCCGGCCGACCTGGTCGACATGTGCGACAAACGGCGGTGCCACGCGCGTCTGGCCGCGGCCGGGGTGCCGGTGGCGCCGGCGCTCTCGGGGCCGGTCACCGACCACGCCTCCCTGCGGGAACGCATGGCCGAGCAGCGGATGCCCCGCGTGTTCGTCAAGCCCGCGCACGGTTCCTCGGCCTCCGGGGTGATCGCCCTGGCCACCGGTTCGGGGGGCCGGGTCAAGGCGGTGACCTCCGCCGAACTCACCCGTGGTCGGGACGGTGCGGTGGCGTTGTACAACGCTCTCCGGCTGCGCACGTACACGACCGACGCGGAGGTGGCGGCGGTCGTGGACGCCTTGGCCCCGGACGGTCTGCACGTGGAACGGTGGCTGCCCAAAGCGGGCTTGGACGGCCGTGTGGTGGACCTGCGGGTGCTGGTGGTCGCCGGTCGGGCCACGCACGTGGTGGTGCGCTCCTCACGTTCCCCCCTGACCAACCTGCACCTGGGCAACGCCCGCGGCGACGTGGACGCGCTGCGGGCGAGCATGGGGCCGCGCGCCTGGCGGGAGGCCCTGGACACCGCGGAGGCGGCGGCCGGGGTCTTCGGCTCGACCCTGCACGCCGGGGTGGACCTCCTGGTCTCCCCGGGATGGCGCAGGTTCACGGTCTGCGAGGTCAACGCCTTCGGCGACCTGCTGCCGAGGGTCCTGCACGAGGGCCGCGGCACCCACGCCGAACAACTGCACGCGCTCACGAGCGGTCGGTTCCCGGTGCCACCACCCCGCCCGGTGGCACCCCCCGCTCCGCCGACCGTGGCGC
>NZ_QOCZ01000440.1 GCF_018207095.1 Nocardiopsis sp. MG754419 | reverse complement strand
CGCCGTACACCGTGCCGGCCGGCACGGAGAGGTCGACGCCGTCCACGGCTCGGGTCTCGCCGAACGTCTTCACCAGACCCGCGGTCTCGATGGCGAGGCCGGACGTCTGTGCGCTCATGTCATGGGGTCCTTCCGCGTACGGGGCCCGGTTCACGGGACAGTAGAAGGGGAGACCGCCCGGACCTCCGGAACTCATCGGCCGGAGAACCCGAGCGGCCGTACGAATCCACCGTCGCTCTCCCGGCGATCGGCCGCACCACCATCAGGACCAAGGGACCAGGACAACCGGACCAAGGGACCAGGACAACCGGA
>NZ_QOCZ01000439.1 GCF_018207095.1 Nocardiopsis sp. MG754419 | reverse complement strand
GATCCTTCCTGCGCACCTGCGTCATGTCCGCCAGCAGACCGGCCAGGGCGGAGATCAGATGTGAGTCGACCGGCTTGCCGTTGCGGCAGATGCTGGACAGCGGCACGCCCTGCACATAGCTCAGGATGGCCACGTCCCGGCGCTTGACCAGACACCGGGGGACATGCGGCAGCACACGGCAGATCGCTCCGAGGATCTCGGCCTCGTCCAGCCAGGTTCTGATGACGACGGGAAGTGCGGTGCGGATCTGTTCGCGCACGGTGACCCGGTCGTGGCCGGCGAGGGCCGTGAGCCACTTGTCGACGCCCTGGGG
>NZ_QOCZ01000438.1 GCF_018207095.1 Nocardiopsis sp. MG754419 | reverse complement strand
GGTCGTCGCCCTGGACCTGCTGCTCACCCAGATCGAGAAGACGATGGGTTTCGAGGTCGGGCGGATCGGCATCGAGGCGCAGATCGAGAACGCCCAGGGCCTGAACAACGTCAATGAGATCGCCCAGGCCTCGCCGCGCGTCGAGACGATCATCTTCGGCCCGGCCGACTTCATGGCGTCGATCAACATGAAGTCGCTGGTCGTGGGCGAGCAGCCGCCCGGCTACCCGGCGGACGCCTACCACTACATCCTGATGAAGATCCTGATGGCCGCCCGCGCCAACAACCTCCAGGCGATCGACGGCCCCTACCTCC
>NZ_QOCZ01000437.1 GCF_018207095.1 Nocardiopsis sp. MG754419 | reverse complement strand
CCACGACGAGACCTCACCGTACCTGGGCGGAACCTTTCGCGGCTCCTACGTTTGAAGTCAGCCGAGAGCATATGCGGCGGCAAGGACGTCGCAGCTCCCGGCCGATATCGATGACTGACTTCTACCAATTACAGGAGGCCCCGAATGACAGACCGTATCCGTCGGACAGACCGTATCCGTCTGACGTACGCGTTCGACGCCTACTGCGGCTGGTGCTACGGCTTGGGCCCGGCGCTGCGGCAGTTCGCTGACGACAACGCGGACCGTATCGATATCGATCTGCGGGTGTTGTCCGGGGGTCTCTTCTCCGGCCCGCGC
>NZ_QOCZ01000436.1 GCF_018207095.1 Nocardiopsis sp. MG754419 | reverse complement strand
TTCCTTCGAGCGTCGTGATGACCGTGGTGGTCGTTCGCACGAGCGTCGGGATGACCGCGACCGTGGTGGTTTCCGGGGTGACCGGGACCGTCGCGACGATCGCCGTCCGCAGGGCCGTGACGAGCGTGGCGGCCGTCCGCAGAGCCGTGACGACCGTGGTGGTCGTTCCTATGACCGTCGGGACGACCGTGGCGCGCGGTCCCACGACCGTGGTGGTCGTTCCTTCGAGCGTCGTGATGACCGTGGTGGTCGTTCGCACGAGCGTCGGGATGACCGCGACCGTGGTGGTTTCCGGGGTGACCGGGACCGTCGCGACGA
>NZ_QOCZ01000435.1 GCF_018207095.1 Nocardiopsis sp. MG754419 | reverse complement strand
AACTTCTCCTGTCCGGTCGTCCGGTCGTACAACAGGGCGCTCGCCCCCGGAATCGCGACGAACGCCCTGTGAAAATGAGCCGACCACTGACGGCGGCCGATGCCATCGACCGTGACACAGAGAGCCTGACCGCATCCTGAACGCGGGCCGGCCGGTGGGCCGGCCGGTGGGTCAGCGGGCAGGTCAGCGGGCAGGTCGGGCCGCATGCCGGGCGGCCCGCCCCGGTCCGGCGACGTCCCTTTCGCTGACGTTGCTGACGTCCTTGCGGGTCACGCCCAGGTACACGACCAGACCGAGGATGACCGCCAGGAACAGCGC
>NZ_QOCZ01000434.1 GCF_018207095.1 Nocardiopsis sp. MG754419 | reverse complement strand
CCGCGGTACCGGGCTGTCGGGTGAAGGTGCGTTTCAACGGTCGCCTGCTCGCCGGCTTCCTGGCCGAGCGGGTGGAGAGTTCGGAGTTCGCGGGGCGGCACCGCTAGGCGCAGCACATCGCTCAGGGTGCCCGCGTACCGGTCGGCCACGGCCCGGGACAGCCCCAGGATCTCGGGGGTGAGCACCGGCTCGGGCGAGACCACCGTCTCCAGGTAGGCCAGCCGCCCCGCGAACTCCGAACTCTCCACCCGCTCGGCCAGGAAGCCGGCGAGCAGGCGACCGTTGAAACGCACCTTCACCCGACAGCCCGGTACCGCGG
>NZ_QOCZ01000433.1 GCF_018207095.1 Nocardiopsis sp. MG754419 | reverse complement strand
TTCCCCTCCTGGACCGGATCGGTGGCCGGGACGGCCCGGCCCACTACCCCGAGGGATGGGCGATGGCCGGCAACACCCCGTTCCGCCGGTACAAGCAGTACGTCGACCTCGGAGGCGTGCGCTCGCCGCTGGTCGTTTCCTGGCCCAGGGGGATCGCCGCACACGGCGAGGTCCGCCGGCAGTTCGTGCACGCCATCGACGTGATGCCCACCGTTCTCGACCTCATCGGTGCCCCGTCCGCCGCCGATACCCACGGCCGCAGCATCAGCGCGACCTTCGGCGATCCCGCGGCGTCCACGCGGGACACCCAGTACTGGGAGA
>NZ_QOCZ01000432.1 GCF_018207095.1 Nocardiopsis sp. MG754419 | reverse complement strand
GGGGGAGTCCGGTTCGGGCAAGAGCACGCTCTCACGCATGGTCATGCGGCTGCTGGAGCCGACCGAGGGCACCGTGGAGTTCGAGGGACGCGACATCACGCACATGCGCGAGCGCGACCTGCGACCGCTCCGTCGCGACGTGCAGATGGTGTTCCAGAACCCCTATTCCTCGCTCAACCCGCGTCTGACCATCGGGGAGAGCATCGGTACCGCGCTGCGGGTGCAGGGCGAGCGCGACGGCAAGAAGATCCGGTCCGAGGTGCAGGAACTGCTGGAGCGCGTGGGCCTGGAGCCCAACCACTACAGCCGTTTTCCGCATGCC
>NZ_QOCZ01000431.1 GCF_018207095.1 Nocardiopsis sp. MG754419 | reverse complement strand
GGCATGCGGAAAACGGCTGTAGTGGTTGGGCTCCAGGCCCACGCGCTCCAGCAGTTCCTGCACCTCGGACCGGATCTTCTTGCCGTCGCGCTCGCCCTGTACCCGCAGCGCGGTACCGATGCTCTCCCCGATGGTCAGACGCGGGTTGAGCGAGGAGTAGGGGTTCTGGAACACCATCTGGACCTGTCGGCGCAACGGCCGCATGCGCCGTTCGGTCAGGCGGGTGATGTCGCGTCCCTCGAACTCCACGGTGCCCTCGGTCGGCTCCAGCAGCCGCATGACCATGCGTGAGAGCGTGCTCTTGCCCGAACCGGACTCCCCC
>NZ_QOCZ01000044.1 GCF_018207095.1 Nocardiopsis sp. MG754419 | reverse complement strand
TCGGGTGGTTGCACCACTACAATCACCACCGGTTCCACACCGCGATCAGCGGCCCTCCCGCCTCCCGCGTACCTAACCTTTCAGGTCAGTACACCTAGCCGCCTTCCTCGGGGCCGGCGCCCCGACCCCCTCGTGGACCGTCACCGCCCGGCAGGGGCGGTTCCCGCGGGTGTTCGGGCACCGACGACCGAGACCGGAACGCGGCCGGATCCGCACCACGGGGTGACCGGCCGGCGAAGCACGGAGGAAATCGCGCCCTGACGGGCCTTGGGGGTCTGGGCACGGCGCGAGGCGGTGGGGGACACTGCCCGGGCCCCATCTCCCCGCCGAGGACACCCGCATGCCCCTCCCCGCTCGTTCCCCACGTGCTCGCCGCGGCCGGATCGCCGCGCTGCTCGTTCCCCTGACGATCGCCACCCTGGCCTCCCCCACAGCCACCGCCGACACCGTCCCCGACCTGGTCGACGACCCCGTGGGGTACGTGGACCCGTTCATCGGCACGGCCGGCGGCGGCAACACCTACCCCGGCGCGGTGCGCCCCTTCGGCATGGTCTCGTGGAGTCCCACGACGACCCCCGGAGACCAGACCGACACCGGCGCGGCCAACGGCTACCACTACGACACCACCCGGGTACGGGGCTTCGCCCTGACACACGTCAACGGCGCCGGCTGCCACCCGGGCGCCGCCGGGGACCTGCCCATCATGCCGGTGACCGTGCCGGTGGACTCCTCCCCCAGCGCCGACGCCACCGACGAGATCTACGCGAGCGACTTCGACCACGAGAACGAGACCGCCGAGCCCGGCCGGTACACGGTCACCCTGGACAACGGCGTGCGCACCGACCTCAGCGTGACCGATCGTTCCGGTGTGGGTGCGTTCTCCTTCCCCCAAGGGGACCCCGCCTCGCTGTTGCTGCGCACCTCGAACTCGCTCAACGGCAGTGAGGAGGCCGAGATCGAGATCGACGCGGAGTCCCGCACCGTGTCCGGTTCGGTGCTCACCGGCGCGTTCTGCGGGCAACGCGCCAACGGCGGCGAGAACAACCGCCGTTCCTACTACCGACTGCACTTCACCGCGCACTTCGACACCGACTTCACCGAGGTCGGGACCTGGGAGGACGACACGCTCCTGCCCGGGTCCACCTCCGCCTCCGGCGGCGAGGGCTACGACCGCGACGCCCGCCGGGGAACCGGCTCGGGCGGGTACGTCTCCTTCCCGGAGGGCTCCGACGTCGGCGTGCGCGTGGGGGTGTCCTACGTGAGCGCCGAGGGCGCCCGCGCCAATCTGGCGGCCGAGGTCGAGGACGAGGACACCGTCGACACGGTGGCCGCGCAGGCCCACGACGCCTGGTCCGAGCGGTTGGGCGCGGTCGCGGTCGGCGGCGGTGACGACGCCCTGTACACCGAGTTCTACACGGCCCTCTACCGTTCGCTGCTCCAGCCGAACCTGGTCAGCGACGTGGACGGACGTTACCCGGGGATGGACGGAGCACCACAGCGGATCGTGGCCGGCCAACGGGCGCAGTACACCAACTTCGCCGGCTGGGACCAGTACCGGGCCCAGATCCAGCTGTCGGCGCTGCTGGAGCCGGAGGTGACCGGGGACTTCGCCCAGTCCCTGCTCAACTTCTCGGAGCAGAACGGGGACGTGTGGGACCGCTGGGTGCACGTCAACGGCGCCACCCACGTGATGACCGGGGACCCCTCCGCCATCACGCTGGCCACGTTCGCGGCCATGGGGGCGGACGGGTTCGACACCGAGGCCGCCTACGCGTCGTTGCGCGCCCAGGCCACGGAGCCGCACCCGGACGGCCTGTCCGACGCGGGCTGCCCCGGCCAGTGCGAGGGTCAGCGCCCGAACCTGGAGCGCTACCTGGAGCTGGAGTACGCCCCGCACGACGACTGCCACTGCTGGGGCGGTGGGGCCGAGACCCTGGAGGCGGCGGTCGCCGACCACGCCCTGGGGCAGTGGGCGCGCCGGCTGGGCCTGGAGGAGGACGCGGAGATGTTCGCCGCCCGGGGCGGCCACTGGCGCAACGTGTTCGACCCGGACGCCACCGAGGACGCCGGATACATCCGCGCGCGCAACGGCGACGGTTCCTGGGTGGGCTCCTTCGACCCGGCCTCGGAGACCGGGTTCGCCCAGGGCACGGCGGCGACCTACACCTGGATGGTGCCGCACGACGTCGGCGGTCTGGCCGAGGCGATGGGCGGCCGGGAGGTGGCGGCCGAACGCCTGGACGGGTTCTTCCGCACCCCCGACGGTGAGTGGTCGGTGGGCGGCGGCGACCCCCTGCGCTACGACCCCACCAACCAGCCGGGGCTGCACGCGCCGTGGCTGTACAACGGGTTGGGACAGCCGTGGAAGACCCAGGAGACGGTGCGCGAGGTCATCGACTCCCAGTACGGGACGGGACCCTCGGGCCTGCCGGGCAACGACGACCTGGGCACCATGTCCGCCTGGTACGTGTTCGCCTCGCTGGGGTTGTTCCCCCAGGCGCCCGGACGCGGTGAGCTGCTGCTGTCGAGCCCGGTGTTCACCCACGCGCGGATCACCCCGCAGGGTCGCGCACCGATCACCGTCACCGCCCCCGATGCGGGCGCGGACGCGGTGTACGTGCACGAGGTGACGCTGGACGGGGCCGAGCACGGCGCCTCCTGGCTGCCCGAGTCGTTCCTGGACGAGGGCGGCCACCTGGAGTTCGGCCTGGGCACCGAAGCCGACACCGGGTGGGCGACGGCCCCCGAGGAACGGCCGGTGGACCACTGACCCGACCGGGCCCGACCGGGGGCGGCCCCCCGTTCGGGCCCGGGCGCGCCGGTCTCGATGTCGACGCACGGCGTCGGCGCACGGCGTCGGCGCACGGCGTCGGCGCACGGCGTCGGCGCACGGCGTCAGCGCACGGCGTCGGCGCACGGCGTCAGCGCACCGGGGCTCCGGGCCCGAGCGGGATGCCCAGCGCCCACCAGGCCAGGAACAGCAGGGTCCAGACCACCGTCATGCCCACCGCCAGCGGCAGCGTGTAGGAGGCCAGGGTGCCGATTCCGGCGCTCTTGCGGTACTGCTGGAGGAACCCGAGCGCCATGACGAAGTAGGGGCTCATCGGGGTGATGGCGGTCGAACCGGAATCGGCGATCCGGAACAGCGCCTGCGTCGTCTCGGCGGGAACGTCGATGAGCATGAGCATCGGCACCAGGACGGGGGCGCAGATCGCCCACATCGCCGAACCGCTCGTGATGATGATGTTGATCAGGCTCAGCAGGACCAGGATGAACAGGAACAGCACGACCACCGGGATACCGCTGGTCTCCAGGGCCTCCGCCGCCCGCACCGCGATCACGTCGCCGATGTGCGTCCAGTCGAAGTAGGCCAGGAACTGGGCGATGGCGAAGAACAGCACCAGGACGGGCGCCATCTGCTTGATGCCCAGGACCATCAGCGCGGGCACGTCGCCGGGCTTCTCGATGGTGCCGACACGGTGCCCGTAGACGATACCGACCAGACCGAACAGCAGGGCCACGACCGCACCGATACCGAGGAGCAGGGGCGACTCGGCCAGGCCGCCGTCCTCACCGCGCAGCGGAGAACCGGCCGGGACCACGAGGGCGGTCAGCACCAGCAGGGCCGCCACCAGGGCGAGCAGGGCCCGACGCAGGCCGGAGCGTTCGTCGTCGCTCAGGTGCAGCGAACCGAGGTTCTCCAGGTCGGCGTCGGGGTCGGGGTCCAGGTCGGGCCGCTTCTCCAGGACGAACTTGGTGATCACGGTGATGACCCCGGCCAACACCACCGAGGAGGCGATGTTGAAGAACCAGTTGCTCAGTGGTGAGACGTAGGCGCCCGGATCCACGACCTGGGCGGCGGCCGTGGTGATGCCCGCGAAGATGGCGTCGTTGGGGGTGGGGATCGGGCTGGCGTCGTAACCGGAGGCGATGGCGGTGTAGGCGACGACCACACCGAGGATCGGCGAGCGGCCGACCGCTCGGAAGGCGAGGCCGCCCAGAGGCACCAGGATGATGTAGGCGGCGGCCGACGCCACGTGGGCCATCGTCCCGGCGAAGGCGACGGCGAACACGACCCAGCCCGTGGGAACGCGCGAGACGCTGACCCGCATGAGCGAGGACAGGAAGCCGCTGCGCTCGGCGACCGCCACGCCCATGATCACCGCGACGATCGTCGCCATGGGCGGGAACGTGGCGAAGTTCTCGATCATGGTGGACAGGGCCATCGCCAGACCCTCACCACTGAGGAGGCTGCGGACCACCACGGTCTCCCCGTCGCTCGGGGAGACCACGGAGACGCCGAGCCCGGCCATGATCGCGCTGGCCACCGCCAGGATCGCGGCGAGGATCCAGAACAACCAGAAGGGATGCGGCAGCGCGTTGCCGACCCGTTCGATCACCGCCATCGCGCGGATGAGGCGCGGCAGCGGAACGTCCTTGTGGTCGGTCGCGTCGGTGCTGCGGTCGGATCCGGTGGATCCGGAGCCACCAGAGGTGGGCTGGGACATGGAGTGCTCCTGGGACGTACGGATCAGACGGCGGGCAGGCGGTGACGGCTCAGGAAGCGCCACATCTCCTCGTGGGCCTCGATGGTCTGTGTCGTGTGGCCGCCTCCGCTGTAGGAGTCGGCGCCGGGCCAGGTGTGGCCGCCGCCCTCGACGGCCACGTGGTGCACCCGCGCACCGGCGTCGCAGCCGGTCCACCGGTACTCGGCGATGTCGGGTTCCACGCGACCCGTGCTCGGGGTCGGCCGGCAACCGTTGGCCTCGGCCCGTGCGGCGTTCCAGGCCGCGATGTCGGGCAGGCCGCGGACGACGTCCCCGGTGTAGGGGATGGTGACGTCCTCGGTGCCGTGGAAGGAGATGACCGGGACCGGCCGGACCGGGTCGCAGTCCGACCCGTGCGGGTACAGGGCGGCGGCGACGGGGGCGATGGCGGTGACGCGCTCGGAGGCCGCGCAGGCCAGCAGGGCGGTGAAGGCGCCGCCGTTGGACTTGCCGGTGGCGTAGACCCGACCTCGGTCCACGCACAGTTCGGCCTCCAGGGTGTCGAGGAGGTCGTGGGTGAAGGCGACGTCGTCGACGCCGGGCGCGGAGTAGGGGGCGCCCTGCCAGGCCTGTCGGTCGCCGTCCCCCTGCCCGATCACCCCGTCGGGGTGGACGACGATGGCGGGCAGACCGGTCAACCCGGAGAACGCCTCGGTCCCGGCCCCCGTGTTGCCCCGGCCGTGGTAGCCCAGAAGGACCGGCAGGGCGCGATGCCCGTGGTAGCCGTCGGGCAGGTGCAGGCGGTAGGTGCGCTCGATCCCCCCGCTGGTGAGCGTGCGCGTCACGCTCTGTCCGAGTGCCTGGGGCGGGGGGCGGCCGCACCCCGCGGACCGGTGCGGTGCGGTGTCGGTGGCCGCGTCGGGGGACGGCGCGGCCCCCGCCGGGTCCGGGCCGGTCAGGAGCAGGGCGGGTAGGGCGAGAGCGGTCGTCAGGCCGGCGAGGAGCCGGTGTGCGCGACTCATGTCGAAGTCCTCTTCCGTCGGTGTACGGGCGCCGGTGGTCGGTTCTCGGGTACGGCGGACGGACCCTCGGCGGTCGCGTGCACGGCCGGGGCCTGTGGGTTCGGGTGGTGCCGGGCCCGCGATGGCGGCGGGACCGGTCGATGAGGCGGCGGGGCGGTCCGCCGGTGGGCGGAGCGCCCCGGTCAGGGCCGGGTCAGGCCTGGAGCCATTCCTCGACGAAGTCGGTGATCTCGTCGACGACGCGGTCGACGATGGCCGCCCCGTCCTCGGCGGTGGCGCGGGCGGGGTCGCCCAG
Organism: Nocardiopsis sp. MG754419; assembly: GCF_018207095.1. Classification (GTDB taxonomy): domain Bacteria; phylum Actinomycetota; class Actinomycetes; order Streptosporangiales; family Streptosporangiaceae; genus Nocardiopsis. The sequence goes on along the minus strand of NZ_QOCZ01000044.1, from coordinate 27,915 downwards.
GACCCCGTTGGCGCTGAGTCGGTCGTAGCGGACCTGGAGCGTGGGGTGTCCGGCCCGGCGGGCCAGACGGGACAGGGCGTCGAGTTCGGTGAGGCGTCTGGTGCCGGGGGCGAAGCGGTCGGTGTGGACCAGGCCGGGCGCCAGATGGAGCATCTGCGCGGTCTCCGCCTCACCGCTGTGGCCGTGCACCTCGCTTATGGGCATCCGGGCCACGACGTCGGCGGCGACCGTCGTCAGGGGCGTCCAGGCGAACTCGAGGTCGGGCAGGTCGGCCAGGAGGTCCTGGGCCAGGGTGGTGAGGGAGGCGTTGTTGCCCCCGTGGCCGGTGACGATCAGCACCTTGCGCCATCCGTGCCGGTAGAGCCCCTCCAGATACTCACGGACCACCGTGCGGAAGGTGGTGACGGAGAGACTGAGCGTGCCGGGAAAGGCGACGTGGTGCGGTGAGACGCCCACCGGCAGGTGCGGTCCGATCACCACCCGCCCGGCCAGACGCGCGGCGACCCGTTCGGTCACCGCCTCGGCCCGGACCAGGTCGGTGGCCAGGGGCAGGGCGGGGCCGTGCTGTTCGAACGCGCCGGCGGCCAGGAGGACGACCGGCCTCTCGGTGACGGCCAGGGCCGCCTCCTCGGTGGTCATGTCGGCGAGGTGGTGCGGACGCGGCGCGCTCATCGTTCCTCGTCCCGGCGCGGAACCGCGGCCACGGCGTCCCTGATGGCGGTCAGGTGCAGCCGCGTCAGCCGTTCGGCGGCCTCGGCGTCCCGGTCCCTGACGGCGGTGTAGATCTCCATGTGCTCGGCGTGGTCGCGTTCGCGGTCGTGGTAGCGATGTCTGATCTCGACCTGTTCGCGCGAACGGACGTAGAGCAGGGCCTCGACCGTCTCGCGCAGCAGGGTGTTACCACTGGCCGCGGCCAGCGCCACGTGGAAGTGCACGGGAGCATCGCCGTCGAACCGGGGCGGGTGCAGGGCGTTGACGGTGGAACGTTCCAGCCGGGCCAACTGGTCGTCGTCTCGGACGGCGGCGGCCGCCGCGGCGATGGGCGGTTCCAGGACCAGGCGCGCCTCGGCCAGTTCGAGGACCGAGTCACCGCTCTCCCTGGGCAGGTGCGGGTTGACCAGGAGCGTCCGGCTGAACCCGGCGCCGACGTAGGTCCCCGATCCGTGCCGGAACTCCACGACCCCGGTGGCCTCCAGACGACGCAGCGCCTCGCGCACGGTCGGCGTGGTGACGTCGAAGCGCTGGGCGAGTTCCCGGGAGGACGCCATGAGGTCCCCGGGCTCCAGGTGATCGCTGCGGATGATCTCCACGATGTCGTCGGCGAGCCGCTCGGACAGGGAGGGCGCATGCTTATTCATATAGTGACTAAATCAGTTACTCGGTAAGTGCGTCAAGTCACACACGCGTTTCTCCACGATCGACCCGCGTCGGCGACGCGGCGCCCGCTCAGCCCCGGGCGCCGCGTTCGGCGATGTCGCGCTCGACGCCGTCGAGCAACCAGACCAGGGAGCGCTCGAAGACCGCCACGGCGTCCAGCGGTGCCTCGATGCGTTCGATGGACGGGAAGCGCCCCGCCTCGATCCGTCGCGTGCTCAGGTAACCCTCCTGGATGGAGGCGAACGAACGCCCCTGGGGGTCGGTCAGGCTCTCGGCCCGGTCGGCGACGACGACCCGGGCGACATGGCCTCGCACCAGGGCGTCGACGGACTCCACGACGGCGACGGCCTCCTCCGCGCTCAGCCCGGTGTCGTCGAACACGCGGAGGGCCGAGTCGGTCCAGGCGAAGGCATGGGGGCCGACGAACGGGCCGGAGGTGACCTCGATGAGCCAGGGGTGTGCGCGAAAGGACGCCAGGTCCTCGCGAGCCCAGGCCTCGACCTTCTCCCGCCAGGTGCCCGGTCGGGTGTGCGGCAGCGGGGCACGCCCGATCATGTCGTCGACCATCAGGGCCAGCAGCGCCGCCTTGTCGGGTACGTAGGTGTACAGCGTGGCGGCGCCCACGCCCAGGTGGGCGGCGACCTTGCGCATGGACAGCGCCTCGACGCCCTCGGCCTCGGCGACGGCCATGGCCGCCTCCACCACGCGTCGCACGGTGAGCTGATGCCGAGGGCCGCGTTTAGGTCGGCCGAGGCCGGTCCACAGCAGGTCCAGTGTGGTCTCGATGCTCTTACGTGTGGCGCCCACTCACCTTCTCCTCGTCCGACCCCTTTGCCAAAACTCCGTACACTGTTCTACATTAATCGAACAGTGTACGGAGTTGTTTGGAGCGCTCATGCCCCCACCCGAGACCCCGCGATCGCGCGGCGACCTGATCCGAGTCGGGTCGCTGGTCGTCGCCTTCACACTGATCGGCGCGGCCGCCCACACGCTCGTCGACCTGTTCGTCGCCCCGCCGGACGGCCTCGTGGGGCTGACGGTGCGCTCGACCGTCGTCCTCCTGTTACTCCTGCCGCTGGTGTGGGCGCTGTGCCGCACCGCCGGACACACCCTGTCCTCGATCGGCCTGGGCACCCCCGCGCGGGCCTGGCCGCCACTGGTCACCGCCGCCCTGAGCACGGGTGCCGGCTCCGTACTGGTCGTGACCGCCGCCCTGCTCACCGGCGCCGCCGACCTGGACACCACGGCCCTGCTCCCGGCCGTCGCCTCCGCCCTGCTCCTGACCACACTGATGGTGTTCTCGCAGATCCTGCCCGAGGAACTGGTCTTCCGCGGCTACGTCCAACAGTTGCTGGGGTACCGGCTCTCCCAGGCCACCGTGGTCCTCGTCCAGACCGCGCTGTTCGCCGGGTCGGTGTCCCTGATTCTGGGGACCACCGACGCACTGCTCAACCTGGCGCTCCTCGGTGTCCTCCTCGGGCTGTTGCGCACGACCACCGGCGGGATCTGGGCCGGAGTGGGTGTGCGTCTGGCGCTCACGGCGACCGTCATCGTACTGAACGGCGCCGGCCTGGCCTTCCCGGCCGACACCCAGGCCTGGAACCTGGCACTGGTCATGGTCGGTTCCCTGGTCGGCTACCTGGTGGTCCGCTTCCTCTTCGCCGCCCGTCCCGGACTGACCCGGGCTCCGACGGCACAAGACTCCCTGCCGCGCCGCCGCATCCCGGTGCGCGGGATCCTGTACGACGTCGGTTCCAGCTACGCGCCGGGGCAGCATTCACGGGAACGTTGGAACCCCGACGCGGTCCGCGAGGAGATGCGTGTCGTCCACGAGGACCTGCACTGCACCACCGTGTCCCTGTTCGGCCATGACCCGGACCGTTTGGAGCAGGCCGCCCGCTTCGCCCTGGAACAGGGGCTCGACGTGTGGCTGCAACCGCGTTCGGTGGACGCCGACCCCGACGAGCTGGTCGAACAGATGGAACGGGTCGCCGCGAGGGCCGGGCGACTGCTCGACGAGTATCCCGACCGGGTGGTGCTCAACGTGGGCTGTGAGCTCACGATCTTCAATCGGGGCATCCTCCCCGGACGCGACATGGGGCGCAGGATCCGGTCCCTGTCCGTGTTCGGGATGATCCCCGCCTACTACGACCGCCGGCTGAACGCGGTGCTGCGCCGGCTGGTGACCGTCGCCCGAGAGCGGTTCCCGGGGCCGCTCTCCTACGGTTCGGGCACCTGGGAGACCGTGGACTGGTCCCCCTTCGACCTCATAGGGGTGGACTACTACTTCGACGAGCTCACCCGGGGCACCTACCGCCAAGGGCTGCGCGCGCTGAAACGGTGGGGCAGGCCGGTGGTGGTCACCGAATTCGGGTGCTGCTCCTACCAGGGCGCCGAGACCAAGGGCGGCTCGGGCGCCGATCCCCTGGACTGGCGCGACCTGAGCGACCGCAAGGTGCGCGGGAACCTCATCCGCGACGAGCGTGTCCAGGCGGACATGATCGACACGCTCATCGACGTGTACGAGACCGAGGACGTGCACGGCGCGTTCCTGTGCATGTTCATCGAGGGCGACTGCCGCTACTCCCTCGACCCCACCCGCGACAACGACATGGCGAGCTTCGGGGTCGTGCGCCCGCCCACCTGGGATTCGGGCCTGTCCCCCGACGACGGCCACTGGGAACCCAAGGAGGGTTTCCACGCCCTGGCACGCCGCTACGGCGCCGACGTCCCCGCCCCACCGGACCGGGTCTGAGGAGACGTGCGCGCCCCGGGGGCGCGCGGGGTCAGTCGAGACGACCGGCGATGGCGGCCACGGTCGCCGCGACCAGGGCGCGGTCCGCTCCGCCCTCCTCGCGCTCGAAGTGCCGGTGCATCGACCATCCCTCCACCAACGCGTCCAGGGCTCGGCAGGCCCCCGGGGAGAAGTGCGCGGACAGGGAGGACCTGCTGAGATCCATCCAGGCGCGGGCGGCCCTGCGGACCTCGTCGTTGTGGTTGGCGTAGGAGTACATCTCGAAGAGCAGCACGAACTGACGGGGCGTGGCGTACTCGGGACCACAGATGAGGTCGACCACGGCCGCGCACGCCTCGTCCCGGTCGGCCGCCGCGGCCACCCGGGCACCGTAGTACTCGGACATGGTGTGCGTCAGATGGCGGAAGGCGTGCTCCAGGATCTCCGTCAACCCGTCGAAGTAGTACGTCAACGATCCCAGGGGCACCGAGGCGCGTTCGGCGATCGCACGATGCGTGGTCTTGTGCACACCGCGCTCGGCGACCACCTCCAACGTCGCGACGACGATGCGCTCCTTGCGCCCCGGATCGTTGGCCACACGCCGGGAACCACCCATGACATCCCCTCCCCGGGCCCATTCTGACGCGTGATCGGCCCCGTTCCGAACCGGGTGGTGAGACCCGCCCAAAGTGTGTACGTTTGTGCACACTACCGGTCGGCCCTCGTCGAGGAGTTCCTCTTGGACATCGCCATGAAACGCCGGCGCGTCGCGCTGTGCGTTCTCTTCCTCCTGCCCGGGTTGGGGATCTCCTCCTGGGTCACCCGCACCCCCGCCATCCGCGACGCCCTGGGCGCCTCCACGGCCGAGATGGGGATGGTGCTGTTCGGTCTCTCGGCGGGGTCGATGCTCGGCATCCTCGGGTCGGGGGTGCTCGTCGCCCGTTTCGGTGCCCGACCGGTCATCGTGTTCGGGACGCTCGCCGTGATCCTCAGCATGCCCACCATCGGCATGGGCGCCGCCCTGTCGACCGCCCTCCTGGTCGCGTTCGGCCTGTTCCTCTTCGGCCTGGGCATGGGCGGCGGCGAGGTCGCGATGAACGTCGAGGGCGCCGACATCGAGAAGACGCTGTCCCTGCCGTTGCTGCCCCGGCTGCACGGCTTCTTCAGTCTGGGCACCGTGATCGGCGCTCTGGCCGGCATGACGTTCACGGCGACCGGGTTCTCCGTCGCGTGGCACCTGGTGATCGTCGGTGTGCTGGCCTTGGTGGCCGCGGTCGCGACCCTCGGTTCCCTGCCCCCCGGGACCGGCAGAACGTACGGGCGTGCCTCCACGGAGGCCCCGGGCGGCCGGACCCGCGCCCTGTGGAAGGACACCCGGCTGGTCCTCATCGGTGTCATCGTGCTGGCCATGGCCCTGGCCGAGGGCACCGCCAACGACTGGCTGCCCCTGATCATGGTCGACGGTCACGGCTTCGACCAGGCGATGGGGTCGATGGTCTACGCCGTCTTCGCCGCGTCGATGACGGTGGGCCGTTTCGCCGGAGGCTACTTCCTGGCGCGCTTCGGCAGGTCCCGGGTACTGGCGGCCAGCGCCGCGGCCGGGGTCGCGGGCATGGGCCTGGTGGCCGGTGCGGACAGCCAGGTCCTGGCCGCCGCGGCCGTGGTCCTGTGGGGCCTGGGCGCCTCCCTGGGCTTCCCGGTGGCCCTGTCCGCCGCCGGCGACTCCGGCCCCGACTCCGCCGCCCGGGTCGCGCTGGTCGCGACCGTGGGGTACATCGCGTTCCTGGTCGGACCACCCGTGCTCGGCTTCGTCGGGGAGGAGCACGGTCTGCGCGCGGCCCTGCTCCTGCCACTGCTCTTCGTGGCCTTCGCCGGTTTCCTCAGTCCGGCGGCCCGGCCTCGCACGGCGGTGGCGACCACGGGCGAGCGAGACCGGGTCGGTACGGATCCGGAGTGAGCCCGGATCGACTCCGGGGAGCGCTCAGCCACCACGCAGTTCGCGCTTGAGGATCTTGCCCGAGGCGGTGCGGGGCAGTGCGGCCACCACCCGCACCGCCTTGGGCACCTTGAACGGCGCCAGCCGGGCGCTCACGTGCTCCACCAGCACCTTGGGCAACGCCTCCACGTCGACGCCCGGCGCGGGCACGACGTAGGCCGTCACCGCCTCGATCCATTCGGCGTCCGGCACCCCCACGGCCTCCGCCTGGGCCACCTGGTCGTGCGCGAACAGCACGTCCTCGATCTCACGCGAGGCCGCCAGCGCCCCGCCGGTGTCGATCACGTCCTTGATCCGGTCCACGACCTCGATGTCGCCCTCGGCGTCGGCGCGCACCGGGTCGCCCGAGTGGAACCAGCCCTCCCTGAACGCCTCCGCGGTCTCCTCGGGCTTGTCCCAGTAGCCCAGGCACAGTTGCGGCGACCGGTAGATCACCTCACCCGCTTCGCCGGGGGCGACGTCCCGTCCCTGGTCGTCGACCACGCGCAGCTCCACGAACAGCACCGACCGCCCCGCCGAGGCGGGTCGATCCGCGTGCTCCTCGGGCCGCGGCCCGGGTCACGGCGTCGTCGAGTTCGGCGTAGGTCCAGGTGCGACTCTCGAAGACCAGGGCCGGGCGGTCCGGAACCCGCGACGCGCCGCGTCGGAGAAGATCGTCCACGCGGCTGGAGGTGGTCGAAACGGTCATGGAGCCTGCCCTTTCCGATGTCGCGGCCCGCGGTCGGAGCCGTCGGCGACGGACCCCCTCCTGTGGCCGCCGGCGCCCGCCCGGTGAGGGGTGACGCCGCGGTCGGGCGGGTCCGGGTCGGCGCGAAGCCGGAGCGCCCAGGGATCACACCGGTGGCAGGACGGCCTCCGCACGCGCGCCGATCCACATCTCGTCCCCGCAAAAACGGCCCACCGGGTAACTCTTCAGGGCGCAGTGGTAGTACTCGTGCCAGGCGTCGTGCAACACCACGATGGTCGACGGGCCCAAGAGCTCGGCGACCGTGAGCAGGCACCTCCGGCGCATCCGCCCGTCGACGAACACCACGTCGTAGGGCTCACGCCCGACCGGGTAGTCCACGTAGGCGTCCAGATCCACGTCACGATCGGCACGATGCTCGGCGGGCCGCAGGCGTGTCCGGTTCCAGCACACCCCGGTGATCCGGCTCGGTCCGCCGGCTCCGGGAACGGTCAGGACGGCGTCGTCGTCGGGATAGCGCACCTCCGATCCGGGGCGGTCTCTGAGCGCGGGCAGCACCTGCTCGTCGAAGAAGGTCCGGTCGTACTCCAGGGCCGTCCAGTCGTGGGTCAGACCCCGTTCCCGGAGCAGGCGGGTGAACTCCAGGGTGCTCTGCCCCGACCCCCACTCCAACACCCGTACGTGTCCCTGCCCTCGTGCGGCGAACTCCAGCACGGCCAGCAGGAGTTCACCGTCGCCCCGACTCATCCAGGCGTAGGGGCTCCGTGCCTCACGCCAGGCCCCGGGGCGTAGTCCGCTCGCGTCCATGCACCTCTCCTCGTCACCCTGATCTCGGTCTCGTACCGGCGAACCGATCCGCCTTTCCACCGGGGGTGTCGGTCACTTCCGGTCGTGGTGTGCGGCCTCGCGCCACGGGCGGGTGCGCCCATCGCGCCCTTCAGCGATCGACCCGCGGGGATGCCGCGGTCCTCCGTTCGAGATGGTCCTGGATGAGGAACGCCGCACGTTCCGCGCCACCGGCGGAGCGGAGGAGGGAGCGCATCGCGGCCACCCGTTCCCGGACCCCCGGATCGGTCGCCAGGTGATCGACCGTGGCCCGCACCAGGGCGGCGGTGACCCGCTCGGGCGGCAGCCTGGCACCGAGGCCGAGTTCGGCGACCCTGCGCGCCACAGCGTCCTGTTCGGGGGTCTGCGGAACCGCCAGGACCGGCACGCCCGCGGCGAGGGCCTCCATGGTCGACCCCATGCCCGCGTGGCCGATCGCGACGCGGGCGTGGGCGAGCACCGAGGGTTGCGGGACGTGGGCGTGGACCTCCACGTTGGGGGCCGCCGGCCCCAGATCGTCGGGCGCCACGTGCCCGCCCACCGCCAACACCGTGTGCCAGGCGGTGCCGCGCATCGCCTCGACACAGGCCCGGTAGAACACGGGACGCCGGTTGTACAGGGTGCCCAGCGCCACCAGGAGCACCGGCCCCGCGTCCGAGGGCGGACGCCACACGGCACGGCTGCGACTCGGGGACAGGCAGGGTCCGACGAAGGCGAACGCGTCGGGGTCGAAGGCCTCGGACTCAGGGTGGAACGCGCGGGGCTGCAGGACCAGGGACAGGCGTTCCCACGGGGCCCTCAGGGCGGCGGCCCGGTGACGGGGCAGACCATGGTCGGTGGCCAGGCGCAGCAGTGCCGGATCGGGCTCGGGCGGCGGGAGCAGGGCCAGATCCGGGTAGCGCTGAGCGAGGATCGGCGCGAGGCTGAAGTCGGGTGCCGTCGCCACGCCGGTGAACACCTGGACGGCCGGCACGCCCCAGAGCGCGGCGAGCGTCCGCGCGGCGGGTCCCACCGCGGTGTCGTAGACCACCGCTCTCGGGGGCGGCGCTCCCCTCCGCCGCAGCACGGTACGGGCCTGCGCCACCGCTTCCTCGGCCAACATCCGTCTGAGCACCATGGCGTCCGCCGTGGTGCGCGGAACCGGGAGGGCGGCGGGGACCGACCAGGTGGTGGGATAGATCAGCGGTCGGACGCCGCTCGCGCGCACGGAGTCGGCGAACTCGTCCGAGACCAGGAACTCGACCGGCAGGCCGCGAGCCACGAGGCTCTCGGCCAACGCCGAGGTGGGGATCATGTGACCGTGGGCCGGTATGCCCGCGAACAGCACCGGGCTCTCCGACACCGGTCATCCCTCCTGGGGCGCGCGGGGCGCGACCCCCGCGGTCGTGGTCCGGTGCAGGACGCGGGACAGTCCCGGCGGCAGGTCACTGGCGCGGTGCAGCACGCGGGCGTTGTCCCACACCACGACGTCGCCCGGGTTCCAGTGGTGCCGATGGACGAATCTCTCCTGGGTCGCGTACGCGTGCAGCTCGGCGACGCCGACCGTGACCGGAACCCGGTCGGGGCGGTGCAGCGCGGCCATGCAGAGTTCGTTGAGGTAGAGCGCCGGGGTGCCCGACTCGGGGTGGGCCCGCACCAGGGGATGGACGGTCGGAGGGTACTTACGGGCGTACCCCTGCTCCAGGGGGGTGTCGTGGACGCGGGAGCGGGTCCTGGCGATGGTGTCGTAGGAGTGCACCGCCTCGGCCCCGGTGAGCATCGAACGCCACTCCTCGTCCAGTTCACGGTGGGCCGCCGTCATGTCGGCGAACAGGGTGTCCCCGCCCTGGTCCGGGACGACGTCCGCTCGCAGGACGGTGAACCGTGTCGGCTCGGGCAGGAAGGACCGGTCGGAGTGCCAGTGCGTGTTGCCCACCACGGGGGTGGTCCCCGCGTTCTTGATGACCAAGATGTCGGTGCTGTCCGGGTGGTGGTTGCGCAGGTCCGTGACGACCTCCGGAGGGCCGAGCAGGCGGGTCAGCGCCACCTGCTCGCGCGGCGCCAACTCCATTCCGCGCATAATGACCACCGAATGGGCGAGCAACGCTTTCTTCACCACGTCACCGTCGCGATCCGCCAGGATTTCACGGTTCCGGCCCGTCACCTCGGCGACGAATCCAGACCTGATCTCCTTGATTTCCAACGCACAGCCTCCTTGATTCACGACGACCGGGCCACCTTATAAGAGGGGCGAAAGAAATCATGAGTCACCGGACGGACACAAAAGTATCACCGGAACCAGGGGGCCACCCGGCAGCGGGAACGGAACGAAGAGCCACTCCGGAACAACGAGAAACACGCTGCTCACTACCCTCTTCAGCGATAACGGTCCACACCACTGACACCCAGGGGTCACATCAGCACCACCGGCCTCACCATTCCCTGCCCCCGTGCCCGGATCCCGTGACCGCGCCGGGAGAACTCCGCAGACAAAGGCACGCTCAAGAAACACACGGGGACGAAACATAAAGCGAACGTGAGACACGACACGATCACCACGGGAAAGACGCCGGAAACACGGAAAACCCGTTCTTCGCGCGTTTTCCCGATCGGATCAGAAGGAAATCCCGGGGACCTGGTCACGCCGGGTCGGATGTACTGGCTTCGGACACGCACCACCATTTTCCGAGCGAGCGCGTCGACACCACGCCGTGCCCGGTGTGGTGTCGGGAGCCTCGGCCGGACACGGGTGGGAGCGCGGCCGGACCAGCCGCGCCACCGAACCCGAGACGGGCCCCGGCACGTCCGGGTTCCGGGGCCCGACCGCCCTTCGATGGGCCCACTCCCCCGCCGCGGGACCGCGCCATGCGGGAAGCGAGGTACAGGGTGGGTCGCCCCCGACGCACCCGCGCGGGCGTGACCACCACCCCCGACGCGCACCGGCGGCGCCCCGGCATCGCCGGGGCAGGCGACGGGGCTCCCCGATCCGTGGGCCGGTCAGGTCATCCGGTAACCGAGCCGCTCCGCGTGGTCCCGGATGCGGCTGCCCGTCTCCAGCGCCGCGAACCGGAGGGCGACCTCCTCGTCTCCGGGCAGCGCGCGGGGCACCCGGCCGATGTCGCCGGGGCGGTGGATCCGCTGCTGGAGGACCGAGCGGTCCAGGGAACCCGCGGCGAGGCCCACGTGAGCCTCCAGCCGGTCCAGCACGTCGGCCCGGCCGGTGATCAACTCCTCGTAGGACAGGCGCAGCAACCACGGGGGGTCATCGCCCGACGTGTGGAACGAATCGACCACGTCGAGCCAGTTGCCCATCGCCTCGGCGGTGCGGTCCGGGGTCCACTTGGGAATCTGTTCCTCCCAGGACAGGAGGGACCGGAGCGCGTGGAGAGGATGGCGGACCATGTGGACGACGCGTGCCCGGGGATACAGGTCCACGAACCACTCCGCGAAGGAGCGGCCCAGCAGAACCTCCTTGAAACCCCAGCGGGCACCGGGCCCCCGGTGGGGGACGTCGGCGAACGCGGTGTCGAACCACGCGCGCGCGGCCGAGCGGTAGACCTCCCTGGAGGGCAGGACCACGGCGATGAAGCCGGGTGGACCCTCGCGTTCGATCTCCGCCGCGCCCTGGTCGGAGCGGTAGTCGCTGAGCCCCCGCATCGCGAGGTCGGCCTCCTGGAACCCGCGGACCCCGGGTCCGGGCTCGCCCCAGACCCACAGGTCGGGCCCGGAGGACACGAGTCGTTGGAGGAGGGTGCTCCCCGATCTCTGACCGGAGCAGAGGAGCAGAACGGGACCGGAATCGGAGGAATTCGCCGCCGGGGTGGCTTGGGGGGCGTCTTGCGGGGTTCGGGCGCACATGCCCCTGCTTCTGCCCGTTCCCGTCCCCTGCGACACGCCGCCGCACGGCCGAAGGGCGTGGCGCCGCGGGCACGTCGTGGGTCGGGACGGTGCGCCATCGTGACCGCGGCAGGACCCTCGGCCGGGGTTTCGGTCCCACCGTGGCGACCGGGGGCTCGGGCGGTCGACGCGGGCCGGGAAGGTTCCCGATCGCCCCTCCCCGGCCCACCTCCCTCAGGGTCGGCACGGGTCGGGGACCCTGGACGCGCGACGCGGCACGCGCCCCGCTCCCACCCGGTGCGACCTCGTCCCGGACCGGTGTCCGAAGGTACCGACCTCAGTCCCGCGGAGGCGGTGTGGGGCCCGGGCCCGGTGCGTCGTCGCCCCCCGCACGACCACCTTCGCCGGCCTCAGCGCCGTGCGTTCCAGGGTCGTCCGGCTCCGGGGCGGGTTCCGCGCTCGCCCGGGCCGACGGGAGCAGATGGTGCTCCTCGACCTCGTAGCGCCGAATGTAGGTGCCGAGGAACGCCTGGAGGCTCGCGCCCATCGGGAGTGCGAGCAACGCCCCGGGCGCGCCCAGGATCGCGACGCCCGCCAGGACCGAGCCGAAGGCCACCGCCGGATGCATGTCCAGTGTCTTGGCGGTGATGCGCGGCTGGAGCAGGTAGTTCTCGAACTGCTGGTAGACGATGACGAACAGCAGCACCCACACCGCGGGCCCGATGCCCACCAGCAGGGCCACGAGCACGGGGACCGCACCACCGATGTAGGTACCGACCGTCGGGATGAACTGCGACAGCACACCCACCCACAGCGCCAACGCGAACGCGAAGGGGATGTCGAGCACGATGAACATCGCGTAGTGCGCGCCCGCGCAGACGATGGCCAGCAGTGCCCGCGAGTAGAGGTAGCCGCCGGTCTTCTCGATCGCGATCTCCCAGGCCCGGAGCGTCTCGCGCTGCGTACGGGGAGGCAGGACCGAACAGATCACGCGCCGGAAGCGCGGCCCGTCCGCGCACAGGTAGAAGGTGAAGAGCGCGATCGCCAGACCGTTGAAGAGCAGGACCATGACGGTCGTTCCGGCGCCCCAGACGTTGTCGGCGATCCGGGACGCGTACTGTTCGACCACCCCACTGGCGCTGGAGACCTCGTTGAGCAGGGTCGTGGGCGAGTACGAGGTGTCGAACGTGCTGTTGAACCACCGCAACGCGGCGCGGATCATCGACGGGACCTCGGCGGCGAACGCCAGGACCTGGCCGAGCAGCATGGAGCCGAGCAGGCTGAAGAAGGCCACGGCCAGACCCATGACCAGGAGCATGACGGCTCCGGTGGCGGGACCGCGCGGCCAGCGGTGCCGGTGGAGCCAGTTGACCGCCGGTTCCAGGGCGAGCGCGAGGAAGAGCGAGATCAGCAGCAGCATGATGAGGTTCTGCAACCGGACGAACAGCCACAGCGCCACACCGAACGTCGTGATGATCCACATCGCCAGCAACATGGCGCGTGGGAGCCACTGCGGCATGCCGCCTCCGCGGTCGGGGCGCGGGGCGCGGGGAGACGTGGTGCTCGTGTGCAAGCCGTTCTTCCTTCTGTGCTCGGCTCCGGACGGAGCCCTCGTGACCTCGGAGGTCGCCTTCACGGACGATAGCGGCCCGCCGGAAGTGCCCGGTCCGTCATCCGAAAGGGGACGGCCGTTCCCCGCCTCCCGGGCGGCCCGGACCATGGACCCGGCGCGCTCCCGTCGATGCGCCGTTCTTCCACGTCCCGGGCGGCTCTTGCGGTGAAGGATCCCGTCGTCATACGTTTTGCCTGGTTCAGCGGGTTCGACGGAGTGGGTGGGACATGAGGATCCTTGTGGTGGGCGCCGGAGCGGTCGGCGGATACTTCGGCGCGCGGCTGGTACAGGCCGGCCGGGACGTCGATTTCCTGGTCCGACCGGCGCGGGCCGCGCTGCTGCGGGAGCACGGGCTGGTTCTGCGCACCATCGCGGGCGAGACCGAGCGGATCCCCGTGCGCGCCGTGACCGTCTCCGAACTCGCCCCCGAGTACGACGTGGTGCTCCTGGCGGTGAAGTCCTACGGACTGGAGGGGGCCGTGGACGACCTCGCCGGTGCCGTGGGGCCGCGGACGGTCGTGGTGCCCTTCCTCAACGGTATGCGCCACCTGGGCGTGCTCACCGACCGCTTCGGCGAGGAACGCGTCTACGGCGGCGTGAGCATGGTGATGACCCGGTTGGGCGCGTCCGGGGAGATCGTCGAGGTCGGCCGCATGGGCGAGCTGATCTACGGCCCGCTCGGCGACGCCCCGGTGGTGGAGCCCGACCTGGTGCACAAGGCACTGGACGGGGCGGGGTTCACCGCCCGCACGGCACAGGACATCCGCCAGGAGATGTGGGACAAGTGGGTGTTCCTGGCCAGTCTGGGCGCCGTCACCTGTCTCATGCGCGCCCCCATCGGGCGGGTCAACCGGGCGCCGGGCGGCCCGGAGTTCAGCGCGGGGATGTTCGCCGAGGCCATGGCGGTGGCCACGGCCTCGGGGTTCCCCCCGAGTGAGCGCATCCGCACCCTCGCGGACCGGATCATCAACGACACCGAACGCGACACGTCCACGTCCATGTACTGGGACCTGACCCACGACAACCCGGTGGAGGGCGAGCACATCGTCGGTGACCTGGTGGCGCGGGGTCGTGCGCTGGGGGTGCCCACGCCGCTCTTCTCGCTGGCGCACACCCACCTGAGCGTGTACTCGGCCGGGCGCGAGGCCTGACCCCCCGAGGTCGCGGCGCCCGAGAAGGGCGCCGCGACCCTGAGGGGAGACGTCCGCGCCGGGCGAGGGCGGAGGCGGGAGTCGACTCCACCGAGGACGGCACGAACTCCCTGGTCGCAGGGGTGCTCAACGATGAACCGGTGCCACGACCAGGATCGGAACGACCGTAGCAGGAACGGAAATCGTTACCAGTGGCTTTCCGCGGAAGATGACCTGCGTCACCCCTTGAGCGCCCCCGCCATCAGTCCGCGCATGAAGTAGCGCCCCAGCACGAGGTAGACGATCAGGGTCGGCAGGGACGCCAGGACCGCGGCCGCCATCTGCTGGTTGTAGGGCACCACCATCGACCCGGCCACGTTGTTCAGTTGCACCGTCACCGGCCAACTGTTGGGACCGGTGAGGAACACCGCGAACAGGAAGTCGTTCCAGGCCGAGGTGAACTGCCAGATCAGCGTCACCGCGAAGGCCGGGGCCGACACCGGCAGCACGACCGAGGCGTAGGTGCGCAGCATGCCGGCACCGTCCACCCGGGCCGCCTCGATGAGCGTCGGAGGGATGCTCGCGTAGTAGTTGCGGAAGATGAGTGTGCAGATCGGGATCCCGTAGACGGTGTGCGCCAAGATCAGCGGGAACAGCCCGCCCATGAGCCCCGCGGACACCAACATCTGCTGGAGCGGGATCATCACCGCCTGGTAGGGGATGAACATCCCGAACAGGAACAGCGTGAACACCGTGTCCGCGCCGGGGAACCGCCAGCGCGCCATGACGAAGCCGTTCATGGAGCCCAGGACCGCGGAGATCACGGCACTGGGCACCGCCACGAGGATGCTGTTGCGCATCCCCGGGGCCAGGGCGGTCCAGGCCGTCTCCCACCCCTCCAGGCTCCACACCTGGGGAGGGGACCAGGCACGGGCCGCCGTGGCCTCCGCGAAGGGTTTGAACCCGGTCACGAACAGCACGTACATCGGCAGCAGGAACAGGATCGCCAGGGCGAACAGGACGGTGAACTTGACCGCCTGCCCACGCGGGGTGGTACCGGCGGCCCGACCACCGGGTGCGATCACCCGTTCGGGTGCGCTCTGGCTCATCGGCCCTCACTCCGTTCCTTGCGCACGGTCCACACCAGGTAGGGAATGACGAACAGCGCCACCGCGAACAACAGGTAGGAAGCGATCGTCGCGCCCTTGGCCGGGTCGCGCACCTCGAAGACCATCGCCCACATGTACACGGCGGGCACGTCGGCGACGATCTGTTGTCCGGCGATCGCGATGATGAGGTCGAAGACCTTCAACGACATGTGGCCCAGGATGATCACCGCGCTGAGCAGGACCGGCCGCAACTGCGGCATGACCACGTGGCGGTACACGCCCCACTCCGAGCAGCCGTCGACACGGGCCGCCTCGCGCAGGTCCTCGGGGACCCCGCGGAAACCGGCCAGGAACAGCGCCATGATGTACCCGGCCAACTGCCAGATCGCCGGCAGCGCCATGGCCGCCATACCGAAGTCCGGCGCGGTCCACCAGTCGTTGACCAGGAAGTCCAGGTTGAAGTGGACGAACAGCGCGTTGAGTCCGGTGGCGCGTTCCGCGGGCGCCGGGTTCATCAGCCAGCGCCACACGACACCGGTGGCGATGAAGGAGACCGCCATCGGTGCCAGGAACAGGGTCCGGAAGACGGGCTCACCGCGGATGCCCTTGTCCAGCAGCAGCCCCAGGAGCCAACCCAGGAACAGTGCTCCGCCGACGAAGACCACGGTGAACACCACGGCGTTGGCGACGGCCGCGGGCCAGCGGGCCTCCTGCCACAGGGCCACGAAGTTGACGAACCCGACGAACTCGCCCTCCTGGACGGGTGCGTGCTTGTCGCTCAGCGCCAATCGGGTGTTCCACCCGATCATGCCGTAGACGAAGACCCCGATCAGCAGGATCGACGGGGAGACCAACAGGAGGCCCGGCAGCCAGGTGCGGGCGCGGTGCAGCGCCCGACGGCCTCGGGGAGGCCGTGCGGGCGCGGACGTGGGTCCGGGGTCGCCGTGTGCGACCCCGGACGGGTTCTGCGCGGTGCTCATTCGGACTGTGCGGCCTGGTGGAGCGCGTCGTTGAACGCCTCGGCGTCACCGTCACCGAGGTACAGGCCGACGGCGGTGTCCACGTCGTTCTTCCACCGGTTGCCGACGGTCACGCCATGCCAGAACGAACCCGCGAGTTCGGGTTCGGACTGCCACTCCTCGAGCGCGGACTCCAGGTAGGGGTTGTCGGCGTACCGCTCGGGGTCGGCGTCCTCACGCGCGGGGATGGAACCCTTGAGCGGGTTGAACAGGTCCTGGCCCTCCTGGCTCGCGACCAGTTCCAGCCAGGTGAGAGCCGCTTCCTCGTTGGGCGCCCCGGCCGGCAGGGTGAAACTGTCCGACAGCCACATGTAGGTGCCGTCGGTCCCCGGGGAGGCCGCCCAGTCGTAGTCCTGGCCGGGGAGCGCTCCCACTTCCTCGAAGTAGCCGGCGGCCCAGTCCCCCATGATGTTGAAGGCGGCCTCGCCGTCGGAGACCCGTCGCGCGGCCTCCTGCCAGTCCTCGGCGGCCGACTCCTCCTGGGTGTGCTCCATGATCTGTTCGAACGTGGACAGGGCGTCGGCGACCTCGGAGGTGTTCCAGTCCGCGCCCGGCTCCCACAGGGAGTTGTAGGTGTCGCCGCCCAGCGACCCCAGCAGTACCGACTCCAGCAGGTGGGAGACGGTCCACTGGGCGCCCACCGCCATGGGGATGGCGTCGGTCTCCTCGGCGACCGCCTCCAGGGCGTCGAGGAGCTCGTCCAGGGTCTCGGGCGGGGCGTCCACCCCGGCCTCCTCCAACAACGTCGGGTTGAACCACATGACGTTGGAGCGGTGGATGTTCACCGGGACGGAGTAGACGGAGCCGTCATAGGTGATCTGCTCGACGAGCTGGTCCGGCAGGGCGTCCTGGAGCCCCTGCTCGTCGAAGAAGTCGTCCATCGGGGCCAGGTAACCGGCCTCGATGTAGTCCTGGAGCTCGGCCCCGGCGTGCCCCTGGAAGGAGTCCGGCGGGTCCTGGCTCTGCAACCGCCCCTCCAGGACCGCCTGGGCGTTGGTGCCGGAACCGCCGGCCACCGCCGCGTTGACGAACTCGATGTCGGGGTTGTCCTCCTCGAACCGTTCGATGAGGGCGTTCAGGCCGGCCTCCTCACCACCACCGGTCCACCAGGAGAAGACCTCGACCTGGTCGCCGTCACCACCTCCGTCGCCGCACCCCGAAGCCATGAGCACCAGCCCGAGTGCCCCCGCCGCGACCGACCAACGCCGTGCACGCATGAGTTGTCCTCCTAGAACGACGGACCCGTCTCACGACCGCACCCCGTCGCTCGTGTCCCAGATCACATGAGTTGACTGCCGTGCCATCTTTCGCACCGAATGCGACTTGGTCAAGTCGCGGCCGCATCCGAATCCGGGGCGTGATCTGAGGCCGTTCACGCCCCCGGTCGGGGCGGTGCGGTGCGATGTTCCAGGTCGCCCCGGATGCGACGGAACACGTCACCGGGCAATCTCTCCACCGAAAAGTCAAAAAACGCCGCTTAATGGCGGAAAGCACACTTTTTGGCTGTCCAAATACCCCGCACTTCGGACACGCGGGAAAGGGCGCAACGAAGCGTCAGAGCAGGACACGCCGACGCCGAACCCCCGATCTGATCAACACCGAGCCCCGCGATGACCTGTGTTCTCCCCCGCATCGGCCCCTCGACGTCGCCGACCGGGACGCCTCCCGGGGCACGAACCTTGGCACAATCACGGCATGTCCGCCATCGACAGAACCGCCATCGGGCGACTGGCCGCCCTCCCCCTGGCCACCGTGCTGCTGACCTCGTGCGGCGCCGAGGGAGGGGCCGTGGGCGCCGTCGCGACCGGCCACTTCTCCGCCCGCCACCACTTCCCCGTCCTCAGGATCGCCTGGTGCGGGGAGAGCCCCCCGGCGCGGATCGACGTGGTCTCGGACGAGCACCACTGGCGTCTGACCGCGAAGACCGACTTCCCCGGCGACGAGGTGGAGGTGGACCTCTCCGCCCCGGGCGAGGACTGGGACATCACCGACGGGTCGGGCGCGGCCGCCTATCGGGTCGTGCCCGGATCACCGAGCACCGAGTACACCCTCGGAGTGACCTCGGTGGCGGGGGTGGAGAACGAGGACGAGGCCGGAGAGGAGTACGACATCGCCTCGCTCCGTTTCGACACCGAGACCCTGGCGGCGGAGGACGGTCTCTACATGGGCACGCACCGAAGCGACGAGGGAACGGTCGTGCGGGCCGACGACTTCCCACCGGAATGCTGATCGCCCGCGGAACGGCCCGGACCGCAGGGGCCGCACTCCTCGGCCACCGCGAAGGAAAACAACACACGCCTCAGGCGTCCCGGCGATCACACGATTCGGGACCAAGGTCGTGACCATCGAACGAATATCGGCATCGGCACCGATAGGAACGATCGAGTCGGTACATAATGGCCCCATGCTCGACGCGGGTAAGAGGACCCGAATCGTCCTGGGCGCGACCCTGACGGGGGTGCTGACGTCCGGTCCGTTCCTCATGGGCAGGGAGGCGGTGACCCCCGGGGCCGAACCCGCGGTGTGGGCCGCCGCGGTCGCGGCGGCGGCCTACACCTCCTGGTCCGTCGTGGCCCACCGCAGGGAGACCCGAGCGGGGGCCGCCGCCGGCACCGGAGCCGGTCGGTCCCCCGACCGGAGTCGGGCCCCGAACCCCGAGCACGGAGTCCACCCCGACCTCACGACCGTGGACGAGGGGACGCCGTACGCCCACCACCCGGGTCCCGCGCCGACCCGTCCGCTGCGCGTCGGCTTCACCTCACCGGACGGATCGGCGCCCGACGGCGATCTCGACGACGTGGACGCGGTGTTCCTGGACCTGCCGCACCCACGGCTCCTCGTCCTGGGCGAGCCCGGCGCCGGCAAGTCGTACCTGGCCGCGACCCTGGCCCGACGGTTCACCGAGAGCGCTCCCGAACGGCGGGCGCTGATCCTGCCCCTGGACACCTGGAACCCCGAGGCCAACGGGGACGTGGCCCTGCACGCGGCCCGCACCGTGGGCCGGGGGCTCGTCCCGGAGACCGGCTCTCCCTCGGACCTGTCCACGGTGCGGGAACTGCGCACGCTCATCCACGGGGGGCGGGTGCTGGTCGTGCTGGACGGCCTGGACGAGGTCCGGCCCGCCTGGCGCCCCTCCGCCCTGGCCGCGATCGAGCGGTTATGCACCGGCGACACACCCCTGGTCGTCACCTGCCGTACGCGGGACCTCGCGGAGTGGGAACGGCTGGCGCCCCGGGCCCTGCCCGACTGCGCGCGGATCGCACTGGACCCGGTCGCGCCCGGCGACGCCCTCGACTACCTCACCGACGCCGCGCCCCCCGATCCCCGGTGGGACGCGGTCGTGGAACAGCTCGAACACCGCCGTCGGGGACCCCTGGCACACGCCCTGCGCTCGCCCCTGACCCTGGACCTGGCCCGGATCGTCCACCGACGCCCGCAGACCCGTCCGGCGGACATGGTGGAGGTCGCCGCGCGGTCCTCGCTCCTGGGCCACCTGGTCGACCAGCGGATCCGTGGTGAGGACGCGACGGTGGACCCGGAGCACGCGCGGATCTGGTCGGCGCACCTGGCCTACCATCTCTACTCCACGGGACGGCGGCGTTTCCACTGGTGGCGCATGCACGTGGGCCTGCTCCCCCGGTGGTTCACCCACGGCCTTCTCCCCGTCCTGGTCGCGGCGCCGCTCGCCGCGCTCACCTCCCCCGTCCTCGGCACCGGAACGGTCGCCGCCTCCCCCGAGTCCCCCGTGGCGCTGGCCGCCCTCCTCCTGTTGGGTTCCCTGGGCGTGTTCGCGCCCCTGTGGCGCAACACCGACCTGTCCACCGAGGGGCACCCCCGGGACAACACCCGAGGCATGGAGTGGGACCGCCCGGCGCACGCGTGGTCGGCCCTGGTGTACGGCTCCCTCGTCGGCGTCGCCGTGACCGGCGGGGTGATGGGTCTGCTGACGGGCGCCCTGTTCGGCGTCCTGCTCGGGTTCGTCCAGGGGTGGCTGAACCGCCCGCGCTCGGGTCCCCGTGTCGAGGTCGGGCCCGCGGACACCCTGGTCGCCGCGGCCCGCCTCGGGTTCGTCGCCGGTGTCTGGGGGGCGCTGTTCTTCGGCGTCGCCTCCTGGGCGATCCCCCGGATGGACGGGGCGCTCTCGGCGGCCGGGGCGGCCTTCCTCGTGTGCGCGCTCACCGCGGCCCATCCCTTCGGGGTGTGGCCCTGGGCGCGTTTTCGCGTCGCCCACCTGGTGCTGGCCGTGCGGGGGCGTCTGCCCTGGCGCCTGGGCGCGTTCGTGGACCACCTGCGCGGCACCGGTACGGTGCGCGGACACGGGCCGTCCTGGCGGTTCCACCACGTCCTGATCCGCGACCAGCAGGCCGACGACGTCGAGATCGCCCGGCTCACGGCGCAGGTCCGGAGTCTGTACGGAGCCGCGGGTCAGGGCGGCGACCCCCAGGGACGACGCCTGGACGAGAGCGTGCAACTGCACAACCTGGTGGAGCTCCACGCCGAACGCGGTGACGTGGAGGCGTTGCGCGGACTCGTGCGGGACCGGCGCAGTGCCACCGCGGAGATCCGGCTCGCCGACGTCCTCGCCGACCGCGGCGACCACGACGGGTTGCGCGCGTTGGCGCTGGAGGGCGGACACCCGGCGCGGATCCGGTGGGCCGACGTGCTCGTCGAGCACGGGGAACTCGACCAGTTGCGCCTGTTGGCGGCCACGGGCGACCATGCCGTGGCCGCGCGGCTGACCGACGCCCTGGCCGCGCGCGGCGCCACCGGCGAGCTGGCCGCGATGGCCGACCACGGGGGGTGGGAGGCCACCGCCGCCCAGGTGGCGCGGCTGCCGACCCTGCACTACGTGCCCGACGGCACGGTGTGGACCGCCGCGCAGGCCCTGGAACGGCTGGGCACCTCGGCTTTGGCCGACACACCCCGCAGGCACGCCGCGCACCACCTCGCAGCGTTGTTGGCCGAACGCGGCGACCTGGAGGAGCTGTCCGCGCGCTCCGACGCGGGCGACTGGTGGAGCGCCGACCGGTTGGCGTCCCTGCTCGCGGAGAAGGGCGACTTGTCGGCCCTGGCGGAGCGCGCGGAGCGGGGCGACTGGTGGTCGGCGCAGCGCCTCGCCCCGGCGCTCCTCGCCCGCGGCGACCTGGCCGAGGCCGCCCGCCTCCTGGAGACCTACCGGCTCGAAGGACACTGCTGGGCCTTCCTGGGCCAGGCCGACCTGTACGCCCGGGACGGCGACACCGAGGAGGCCCTGCGCGTCCTGGAGGAGATCAGGGACCGGGACCGGGACAAGGTCGGCAGCCATCTGTGGAGCATCGACGCCAAGATCATCGACCTGTACCTGGAGGACGGTCGGCTCGAGGCGGCCCTTCCGGAGCTGCGACGCCAGGCCGACCGGGGACGCGAATGGGCCGGGCGCCGGTTGGCCGTCGTGCTGCGCGACCTCGGCCATTGGGCGGAGCTGGAGCGGCGTGCGCGTCTGGGGGACGCCGGGGCGGCGTTGACCCTGGCGGACGCCCAGGTCGCCGACGGTCGACCGGAGCGGGCGGTGCGGACCCTGGAGCTGGGCTTCGGTCCACGGCCGGAGGAGATCGGCGAGGCACTGGCCGACGCCTACGCCCGGTCGGGTCGGGTGCGCGCGCTGCGGAGATCGGCCCGCAGGGACCCGCGGGCCCGTCGGAGGCTGGCCCGGTTTCTGGCCGAGCGCGGACGCCACGACGAGGCCCTGGATCTGCTCCGCGCTCCGCGGCGTTCGGGGGCCGCGCGGGACACGGACACGACCCGGCTGCTGCTCGAACTCCACCGGTCGCGCACCGATGCGCGGGCCACCGGCTGAGCCCGGAGGGGGCCGCCCGGGCCTCGGCGGGGCGACCCCGAGGGTCGGACGGATCAGGCGCGGGAGCGCAGGGTGGTCGCGAGCGGTGTGGTCGGGCGGCCGATGAGCCCGGACAGGATGCCCGGCTCGCCGTGGAGTTCGCCCTCGCGGATGCCCGCGTCCAGCCCCACGAGGAAGTCCGCCGTGCCCTCGTCCAGACCGGCCCGGAGGAGCACCTCACGGTGCTCCCGGGGGCCGAGGTCCTGGTAGGGCACCGTGCGGCCCAGGACCTCACCGATGGCAGCGGCCAGGTCGGCGTAGGTCCAGGACCGGTCCCCGACCAACTCGTACACGGCGCCGACGTGCGCGGAGGGGTCGAGCAGGACCACGGCCGCGGCCTCGGCCAGGTCGGCGCGGGCCGCGCCGGCGACCCGCCCCTCACCCGCGCTGCCCACGACGGCACCGTGCTCGCGGGCGTGGTCGATCCGATCGAGGTACACCTCGTTGTAGAAGCCGTTGCGCAGCAGCGTGTGGGGCAGTCCGGAGGCGGTGATGATCTCCTCGGTCGCCTTGTGTTCGGGGGCCAGGGGCAGGGTGCTCACGTCGGCCCGGAGCAGGCTGGTGTAGACGAGGTGGCCGACGCCGACCTCCTTCGCGGCCTCGACGGCGTTGCGGTGCTGTGCGACACGGCCACCGACCTCGTTCCCGGAGACCAAAAGCACGGTGTCGGCTCCGGCGAAGGCGGCGCGCAGGGCGGCGGGGTCGTCGAAGTCGGCGGGTGTGACGGTGACGCCGCGCTCGACCAGGTCGGTCGCCTTGGCGGTGTCACGGCCGGTCGCGGTGATGCTGTGCGCCGGCAGGCCCCGCGCGAGCAGGGAGGAGACGACGAGGCGGCCCAGGTGGCCGGTGGCGCCGGTGACGACGACGGACATGGTGTTCCCCTTGCTTGTGGCTCTGTGGTGGACGGTGTGCCCTGTGCACCGACAACCGCGACGGCCGAAGCGACATTCCAGGAGTTGGGTACCCACCTTTTGGTAAGTTGTTCCCATGAGTGATTCCCGCGCGGGAGAGCGCCGCGAGCTGCCCCGGATCGGGGGACGCATCATGTCCGCCGACTGCCCCTCTCGCGCCCTGATGGGCCACATCACGAGCAAGTGGGGCGTGCTGGCCCTGGTCGCCCTCTCCGAGGGTCCGCGCCGATGGAGCGAACTCCGACACGGCATCGGCGGCATCAGCGAGAAGATGCTGGCCCAGACACTGCGCACCCTGGAGGGCGACGGCCTCGTGTACCGCGACTCGCGCCCGGTCGTCCCGCCGTACGTGGAGTACGGACTGACCGACGCCGGCGCGGAGGTGACGGCGCTGCTCCTGCCCCTCCTGGACTGGGCCGAGAACCACGCCGTCGGCGACGGGGACTGAGCCCTCCCCTCTCGCCCGACGCGCGATCCACCGAGGGAAGCCCGCGGATCTCCGATCGGACCAGGGCGGCCGACCTCCGACTTCTCCCATTGACGGAACCACCCCGTGATCAGTTGGATACGGAGAGTCGCCCCGAGGTCACCTCCGGGCGCGGACCGATCACGACGGAGGAGCCCCGCACACCGATGAACGCGCCCATCCACAGCGTCTCCGAGGGCCGCCCTGCCCGCGGCCGTGCGCGCATGCCGCACATCTACGTCATCCTCCTGGCGGTCGTCGCCCTGGCGGCCGGCGCGACCTACCTGGTACCGGCGGGCGCCTACGACCTGGTCCCGGGCCCGCAGGGACGGGAGGTCGTGGACCCCGACTCCTTCCACCTGGTCGAGCGCGCGCCGCTCGGGCCCGTCGCACTGATGACCGCGATTCCGCGAGGGTTGGTGGACGCCGCCGAGGTGGTGGTCTTCACCCTGCTCATCGGTGGCGTCTTCATGGTGCTCAGGGCCACGGGCATCATCGATCTGGGGGTGGGGCGCCTGGCCCGGCTCCTGGCCCGCCGCGGACTCCTGGTCGTTCCGCTGCTGATGATCCCGTTCGCGACGATCGCGACGCTCATCGGCACTCCGGAACTGAGCCTGGTCTACATCCCGGTGATCCTGCCGTTGCTGCTACGGCTGGGCTTCGACTCCGTGACCGCCGCGGCGGTGGCGCTGTGCTCCACCGCGGCCGGGTTCACCGCCGGGGTGACCAACCCGGTGACCGTGGGTCTGGCCCAGGAGATCGCGGACGTGCCGCTGTACTCCGGTCTCGGCCTGAGAACCGTACTGTTCGTGTGCGTGGTGGCCGCGGCGGTGCTGTTCGTGACCCTCCACGCGGCCAGGGTGCGTCGCGACCCGGAGCGCAGTCCGGTCCGGGCCGAGGACGAGTCCAGGCGCGCTGAACTGGCCGATCTCGACGACGGACCGCCCGAGGCCACACCGCGCCGGAAGGCGGGGATCCTGGTGCTGGCCGGTTTCGTCGCGCTGTTGCTCTACGGGGTCCTGGCCCTCGGCTGGTTCCTGCTGGAGCTGTCCGGGCTGTTCCTGGTGATGGGCGTGACCGTGGGGCTCGTGGCGGGGTTGGGCGCCACGCGGATCTGCGACGCCCTCACCGACGGCATGCGCGACGTCCTCCTGGGGGCGATGGTGGTGGGGGTGGCCCGTGCCGTGGCCGTGGTGCTGGAGGACGGTCGGATCCTGGACACCATCGTCCACGGACTGGCGTCGGCCGCCCAGGGGGTCCCGCCCGTACTGGCGCCGCTGGGGATGCTGCTCGTGCAGGCCACGTTCAACTTCGTGGTCCCCTCGGGCAGCGGGCAGGCGGTCATCATGATGCCGATCATGGCGCCGCTCGCCGACATCCTCGGGACGACACGACAGACCGC
Source organism: Nocardiopsis sp. MG754419 (assembly GCF_018207095.1). Classification (GTDB taxonomy): domain Bacteria; phylum Actinomycetota; class Actinomycetes; order Streptosporangiales; family Streptosporangiaceae; genus Nocardiopsis. The sequence continues at coordinate 2,958 of NZ_QOCZ01000044.1, read as the reverse complement.
GGTGCTCGCCTTTCAGATCGGCGACGGTTTCGCCAACGTGCTCTACCCGACCTCGGGTTACTTCATGGCCTGTCTGGCACTGGCCCGCGTGCCCTGGATCACGTGGGTGCGGTTCGTGTGGCCGTTGATGCTCACCTGGCTGGGCATCGGCGCCACGGCGCTGTCGGTGGCCCATGCGACCGGGTGGGGACCGGTCTGAACACCGGTGGAGGACCGTGCCCTCGCGCCCCGACGCGCGCGCCGACGGTCCCCCGGCCGCGTTCCGGGACCAACGGCACCACAGCGATGGGGACGCAGGGCACACCGGGGCGGGGCCCTCTGTCATGCCGTGCGGCATCTTCGATGAGGCGGACAAAAATCCACAAAACCCCTCTACACTTGTCCCGCCCCACCAGCCCCTCACGTAGGTCAGGACAAGCGTGACCACCTGCCCCCATGCCCGGTTGTTCTCACCCGAATACCACGCCGACCCGCACACGACCCACCGACACCTGGCCGACGAACACGGCGGTGTCCACCCCGCGGAGATCGTCCCCGGGGTCCACGCCTGGATCGTCACCGACTACGCCACCATCACGGCCTGGTGCCGCGACCCCTACACCTTCCGCCGCGACTCCCGGCTCTGGTCGGACTGGAAGGAGGGCCGCATCCCCGACGACTCCCCCGTCGCGGCGATGATGGCCCACCGCCCCAATCTGCTGTACGCCGACGGCGAGGAGCACACCCGGCTCAAACGGGCCGTCGTGGACTCCCTGGGTCGTGTCCCCGAGAGCCGGGTCGGCGACGTCACCCGACGGCACGCCGACGCGCTCATCGACGCCTTCGTCGAACGGGGCGACGCCGACCTGGTCGCCGAGTACACCCGACTCCTGCCCCTGATGGTGCTGTCGGACCTGTTCGGGTTCTCCCGGGACATCGCCGAGCGGGTGCTCACCTCGATCAGCGAACTGTGGGACGGGGTCGACGTCCTGCGGGCCAACCAGGAGTACGAGCGGGCCCTGTCCGACGCCATCTCCGCCAAGCACGCGACCCCCGGCGAGGACGTCACCACGTGGCTGCTCCACCACCGGGCGGGTCTGAGCGACGAGGAGATGCTCCACCAGATGGTGGTGACCTTCGGCGCCGGCGCCGAACCCACCGCCAACCTCATCGCCTCCACGGTCCACACCCTGCTCACCGACCCCGACGCGGGCAGCGCGCTCAACGGCACCCGGGTCGGGGTGGCCGAGCTCGTGGACCAGGTGCTGTGGCGCGAACCGCCGATCACCAACTATCCGGTGCTGTACCCGACCACGGACGTGCCCATCGAACACGGCCGTGTGATCAAGGCCGGCGAGCCGGTACTGCTCGGCTACGCCGCCGCCCACCACGCCATGGTCGGTGCCGCCGAGGACATCGAGCAGCACAACCGCGCCCACCTGTCCTTCGGTGTGGGACCGCACCGCTGCCCCGCACGGGGCTTCGGTCAGGCCATCGCCGAGGTGGCCGTCCAGAGTCTGATCCGGCGTCTGCCGCGTCTTCGGGCGAGCGAGCCCACCCCGCAATGGCGGGTCTCGCCGTTCGCCCGAGCCCTGTCCACCCTGCCCGTCACCTTCACCCCCGGTCTTTCGAAGGGAACCCCCTCATGGCAGCACAGCGACCCGTCCTCCTCCCCCAGGACCTCCACCGACAGTCCGCCCGCCTCCGCGAGCACGGAGCCGTCGTCGAGGTGGAGATCACTGGTGGCGTGGTTGTTCGGGCGGTGACCGACCACGCGGTCCTGACCGAGGCGCTCGCCCACCCCGGGGTGCGCAAGGAGCTGCGGCACTGGCGGGCCTGGAACGACGGCGAGATCCCCATGGACTGGCCGCTGGTGTCCTGGGTGGCCCCGGACAACATGCTCACCGCGGACGGCGACCGGCACCGCCGCCTGCGCACACTGGTCTCGCAGGCGTTCACCCCCCGCCGGGTGGAGGCCCTGCGCCCCCGGGTCCGGGAGATCACCGCGGAGCTGTTGGCGGGGATCGCCGCGGCCGAGGGGACGACCGTGGACCTCAAGGCGGAGCTGGCGCTGCCGCTGCCCATCACCGTCATCTCCGAACTGTTCGGGGTGTCCCCCGAACACCGCGGTGAGCTGCATCGGATGATGCACACGGTCTTCGACGCGAGCACCACCCCCGAACAGGCGGCCCGCATCCACGGAGAGATGCAGACGTTCCTGTCCGATCTGGCCGCGGCCAAGGCCGAGGACCCCGGGGACGACCTCACCAGTGCCCTCCTTGCGGCGCGCGCCGAGGGCGAGGAACGGCTCAGCCAGACCGAGCTGGTGTGGACGCTCATCCTCATGATCGGCGCGGGTTACGAGACGACGATGAACCTCATCGGCAACGCCGTCCACGCCCTGCTCACCCACCCCGACCAGTTGGCGCTGATCCGCGACGGTCGGGCCTCGTGGGCGGACGCCGTGGAGGAGACCCTGCGCTGGGACGCGAGCATCCAGTACCTGCCGCTGCGCTACACGGCCGAGGAGGTCACCCTGGGCGGCACGACCATCCCGGCCGGGGAGGCGCTGCTCATGGGCTTCGGCCCGGCCGGGCGCGACCCGGGGCAGCACGGGGCGGACGCCGAGGAGTTCGACCTGACCCGCGAGCAGCGCGGACACCTGGCCTTCTCGCACGGTCCGCACTTCTGCCTGGGCGCCGGCCTCGCGCGTTTGGAGGGGACGACCGCCCTGGAGATGCTGTTCGAGCGGTTCCCGGACCTGACCCTGGCGGGCGAGCCCACGCGCGAACCGTCGCTCGTCTCCAGCGGCTGGTCGACGCTGCCGGTCCGCACCTCCTGAGACCACGGCGGTGGTCCGCGACGTCCCCTCCTCCCCGGGCCCCGGGGAGGAGGGGACGCCCCGACGCCGGTCCACCCGCAGGAACCGCACACGCGCCGAGGCCCGGTGCGCGGGCTCGCGAGCCCGCGCACCGGGCC
>NZ_QOCZ01000430.1 GCF_018207095.1 Nocardiopsis sp. MG754419 | reverse complement strand
AAGCCGGCCTCCGCGACGCCGAGCAGGAAGCGCAGCGCGTAGAACATCCACACGTTGTGGATGAAGCACATCGTCACGATCACCGCACCCCAGGTGATCATGATCCGGGTCAGCCACACGCGTGCGCCGAACCGCTCCAGCAGCATGTTGCTGGGCACCTCGAACAGGGCGTACCCGATGAAGAACAGCCCGGCGCCCAGACCGTAAGCGGTGGCGCTCACCCCGACGTCGGCCCTGAGCTCGTCCTGGACGAAGCCCACGTTCGTCCGGTCCATCTGGTTGATCAGCAGCATCAGGACCAGGATCGGCAGCATACGGCGCAGGAA
>NZ_QOCZ01000429.1 GCF_018207095.1 Nocardiopsis sp. MG754419 | reverse complement strand
GGTGGCGGTGGTGCCGAAGCCTCCGTGGTGGACCACGGCGGAGCAGGTGGGCAGCAGGGCGTGCAGGGGGGCGAACTCCACCACGCGCACGTTGTCGGGTAGCTCGGGCAGGTCGCTTTGGTGGGAGGTGGCCACGGTGGCCACGACCTCCACGTCCAGCCCGGCCAGGGACCGCAGCACCTCGCCCACCGACACCGAGTAGCCGCTCAGGTGCTCCACCGAACCGAGGCCCAGGGTCAGCGCCACCCGAGGTCGCTCCGGATCGGCCCGCAACCACCGCGGCACCACCGCCGGACCGTTGAACGGCACGTACCGCATCCCCACCTGG
>NZ_QOCZ01000428.1 GCF_018207095.1 Nocardiopsis sp. MG754419 | reverse complement strand
TCTTCGAGGTGGTCGGCAGGTCCGCGACCGCACGGACGGCGTACGACATGACGCGGCGCGGCGGCACGCTGGTCGTCGTGGGCGCGGGCGCCATGGACGACTTCCTCCAGTTCAACATGTTCGAGCTGTTCTTCGACGAGAAGCGCATCCTGCCGTCGATGTACGGCGGCGGGGACGTGGTGCGGTCGTACGAGCGGACGATCGCGCTGTGGCGCGCCGGGCGCATCGACCTCTCAGGCCTGATCACCCACCGGGTGCCGCTGGCCGACGTCAACGAGGCGCTGCACCAGATGCGGACGGGCACGGCGCTGCGGACGTGCGTAGAGATC
>NZ_QOCZ01000427.1 GCF_018207095.1 Nocardiopsis sp. MG754419 | reverse complement strand
CCGTACGCCCGGACATCAAACTCAGCGGACTGGGCCCGGAGCTGACAGAACTGGTACGGACGGGAGCGTTGGCCAGGGTCGCACGCGGCGTGTACGGGATCCCGTCGCCCGCCGAGGGCGGTGATAGCTAAAGGACGCCATATCCAACGCAGAACGTTAGAGGTACACGCGCGAGTGCCGCCGAGGCGTAGTTCGGCGGCACTGGGACGCGCGGGTTTCTGGGCTCACGCATCGCCTTCATTCTATGCGTCCTTCGGCGTGCACGCGAGAGCCCGGAGAAAATTCGGCCCACACCGGGCCAGGAAATGGGCTCACCATGTCTTTCTTTT
>NZ_QOCZ01000426.1 GCF_018207095.1 Nocardiopsis sp. MG754419 | reverse complement strand
GCCCTCATGCGCAAACGGCGTCCCATCGTGGCGTGAACCCCGGCGGGGCCGTGGTCACCCGGTGGCGCTGTCGCCTTCGTCGCCGGTGTCGTCGGGTGGAGTCGGGTGGTCGTCCACAGGCCGGGCACCTCCGGCTTGTGGCGAGGCCGATCAGAGCGCATGCTCGTTCTATCGGGGGACCCGGCCCTTCGCCCGCACCGGCATGCCCGGGGGCGGCCCCGACCCATCCCGACCCCACCCGACGACACCGGCGACGAAGGCGACAGCGCCACCGGGTGACCACGGCCCCGCCGGGGTTCACGCCACGATGGGACGCCGTTTGCGCATGAGGGC
>NZ_QOCZ01000425.1 GCF_018207095.1 Nocardiopsis sp. MG754419 | reverse complement strand
GACGTACTGCCTGGACGCCGCCGCCGTCGATGCTGCCGTCAGCGAGCGCACCGCGGCCGTGATCGTCGTGCACCGCTTCGGCAGGACTGCGGACATTGCGCGGTTGCGTGAAGTCGGGCAACGGCACGGGCTGTTGGTGCTGGAGCAGGGCGAGACCGAGAGGCCGTACGACGAGGTCGCGCAGCGCAGGGCGCATGCCGCCCATCTCAGCGGTCGACTGCGTGGGGTGCGTACCCCGGACGGTGGCGGTGAGCACACCTACCAGCAGTACGTCGTGCGGGTGCTCGGCAACGGCCGGCCGGACCGCGACGCCTTCGCGCGCGCCTTGCGCGC
>NZ_QOCZ01000424.1 GCF_018207095.1 Nocardiopsis sp. MG754419 | reverse complement strand
GCTGCTGACCGCACCCGCACGACGAAGGCCCCGGTCGAGGTGACCGGGGCCTTGCGTTCTGGAGACTTCCTGGAGCGGACGACGAGGCTCGAACTCGCGACCTCAACCTTGGCAAGGTTGCGCTCTACCAACTGAGCTACGTCCGCACTGCGCCGAGGCGCGAGAGCAACTATACCCAACCTCGCTCACGTGCGAGCCGTACCGCGGCATGACGGTTCTCGGCCCCGAGTTTGGTGGCGGCCGACGAAAGATAGTTGCGTACGGTCCCCGGTGACAGCGCGGCCCGCTGGGCGATCTCCGCGACGGGCGCCCCGTCGGCGGCCAGCTCCAGCACCT
>NZ_QOCZ01000423.1 GCF_018207095.1 Nocardiopsis sp. MG754419 | reverse complement strand
AGGCGCAATGGTCCTCCATCAGGCGGGGACCGGACCGTGCCGGATATCGCTCCGGTCTGCTGCGGGTGCGCGGAACTTGTGCCGTCAAGGTAAGGACTTTCGCTTGACATGTCCACACTTTGTCATCGGAGAGTTCAAAGTGGCGGGGATGCCTCCCATGCCGCCGGCGAACACTGCATGTGGACGGGACGGCGGGAAGCTGGAGGCCGACGGGTACGCGGTGAGAGACGTGGAGCGGCTTCTCGTGGCAGCGGAGGAGCTGCACCAGCGGTTCAACGCTGAGCTCAACCCGGGCGCCACGGCCGATCCCGAACCGACGTTGTGACCCAGACCGGGGC
>NZ_QOCZ01000422.1 GCF_018207095.1 Nocardiopsis sp. MG754419 | reverse complement strand
GGGAGCAGCCGTCGGCGATCCGGGTGGAGGTCGGCGAACTCGTGCTCGACGGCTTCCGTGTCGACCCCGAACGGGTCTCGGCCGCCTTCGAGCGCGAGCTGACCCGACTGGTGGAGAGGCACGGCGTACCGCTGGCCGCGGACGGCCCGCTGACCCTGGACGCGCTGTCCGGACTCCCACCCCTGCCCGCCGGCCTCTCGGCCCGCCGGCTCGGCCAGGAACTGGCACGCGCGGTGCACGAAGGCCTGAGCGGCCACGGGGAAGTGACGCGATGACCTCCCAAACGCAGCAGGACAGTTCGGAGCAGTCGGCTGAACAACGCCGCCGCAAGCGCAAGGAG
>NZ_QOCZ01000421.1 GCF_018207095.1 Nocardiopsis sp. MG754419 | reverse complement strand
CAGTGCTGCTCACCACGCAGTACCTGGACGAGGCCGAGCAGCTGGCCGACCGGATCGCGATCCTCCACCGGGGTCGGATCATCGTGAACGGCACCCTCGCCGAGCTCAAGCAGCTCTTCCCGCCCGCCACGGTCGAGTACGTCGAGAAGCAGCCGACCCTGGAGGAGATCTTCCTCTCGATTATCGGTGGCGACGACAAGAGCGACGCCACCGGCACGAACGACTAGGGGCCAAGGATGACCGCGTACTTCTTCGGGGACACTGCTGTTCTCACGAAGCGCACCCTGCGCCATGTCACACGCAGCATCGACACCATCATCACGACCGTCATCACGCCGGT
>NZ_QOCZ01000043.1 GCF_018207095.1 Nocardiopsis sp. MG754419 | reverse complement strand
TTGCGCTGATGGTACTGCCCTGTGGTGGGGTGGGAGAGTAGGTCGCTGCCACGGTTTTTTTTGGAAAAGGGGGGGTCCTGTTGGGGCCCCCCTTTTTTTTGTGCCCGGAACCCGAGGGCGGGGCCGGTGTTCGATGGTGTGGGTCGTTTCCGGGCATGGCGGTACGAGCCCACCGCTCCCGGTCACCCCTTCCGATGATCGCTGGGTCTGAGCCCCCAGCCGTCCCCTCCCCAGGAGGTCACGCTCGATGAGCGCACCGGGGTGGAGCGATGGGTACCGGCCGGCCCTCGCCGATGCCGGGCCCACGAGGCTCGTGGGCCTGGAGAGACCCGTGGGGATCAGACCACCTGATGCCTTCCCCTGTCCTTGGTCCCTTGGAGGCCGCCCACGTGATGTCGTGGTGCAGGGGGCAGCACGAAACCGGCGGAAGCCGAGGCGCCCCCGACTTCGATGGGACCATGCACCAGGACCAGGGGGCCAGACCTCCGTGACGGGGCTGTGGACAACCCCGCGGTGGTCCCTCCGCACGCAGTCGACCGTCTCGGTGCTCTACGTGTCCTGCCGGTCATGGGCCGGGTGCGTGGTTCAGCCGAAGAGCAACGGGCCAGGGCACACGACCTGCTGAGCCGGGCGAACGTTCGACTCGTGGCTCTTCCGTGCGAGGGGAGGCAACGGTCGACGTGGCCCATGCCGACGAAGCCCATGCGGATGAGCCCCACGGCCCGTATCGTTCAGGAGTCGACGCTTGACGCCGCGGGCGGGACCAGGGCTCCGAGCCGTATCGGGCATGGCACAGTGCCGCCCCTGGACCCGCGTGGTCCAGAGCCGGTGTCAGGGCATGGTGGGGCGGGCTGTCTCGCCCCGGGGTCGTCACCCGCACGAGGACCCCGGATGGGCGAGAGCGCCGTCTTCACCGGTGCAGAGGTGAAGGTGTGTGACGAGAGAGACCGGCCCGGGCCGGGCGCGGCCATAGTGCTCGACGGCGTTGATGGTGGCCGTCGAGTGGGCGAACCCTAGTCGTCGTCGGCCTCCGGGGCCTCGACGAGCTGCCGCAGCAGCACAACGAAATCCTCGTCGCTCATCGCTGACCAGTCCACGTTCTCGTTCATGTTCAGCGACCTCCCCCGAACTCCCGGTCGATAAGCCTCGGAGAGGCGTATTGGTTCGAGAAGTCTGGGTTAACAACCCGTTGCCGCAGGTGGTGGCGGTTGGCCGGAAGAGGACGCGGAGGTTCGAACGATCAGACGCGCTGCTGCAGAGCGGCGCGGCATTCGGGGCAGCGGCAGCGCTTGTTGTACCCGGTCACGGTGCCGTGCGGCAGGGAAGGATCACGCTGCTCGGTGAGCGTGGCGTCCAACTGGTCGCCGAAAGCGGTGAGGATTCGGGCCGTCGAGAACACCTGTTTGGGACCGATACCGAGTTCCGCGGCCGCATCGTCGATGTGCTTACCCATACGAAGTTTCGCGATGAGTCGTGATCGGGTACTCGGAGGCATCTCGGCCTCCGCGTTCGCGATCAACTGCTCTGCGTCGTCAAGCGGGTAGCTCATGGGTTTCCTCTATGTGTGCGGGTACGCCCGCCGAGACGGGCACCTCCAGCATCGTACGCGCCTCCCAGGGCGTCGCGGTTGGTGCCGACGCGCCGGAAGGGACCACGATGAGTGTGCCGACCTCCTGTGGTTCCTGTGAATCACCGATATTGAACTCCGCTCACTCATCGTAACAAATACCGTGATTCCCCTGGAGACGAGCGGTGCCGCTTGTGCTTATTGCAGGGAATCGTCGGTTGTTTTCTAGAAACGCATTGCTAGATGCCGGACACCGTGTTTCGCTGGTGAGATACCCCCACCACCCTGTGTCATTGGATCAGTGTTATGACCAGCCCCACGGTCCGCCGACGGCGACTCTCCGCCGAACTCCGCCACCACCGTGTGCAGGCGGGCATGACCCTCAACGACGTCGCCGAGGAACTCGAGTGGTCACCGGCCAAGCTCGGCCACATCGAGACCGGGATCCGCAAGTGGCCCTCCGTCATGGAGATCGCCGCCCTGCTGAGGTTGTACGGGGTCACCGGCGGCCGGCGCGAGGCGATCCTGACCCTGGTCCGTGAGTCGCGAATGCGCCCCTGGTGGACCGAGTACGAGGACGTCCTGTCCTCCGCCTACGTGGGCAACGAGGCCGGGGCCCTCACCGTTCGGACCTACGCCGGCATCCTCGTCCCCGATCTGCTCCAGGTCCCCGACTACACCGTCACCGTGGCGCGCTCACTCGGACACGGTCACCAGGGTGCGGAACGCATGGTCGCGGCCCACCTCAAACGCCAGGAGATCCTCGACTCCGGTTCCCTGAGCCGGTACCACGCGGTGGTGGAGGAGGACGCGCTCCAGCGGGTGTCCTCGGACCTGTCCCTGCTGCGGGCCCAGGCCGGCCGGCTGGTGGAACTGGCCACCGGCCGCGACCACGTCACCGTGCAGCTCCTGCCCACCTCCGCGGGCCCGCACCCGGGGAGGGCCGGGCCGTTCTCCATCATGGAGTTCGAGGAGGACGAGGCCGACCTCGCCTACGTCGAAGCGACACAGGGCGGCGCGATCGTGGAGTCCGAAGAGGCCGTCCGTTCCTGTCGCGGGGTCTGGGACGAACTCATCCGTATCGCGGCCTCTCCGCAGGCCACGGTGGGGATTCTGCGCCGCATGGCGCTCCTCACCTGAGTGCCCTGAATCGGTGAGGATGAGAAACCCGGCGCGAATCGGTCCTTGATGGCAGGGACCGCCCGTCATCGCTTGCTAGTCTGCTAAGTGACAACCTCATAAAGTTGCCCTCGGAGCACCCACCTCATGGTGGGAGCCCGTTGTACGACCTGTTTTTCCAACAGTGAAAGGGTCCGGACAGTGAAGAAGATCATCGTTCTGGCGCTGGTGGCCCTCGGGGCTTTCGCCGTCTACCGCAAGATCCAGGCGGACCGCGCCGAGCTCGACCTGTGGACGGAAGCCACCGCGGCCAGCGAGAGCTGATCGCGGACCCTCCGGGCCACCGACAGGGGGCCGGCGGGGTTCCGGGCGCGGGTCGACGGTGCACGCCACCTGTGTCGCCCGGCGTCCGCTAGTGACACGAAGACGTGGGTGGGACGACAACCCCGTGGTGCGACCCACGGCTTTGTGCTGTGTCCGGCCCCCTGTAACGTGCGCCGGACCACCCCCCGAGGGGGGTATGCTCTGCATGGTGACCGGGCCTTGACCCGGAACCGAACGGGGCCATAGCTCAGCTGGCAGAGCGCCGGTTTTGCATACCGGAGGTCAGGGGTTCGACTCCCCTTGGCTCCACCGAAGAAACAGCGGTTCGCAGGTGTGATGACGGCCGCCCGGGCATGTGCCCGGGCGGCCGTCGCGCGTTCAGGGACCACACGACGCGAACGCGGTTCGACCAGGCCCCGAGTCCTCCGCTCGACGCTGCGCGGTCGTCCGCCCCTCCCCACCTCCGCCCGACCTTGTTCCGGCCCGCGCGTTTCCGGCCCGCGAGGGCCCCATCGAGTGCCGCGGACTCTTCGGCGTCAGTGGCCGCAGCGGTGACGAACCGGTCGGGCGCGTCGATGACCAAGGTCGTCCGTTCCACCTCGGGCCGTGTCCGCTCGGTGGTCGGGACGGGTACCGCCACGGTTTCCGAGGTCGAGGACCGGCTCTCTTCGCACGGGGCTCTGCCCGCAGTCCTTCTTCCCTTTACGCGGGCCGGACAGCGTGATTCCAGGTGAATCCACGCGGGGCACCTGAGTGCGACCGGTCGCATGCGCACGCCGTGGTCGGAGGCGACCTTTTCGTACGCTCCCCGCACCGGCGAAGCCCGGACGATGATCGGCACCGCCTGTGCGGTGCCGTCACCGACCGCACCGACGGTGTGGTGGTGCGGACGATCGGTGCGGAACCGGACCAGACGTCACCCGAGGCGCGTCCCCCGCACGTCGCCGGGCGGATTCCGGGATCCGCACCGGGATGATCCCCGGGCGGGCCGTTCCCGTCCTGTGGTGCGTCGCCAGAGCCGACCGGATGTCCTCCGGTTCCGCCAGGGGCCCGGCGGCCGCGGTCGTCACCCTGGTCGAGAGGGGTGTGGTGGGCCACCCTCGGATACCGCTCGGCCCGCGCGTCGGTGCCGCGGTCGGGGTGGCCCTGGTCGTCCGGTCCTCGGCGACCTCCCCACCCCTGGCCGTGGCGCGGTCCAACGGCTTCAGTGGGGCCGTCGCGGCCCTGGTGGGCCTGGCGCCGTCCCTGGGAAGAGGCTCCCTTCCGCCACCCCGCAGAGGGCGTTCTCGGGCCGCCGGGGCCCAGGTCGGGCTCGCGCCCCCGTGGTCGCGGTGGTGATCGGGTCCGTCACCCGCTCGGGGGCGGCAGCGGGGGCCGGGCCGTGGGATGGGCCGGAGAGTCTCACCCGGTTTCCCGGTGGTCCCCGGCCGTGAGGGCGTCGGTTCCGACGACGTTCGCGGCGGCCCCGTCACCGAGCCCGCCGGAGGTTCGGCACGGGGCCTCGGACCTCGTCCTCTCGGCCCTGGACCCGCTCCTGGTTCTGTTCGGGCGGTCCGGGAGCACGAAGGAGTCCGGTGCCCCCGAAAGATCCCTGGGCGACCTGGTGCGTGAGCTCCGTACCGGTCTTCCGGCCCCTGGAGGGGCCACACGGTGATTCGGGGCCCGGCCGAGACCGGATCGATGCATGATCACCGATCGGTCGGGTGGGCCACCCGCCGACCCGGATCGGAGTCCCTCGGCACCTTCCGACGTGGTCAGTGATCATTCGGGACGAAATCCATTTTTCGGGACCTTTGCCCAGATGGAAAGGGGTTTCCTTGTTCTGCTCGGTGCCATTTGTCTGGGTTACCTAGGAGTAGTTTCACGGTCCCCGACACGGGTGGGGAATGAGTGTCGGGTGGGATCGCTCAGCGTGGTCGACGGGGGGTCCTCCCTAGTTCCTTCGGGTGGTTCCCGCGCTGGGGCATCCGGTTCGACCAGGCCCGTCCTGGTGGGAAGAGTCGCTCATGGGATGCGGCGAAGCCGCAGGTCATTAAGGTTGCGGAAGAATGGTTCGAAGAAGACCTTTCCTTCCTTTCGCGTGGGGCGGCCTCTATCACATGTAGTGACTCTCCGTGTGTGTATGATGACACTTCCTGAGGAGGCAATGGTCCTAGTGGGCCATACGAGAAATAGGCCTCTTGGGGCCTGTTGGTGAACTGGGACGATCCGTAGTTTCGACACCAACGACAACGAGGAACACAGCGCGCCGAAACGAACGACCCCCGAAGGCGAGCCGAACGGCCCCCCGTCCGGACTCGCACATCGTCTTCGTCCAGGCCGCTGAACTCCTCGTCCGCCGACAGCCGGTCGGCGGGTTTCGATCACCACACATGCTGATCTTGGGAGTGGGGCAACATGTGGAATGAGAAGATGGCGGCTCGTGCCAAGTGCCGCGAGATCGACCCCGACGCACTGTTCGTTCAGGGCGCCGCGCAGAACCGCGCGAAGCTGATCTGTCGCGGTTGCCCGGTCCGCACCCAGTGCCTCGCCGAGGCGCTGGACAGTCGGATCGAGTTCGGCGTCTGGGGCGGAATGACCGAGCGCGAACGTCGCGCCCTGTTGCGCCGCCGTAAGGACGTCACCAGCTGGTACGACCTCCTCACCAGTGCCGAGAAGCGTTACGAGGAGGAACAGACCCAGCCTGAGCCCGTGCACGGCGCTCCGGCCGTCGCCGCCGGGCACTGACAGGCGGCGTCGGGGAGGGGAGCCCCGACGCGACCACGACGAGGATGTTCGCGCACGGCTGTGAGGGAGGCCGGGCGCGGACCATGGGGATCACCCTTGCATCGACAGGCCGACCCGGTCGGACGGGCCGAAGGTCGGAGCCGCCCCCTTCTTTCGGAGGTGGGGCGGATCAGGGGAGGATCAGGGACGACCCCCATATCCGCACCGGACTCCATGCAGCATGATGGAGGAGGGCGCGATCATCCTCGTACGGTCGAGCCCCCACACGTTCTTGGGGAGTGGGGATGTCAGAGCAGAGTCGGCGGGATCCGCGGCCATGGGTCCCGAGTGAACCCGAGCCGCAGGTCCGTCTCACCCACGCCGATCGGGACGCCGTGGCGGAAGTCCTCCGTGAGGCCTATTCCATGGGCCAACTGGAGGAGGACGAGTTCGACGAGCGGCTCGACCGGGCCATGAGAGCCAAGGTGGCCTCGGAGATGGTCCCGCTCACGGTCGATCTCGGCGTCCAGAGGGCCGACAGGCCCACGGCGCCGGGGAACGTCCAGGGGAGCCGGTCACGGGGCAAACGCGTCCCGAACGACCTGCGCGACCTCCGCACGGACAACCCGGTGGAGAAGGTGGGGGCGGGGCTGAGTCACGTCTCCGCGTTCTTCTTCCCGCTGCTCGGTCCGTTGCTCATCATGCTCATCAGTCCGAACAGTTCGAGCTTCCTGCGCAGACACGCGCTGGAGGCCCTGAACTTCCAACTCTGGTGGCTCATCGCCATGCTCAGCAGCGCGGTGCTGTCGATCCTGGTCCTACCGATCGTGCTGCTGGTGGCCGTGGGGATCGGCGGGCTCATCCTGCCGATCGTCGCGGCGGCGAACAACGTGATGGGCAACGGCTGGCGTTACCCGTTGACGTATCGCATCATCAAGGACGACCAGGAGTAGAACCCCTCGGGTGCGCGGACGAGTCCGCGCACCCGAGGTTCATGTTCACTTGCCGGGCCGGCCGTTGTCCGGGGCTTCGCCCTCACCGCTGGTGGCACGCACCTTCTCCTTCGCCTTGGCCTTGGTGGCCTTGGCGGTCCGGGCGGCGCTGTCGGCCACCTCGGTGGCCTTGTCCTCCAGGTTCTCGCGGGTCTCACGGACCTGTTCCCGAGCCTGGTCCAGGTGTTCCTGCCATTCGGCGTCCTGCGAGGCCTGGCGCAGACGGATCAGCGAGTACACGACCACGCCGCCCACCAGGGCGGCGCCGCCGATCACGACCCCGCGGGGGATTCGACGTCCGCCACTGCGGAACAGTCGCAGCCCGCGGCGTGCGGGCTTGGGGTCGATGCGCTGTGCGGCGTTGGTCAGTAGACCGGCCACCCGCGGCGCGACGGTGTCCTCGACACGCTGCGCGGCCGTCTCCAGCCGCGGGGCGGTCCAGCCTCGGGCCTGGAGGAGCGTCAGGGCCGCCTGGTCCTTGGCCTGGTCCGCGTAGGGACCGAGCCGGTCGGCCTGCTCCTTCGCCAGGTCCTGCAGGCGGGCCAGAGTAACCTCCGCCTCCTTGCGTGCCTTGCGACGCTTGGCAGTGATAGGCACGTCGTCAGCTCCTTCGATCGATTCACCGATGCGTACGGTCACACCATCCGGGGGTCGACGTGTCGGACCCCGGTCGGCGTCGCACATCGTCCTTCCCCGTTATCCGGGTGTTATCTCAACATACGTCCTCTGCGTCTGTGATCTACGTTTCGACACTGTGCACGGTCGTTCGGGTTCAGGCGAATCGCGGTGGAGGGAGGGGTAACGTGAGCACGTAATCTCACTCGACCGAAAGGCACTGAGGTGTCGGAATCCACGGGTCAGCCCACCGCGCGGCTGAACACCTCCAAGGGAACCATCGTCGTCAAGCTGTTCGAGGAGCAGGCGCCGGAGACGGTCGCCAACTTCATCGGGCTGGCCGACGGCTCCAAGCAGTGGATGGACCCCACCACGGGCAAGCCGTCCAACAACAGCCTCTACGAGGGCACGATCTTCCACCGTGTCATCGACGGCTTCATGATCCAGGGCGGTGACCCGCTCGGCAACGGCCGCGGTGGCCCCGGTTACACGTTCAAGGACGAGATCCACCCCAGCCTGCGCTTCGACCGTCCGTTCCTGCTGGCCATGGCCAACGCCGGTCCGGGCACCAACGGCTCGCAGTTCTTCATCACCGTCACCGAGCCGAACTGGCTCGACGGTCGCCACACCATCTTCGGTGAGGTCGTCGAGGGCGCCGACGTGGTCTCCGTGATCGGCAAGGTCGCCACGGACGCCCAGGACCGCCCCCGCGAGGACGTGGTGATCAACAGCATCGAGATCACCCGCTAGACGGCGTTCGCGTCGGGCCTTACGGGCCCGAGGCGGAGCGGGTTCGACGGAACACGGTGGTGTCCTCGCCGTGATCGCCCGCGCACACGTCGCCCGTCGCCGCCCTCGACGGGCGGTCCGGCGGACGACGGTCCCCGGGCGATCCCCTCCCGAGGCCACCGAGTCCCGTCGGTGTCCGCACCAGAACCCAAGGAGTGACCCGCCGGCCATGACCGCACCTCCCCCCTCCTCCGGCCCCGCACCGGGCGCCGGAGCGCCGCGCACCTGCTATCGGCACACCGACCGCGAGACCGGGGTGAGCTGTACCCGGTGCGGGAACCCGATCTGCCCCGACTGCATGGTCGAGGCCTCCGTCGGGTTCCAGTGCCCGTCGTGCGTGGCGGAGGGGAACCGCAAGGTGCGGTCCACACGGACCACCTTCGGGGGCAAGGTCGTCGACAAGCCGTACGTGACCTGGACGATCCTGACCATGATGGTCGTGGGCTTCGTCGTCCAGTGGGGCACCTCGGACCCGATCGGTCAGCCGACGATGTCGCCGCTGACCGGGATGTTCAGCATGTGGGGGGTCGGTGTCGTCGCCTACGGCGAGTGGTACCGGCTCTTCACGGCCGCGTTCCTGCACGCGGGCATCTTCCACCTGCTGTTCAACGGGTACGCGATGTTCATCCTCGGCCCGCAGCTGGAACGCTGGCTGGGGCACGGGCGGTTCCTCTCCCTGTGGCTCCTGGGCGCCCTGTCCGGCTCTGTGCTCAGCCTCATCGCCACGCCCGGTCAGGGCTCCGTTGGCGCCTCCGGGGCGATCTTCGCGCTGTTCGGCGCGGTGTTCGTGCTCGGCCGGCGCCTGCGGCTGGACACCAGGATGATCCTGGTCCTGCTGGCCCTCAACCTCGGTATCACGTTCCTGGTGCCCAACATCTCCTGGACCGCGCACATCGGTGGTCTGGTGGGCGGGTTGCTCATCGGGGCGGTCTTCGCCTACCTGCCGGGCCGCACGGCCAAGGCGACGCGGCGCACCCTGGTGCACACGCTGCTCTTGGCGGCCTTCGCGGTCCTGTTGGTCGTGCTCGTTCTGGTGGCGCGGGGGCTGTGGACGGTGACCGGCGTCTGACACCCGAACACGACGTGGGCCCCGGATGTTCGTTTCCGGGGCCCACACGTGTGTCCAGGTCAGACCGCGTCCGGACACGTCGAACAGAGCTACCCACAGCCTGTGGATAACTCTGTGGAAAACCGGATCAAGGCGGGGCGAAGACCCCTGCCGTTGTCAGGCCCGTGAGCGGCGGGGGCGGCCGCACACCGGAGGCGGGGTCAGTGCCAGCGGGTCGACAGGATGACGGCGACGATGATGCCGCTGAACCCGATGAGCAGGTTCCAGTTGTTCAGGTCCTGCATGTACGGGACGTAGGAACCCGCGATGTAGTACACGCCGATCCAGAGGATGCCCAGGATGAAGAAGCCCAGCATCGTCGGCACCAGCCAGCGAGGGCTGACCTTCGGCTGCTCTTTGGAAGGAGGCGGCGTGTAGACGGCCTTCTTCTTGCGATCGTTGCGGGACTTGGGCACGGTCGCTGCTCCAGGATGTGGGGCGGTTCGGAATGAGCCCCCAGTCTACGCCCCGGTCGGTGCGAGAGTCACCGTCCGGGAGGTCCCGAAAACCCAACGGTCCCGACACACGAAGGGTCGCACCGGACACCGGTGCGACCCTTCGTGGCTCTACCCGCCGGCCCCTAGCCGCGGCGCGGGATGGCGAAACCGTCCTCCGGTGGGCCCGGAGGGTTCTCCGGATCGGTGGGCTCCTCCGGATCCGTCGGCTGCTCGGGATCGGTGGGCTGCTCCGGTTCGGTCGGCTCGTCCGCCGGGGCGGTCGCGATCGTCACGGTGACCGTGGTGCCCGAGTTGACGTTCTGGCCGGCCGACGGGGACTGGCTCATGACGGTGTCCGCCGCCTGGTCCCCGTTCTCCTGCTCCTGGAACTGCGCCACCAGACCCGCCTGTTCCAGGGCGTTCTGTGCCTGGTCGCGGTTCATGTTCTGCAGGTCCGGCACCGACACCTGGTCGGGGCCGGAGGAGATCCGCAGGGTGATCTCGGTGTCCGGGTCGACCTCGTTGCCGGCGGAGGGGTCCGTGCCGATCGCGTTGCCCTGATCCACGGTCTCGTGCGACTGGGACTCCGTCGTCACGTTCTCGAAGCCCGCGTCGCTCAGGGTCGACTGCGCCTCGGACTCCGACTGCCCCTCGACGCTGGGGATCTCCAGCGCACCGGGGCCGCTGGAGACCACGAGCACGATCGAGTCGTCGAGGGGGATCTCGGTGTCCGCGCTCGGGTCGGTCTCGATGACCGACCCCTCCTCGACCTCGTCGTCGGCCTGGGTGTCGACGTTGACGTTGTCGAAGCCCGCGTCGCCCAAGGCCGACTGCGCCTGTTCCTCGCTCATGCCGACCACGTCGGGGACCGTGCCCTGCTCCACCTCCGGGGTCCCGTCCCGGGTGAGCAGGAAGAAGACCAGGGCGATCGACGCGATGACGCCCAGGGCGAGCAGGACCCACAGGGCCTTCCTGCCGCCGTTCTTCTTCTCGTCCCGGTAATCGTCGTAGTCGTCGTAATCGTCGTAGTCGTCGTACCGGTCGTTGTCCACCGGCGGCAGCGCGCTGGTCGCCCCCGCGGCGGCCATCGCCATGGTTCCGGCCTGCGTGGGCATCCCCGCCAGGCCGCGCTGGATGTCGGCGCGCATCTCCGCGGCGTTCTGGTACCGGTCCTCCCGGTCCTTGGTCATCGCGCGGAGGGTGACGTCCTCCAGCCAGTCCGGGACCTGCGAGTCCACCTCCGACGGAGGGATCGGGTCCTCACGGACGTGCTGGTAGGCGATGGAGACGGGCGAGTCGCCCGTGAACGGCGGCTGCCCGGTGAGCAGCTCGTACAGCACACAGCCGGTGGAGTAGATGTCGCTGCGCGGGTCGACGCGCTCACCGCGCGCCTGCTCCGGAGACAGGTACTGCGCGGTGCCGATGACCTGCGACGCCTGCGTCATCGTCGCCTGGTCGTCGCCCATGGACCGCGCGATACCGAAGTCCATCACCTTGACGTCGGCGTTGCGGGTCAGCATGACGTTGGCGGGCTTGATGTCCCGGTGCACGATGCCGTTGTCGTGGCTGTACTCCAGGGCCTTGAGGATGCCGTCGACCAGCTCCGCCGTACGCTCCGGCAGCAGCTTGCGATCGTCGTCCAACAGCTCCTTGAGGGTCCGCCCGTCCACGTACTCCATGACGATGTACGGGATGGACAGACCGTCGATCATGTCCTCGCCGGTGTCGTACACCGCGATGATCGCCGGGTGGTTCAGCGAGGCGGCGGACTGGGCCTCCCGACGGAACCTCGCCTGGAAGATGTGGTCCCGGGCCAGGTCGTGTCGGAGCGTCTTGATCGCGACGAGCCGATCGAGCCGTTGGTCGCGTGCGCGGAATACCTCGGCCATGCCACCGCGCCCGACAACCGTGTCGAGCTCGTAGCGTCCGCCGAGGAGCCGGGGCTGGGACATGTCGTGCACTAATCCTCGTGTCTTCCGGTGGCCGCCCGCGGGCCGCCGCCTACCCTGAGCGCGTCACGCTCATCCTGTGGTCACAGACTGTGGTCTCTGTTGTTGGGGCCGTTTCCTTCACCGTTGCCCGGAGGAGGTCCGGGCTCCTCACCGCCACCACCGTCACCGGGGTCATCGGCGCCGGGATCCTCGCCACCGGGTTCCTCGTCCTCGGAACCGTCGGTGCCGTCGTCCTCGGGCGGAGCGGTGTCCTCCTCCCCCTCCCCGGGATCCTGGGGCTCGGTGTCCTCCCAGTTCTGCGGAGGGGGGTTCCATTCCGGAGCCTGGGGGGTGGTCTGCGGAACCTCGGGTTCTTCGGTCACCTCCGGCTCCTCGCTGGGTGTGGGACTCGGGGACTGGTCCGTGACCGCGGGCGGGTTGCCGTCGTTGACCGGCTCGTTGTCGGTACCGCCCATCATGAACCCGGCCACCGCCGCGCCCACGATGAGAACGGTCGCCGCCACCGCCGCCAACACGACCGGTGTCCTGACCCGTCGACCGGACTCGTGATCTTGGGTCAGCCTAGTGGAATCCCCGCCCTGATCAGGGGTTACGGCGGCCTGATCGGCGGTTCGCCGTACCTGCCCCGAGGCGCCGCTGCGCGGGCCGCCGTCCGGGATCGCGCCGACCACCCGGGTCTGAGCCATGCCGTTGAACCCGGTGGCGGGCGTCGGGGGGCCGGTACCGGCGTTGGACCGGATCACGGCCGCCAGGTGCGCGACCTCCCCGGCCGAGGAGGGCCGGTCCTCGGGGTCCTTCTCCAGCAGGGAGAAGACGAGGTCGTCGATGTCGGCGGGGATGTGCTCGGGCAGTGGCGGCGGGTCGTCGCGCGTGTGCGCCAGAGCCAGCGCCACCGGACTGTCACCCGTGAACGGCGGCTGGCCGGCCAGGCACTCGTAGGCCACCACGCCCAGTGCGTAGAGGTCGGAGGCGCCGGTCGCCGGTCGCCCCGACGCCTGTTCCGGCGAGATGTACTGGGCCGTGCCCATCACCATGCCGGTCTGGGTCAGGGTCACCGACATGTCCCCGCGGGCGATGCCGAAGTCGGTGAGCTTGAGCTGACCGTCCTCGGCCACCAGCAGGTTGCCCGGCTTGATGTCACGGTGCACCACACCGCGCGCGTGCGCCGCGGCCAGCGCCTTGGCCGCCTGGCACACGAAGTCGAGGGTCTGGTCGGGGCTCAGGCCCCCCTGCTCGCGCAGCACCTGCGACAGGGGTTCGCTGACCACCAACTCCATGATGAGGAACGCGCGTCCGTGCTCCTCGCCGTAGTCGTAGACCTGGGCGATGCCCGGATGGGACAGGCCTGCGGTGATCCGCCCCTCCGTGCGGAAACGCTCACGCGCCGTCGGCTCGGCCATCTGCGCCGGGTGCAGCAACTTGACCGCCACCGACCGGTTGAGCAGGGTGTCGGTGGCACGCCACACGGTGCCCATGCCACCGGAGCCGATCTGCTCCTCGAGTCGGTAACGGTCGCTCAGAACGGTCCCGGTGAGCCCACCGGGACCGTTCTGGGAAGACGGTTCGTAGGTGTCCACTACAGAACCACTGCCTCCATCATGTTGCGCGCGATCGGCGCGGCCAGTTCGCCACCGCTGCCGCCACCGTGCTCGATGACGACCGCGACCGCGACCTGGGGATCGTCTGCCGGGGCGAACCCGATGAACCAGTTGTGCGTGCCCCGGTCGCCGCCGGTCTCGGCGGTACCGGTCTTGCCCGCGACGTCGATGCCCTGGATCGCGGCGTTCTTGCCGGAACCGTCGTCCCCCGCGGTCACCTGGACCATCATGTCGGTCAGCGTGGACGCGTTGCTGGCGCTCATGGCCTGACTGTAGACCTCGGGCGTGGTCTGGGTGACGACGCTGCGATCGGAATCGCGCACCGAGTCCACCATGTAGGGCCGCATGACCTCACCGGAGTTGGCCACGCCCGCGGCGACCATCGCCATCTGCAACGGCGTCGCCTCGACGTTGGACTGGCCGATGCCGGCACGGCCCAGGATGTTGCGGTCGTCCTCGGCGGGGGCCAGGCTCGGCACCGCCGGGATCGGGACCTCCAGGGTCTCGTCATCCCGGTTGAACCCGAACTCGGTGGCCTGGTCGGCCAGGGCCTGGCCGCCCATCTCGATCGCCCAGTTGGCGAACGAGGTGTTGCAGGACATCTCGATCGAGTGCGCCAGGGTGTCGGGCTGCCCGCCGTTGCAGCTGCCGCCGCCGGCGTTGGGCAGCGGGTGCCCCAGCTCCAGGATGTCCGGTGCGTCCATGGTGCTGTCCGGTCCCGCGTCCAGGTTCTCCATGGCCGCCGCGGCGGTCACGACCTTGAACGTCGAACCCGGGGGGTAGCGCTCCCTGAGCGCCCGGTTGAGCAGTGGCTGGTTCTCGTCGGCGCTGAGCGCGTCGAAGGTCTCCACGGCGTTCGTGATCTCCTCGATGCTCACGACCTCGTTGGCGTCGTAGGAGGGGTAGGACACCGATCCCAGGATCGCTCCGGAGCTCGGGTCGATGGCCACCGCGGCGCCGTTCTTGCCCAGGTTCTGGAAGCCTTCGAACCCGGCCTGCTGCACGGCGGGGTCGATGGTCAGCTCGACCCGCGCCCCCTCCGGCTCGCGACCGGTGATGACGTCGCGGAAGTTGCGCACCGCCAGGCGGTCGTCCGTGCCGTCCAGCAGCGGGTTCTCGGACTCCTCGATGCCGTCCGCGCCGTAGCTGCGGAACGAGCCGACGACCGGGGTGTACAGCGGTCCGCCCTCGTACATGCGCTGGTAGCGGGGCGGGTCGTTCTCCTCCGAGATGTTCTCGGAGTAGGCGACGTTCTCACCGCCGATGACGATCGGTCCCCGCATGTCGGTGAGCCGCTCGCTGTACTGCCGGCTGTTGAGCGGGTGTTCCCGGATGGCCTCGGCCTGGAACCCCTGGATCCAGGTGAGCTGGAGCATCAGGGCGCCGAACAGGATCATCGAGAAGACGCTCAGGCGTCGGATGGGTGTGTTCATCGTCGGATCACCTGTGTGGCCCCCTCGTCCTGGATGGCCTGCGGAGCGGGACGCCGCGCGTTGTCGCTCATCCGGAGCAACAGGCCGATCATCAACCAGCTGGCCATGAGGGCGGAACCACCCGCGGCCAGGAAGGGGGTGGTCATACCGGTCAGGGGGATGAGGCGGGTCAGACCGCCGAGCACCACGAACACCTGGAAGCACATGACGAAGGCGATGCCGCTCGCCAGCATCTTGGTGAACAGCTCCCGGGAGGCCAGCGCGATGCGCATACCGCGCTGCACCAGCAGGAACACCACGATGAGGATGGTCATGACCCCGGTCAGTCCGAGGTCCTCGGCCAGGGACGCGAAGATGAAGTCGCTGTCCGCGGCGAAGATGCGGTGCGCCTGGCCACCGCCGAAGCCGGTGCCGAACAGGCCACCGTAGGCCATGCCCACGATCCCCTGGACCAGCTGCATGCTGCCGCCCAGACGGTCGTAGACGTCCTGGTCGAAGGCGTGGAACCAGATGTCCACGCGCTGCCGGAAGTGCCAGAAGATCTGCATCGCCAGCGCGGCCGCGCCGATGAACACGGTCAGGCCGATGATCACCCAGGACGAACGCTGCGTGGCGACGTACAGCATCGCGAGGAAGGTACCGAAGAGCAGCAGCGAGGTGCCGAGGTCCTTGGTGATGACCAACAGGCCGATCGCCAGGACCCAGCCGACGACCATCGGCATGAAGTCACGGGCGCGCGGCAGGTCCAGGATCTTGAACCGGCCGACCTTGATCGACTTGGCCGCCAACGACAGCACCTGCCGCTTGGTGACCAGGTACGAGGACAGGAAGACCACCAGGGCGATCTTCGCGAACTCGGACGGCTGCACGGTGAACGGTCCGACGCCGATCCACCGTCGGGCGCCGTACTCGCTGATGCCCAGGAACGGGATCATCGGCAGCGCGATGAGGATGATCGCGGCCAGGGCGCTGATGTAGGTGTAGCGCTGCAGGACCCGCGGTTCCTTCAGGAAGAACAGCAGGGCGATGCAGAGGATCATGCCGACCGCGGTCCACACCAGCTGCATGCCGATGCCGGCGTGCTCGATGTCGCCGGAGTCCGCCGCGTCCAGGCGCCAGATCATCGCGACGCCGATGCCGTTGAGGAACAGCGCGCACGGCAGGATCAGCGGGTCCGCGTACGGGGCGATGAAGCGCAGGGCCAGATGGGTGGTGAGCGCCAGCGCACCGAAGATGAGGCCGTAGCCCCACGTGGCCCCGGGGATCTGGTTGTTGAGGTTGAGCCCGGCCGTCGCCATCGCGCTCATCATGATGACGATGGTGATCAGGACCAGGACCAGCTCGGCGTTGCGCCGTTTGACCGGTGGGAGGGTGGTGGGCGCCTCAGGGGTCGTCGAACTCAAAGGGTCACCCCGATTCCTCGGTCTCGGTCCCCTGGCCGCTCGCGCCGTTCTGCGTCCGATCGCTGGTCTCGGCCTGCTCGCGCAGGTCCTCGATCACCGTCTGGGCGGCGTCGAGACTGTCCACCTCGATGTTGGTCCGCAGGTCCTGCTGGTCGGTCGGGGCGAGCGACTCCACGGACAGGTCGGTCGACTCCACCTCGTCGGACAGGTCGAACCCGGCGATGTTGGTGTCGATACCGCGGTAGACGCTGACGGTCGACCCGTCGGCCGAGACACCCACGAAGTACTGGTTCTCGATGTACTGGCGCCCGAAGTAGTAGCCGCCGCCCGCGATGGCGCCGACGACGATGACGAAGACCAGGACGATCGGCCACCAGCTACGGGTCCGGTACTCGCTCTCCTGGTTCTGGCCGCGGGAGGTCGGAGCGTCGTAGTCGTCGTAGGGCTGCTCCTCGTAGGAGGGGGAGCCGTACGCACCGGCCGGCGGAGGGGACTGCCCGTCGATGGGGTCCATCTCCGCGGTGTCGCCGCCGTTGCCGCGCAGCTCCTGCGCCCGTCTGGCGGGGCTGGTCTCGTTCGGGCCGGTCGACACGTCGCGCTGGTCGGCGGCGCCGACGGTCTGCGCGCCCGCGGTCGGGCCGTCGTGGTCGGTGTCGGTCTCGATGACGTCCGCGACCACCGCGGTGATGTTGTCCGGGCCACCGCCGCGGATCGCCAGCTCGATGAGCTTCTTGGCGGCCGTGCGCGGGTCGTGCTCGGTCGCCAGGGTCTCGTGGATGGTCTTCTTGCTGACCACGCCCGACAAACCGTCGGAGCAGAGGAGGTAGCGGTCGCCGGCCTTGGCACGGCTGATGGAGATGTCCGGGTCGACCGGGGTCTTGCCGTCCAGCGCACGCAGGATCAGGGACCGCTGCGGGTGGGTGGCGACCTCCTCCTCGGTGATCTTGCCCTCGTCCACGAGGGTCTGCACCAGGGTGTGGTCGTGGGTGATCTGCTCGAAGCGCGAGCCGCGCATCAGGTAGGCCCGCGAGTCGCCGATGTGGATCAGGGCGACCTGGGATCCCGACCACAACATGGCGGTCAGGGTGGTCCCCATGTTCTCCAGCTGGGGTTCCTGCCGGATGCGGACGGCCAGCGACTCGTTGGCCTTCTCGACGGCGCGTTGCAGCACCTCGGCCATTTCCTCGGCGCGCGGATCGTCGGAGGTGTCCAGACTGCGGATCGACGAGATCGCGATCGAGCTGGCCACCTCGCCGCCCGCGTACCCGCCCATGCCGTCGGCCACCGCGAGGAGGTGCTGACCGGCGTAACCGGAGTCTTCGTTGCCTTCGCGGAGGCATCCTACGTCGGAGTACGCCGCGTATCGGAGAGCGATTGTCATTTGCGCAGTTCCAGGACGGTTTTGCCGATACGGATGGGCTGACCCACCGTGATGGGCTGGGGGCGGTTCAGCTTCTGCTGGCCGAAGTAGGTGCCGTTCGTGGAGTTGAGGTCCTCGACGAACCAGCGGCCGTTTTCGGAGTACACGCGCGCGTGCCGGCCCGAGGCGTAGTCATCGGTGATGACCAGCGTCGAATCGGGGGCACGGCCGATGAGGATGGGTTGTGAGGAGAGGTTGACCGTGGTGCCCGACAGAGGGCCCTGGGTCACGGCCAGCACCGTGGGCTCGTTGCGCGACGCCCGCTGGGAGCGTCCCCCCTGAGAGGACGCGGGGCGACGCTGCGCCTGGCGCGGGGCCTGCCGCGGCTTCTTCTTCCGGGACTTCCTCTTCGACTGTCCGAAGAGGTCAGTACTGATGACGCCGACCGCCATGAGGACGAACAGCCAAAGCACCGCGAGATACGCGATCTTGATCAATATGAGGGTCAAGTTGGACATCGAACTGCTCTTCAGCCCCTGTCGTGCTTCGGCCGGGATGGCGGTCATCGGCCGCCACCGTGTCTGCCCCACCTTCGGGTCGGTGAGTCTGGGTCGCTGGTCCGCGGCCCATCCGGCCGCGGCTATTGTGCCCGATCGGTCAGGTCTTCGCGGAGACTACCCTCCCGGCCGGGGATCCGACAGCGGGCCTGTGGCGACCCGCCGCCGGACTCGAACCTTCAGACGCCGACACGACGCGGTTGGTTGCGGTCCGGAGGCGGCGGGAATCCCTGGCCCGTCGGAGAGACCGGTCAGTCGCGACGGAAGGTCATGGTGGTACGCCCGAGACTGATCCGGGTGCCGTCCACCAGGCGGGCCTGCCTGACCTGCTGACCGTTGACGAAGGTCCCGTTCGTGGAACCCTTGTCCTCCAGGACGACCTCGTCGCCGTCCACGCGGATCTCCACGTGGTGACGGGAGACACCGTTGTCCACCAGTCGAAGGTCACAGTCGGTGCCGCGGCCCAGCAGGGTCACCGGTGTGGTCAGTTCGAACGACTGCTGCATTCCCTGGCTCGCGATGTTCCCCTCGGCGGTCGCGCCGCCGGGGGAGATGAGCAGACGGGGGCGGCCCGTCTGTCGCGGACCCGAGGTCGGGCCCGGGTCGCCCACCGGCTGGCGGAGTTCTCCGCCCTCCACGAGGCTTCCGCGCACGACGCCGGAGCGGATGCGGAACCGACCGGTCTTCAGGCCGTCGTCCGCGCGGAACTGTACCCGCACCGGACCGACGAACGAGTAACCCTGTTCCGTGGCGTAGTCACGGGCCAGCTTCGACAGTTCCTGCCCCAGGCTGTCGGCGTACACCTCCAGGCGTTCCTTGTCGCTGGCCGACAACTCGACGATGAAGTCGTTCGGGACCAACGTCCGCCCTTGGGCGACGATGGCGGCCCGCTCGTCCATCTCTCGCTGAACCGCGCTCGCGACCTCGACCGGCTGGAGCTCCGACTTGAAGGCCATCGCGAAGGTGCCTTCGATCATGCCCTCAAGCCTGCGCTCGAAGCGTTGGAGCACTCCCACGAGGTACCTCCCTTTGTACTCCACTTCGTATGTGTAGACGATCGTAACCGGGCCGGGGTGCCCCTGGATTCAGGTGCACCCCCGGGATCGGTGCCGGGCGGCCACGATCGGGACCGACCGCAAACGATGTGCAAGCCCCCTTCAGCCCGTGCTAGTCTTCTTCTTGTCGCCAGGACGAACCGGCCGAAACACCGGATCACCTGGCAGGATAATCGAATACATGTCACTCGGGCGGGTGGCGGAACGGTAGACGCGCACGGTTCAGGTCCGTGTGTCCTAACGGATGTGAGGGTTCAAATCCCTCCTCGCCCACTTCACGATGAACGACCCTGGTCGTCGGCTTCTGGCCGAACGTCCGGGGTCGTTCTCGTTGTGCTCTCGCGAGCGCCGCGTGCTCCCCGAGGGCGCTCCCGCGTGTCCCTCCTGTGCGCCGGTCGCCCCGTCGCGGTCCAGGCGCACCGCGCGGCGCGGTGTCCGCGTGAGGGGCTGCGGCGAGGCGCTCGACTGGGGCACGCAGGGGAACTCCCGGGTGTTTTTCGGTGGGTCCGTAATTGCGGGCAAGCAGGTTCAACGATCTTGGATCGTTAGGTTCGGGGCAACCCGCCCTCCGGGTCCGGAACCGGTCACGGAGGGCGGGAAAGCCCGGAGCGACGGGCCTTCCGGGGCGGCGGGACCCCTCCGAACAGCGCGGACGTCCTCCGCGTGTCTCACCGGAACGAGGTCGTGTCGCCCGGTCGGCGTGGCGCACGCTCCGACGGGGCGACGGTGCGTCACCGGCCGGACGACGGCGTGCCCCCGGCGGAGGGCGGTCGCCTGGCCCCCGGAAGGTCCGGCCCCTATCCCACCGGGTCCTCGGGCGCGAGGACCGGCCCCACCCGGGTGGCGCAGACGAGCCCGCGCGTGTGATCGACGACGCGTCGGGGCCCGGTGAGCCGTACGGACACCGTGTGCCGAACGTCGCCGCTGGAGGCGGCCAGGGCCAGGACGAGGTCCCCGGGGTCGACGACGCGTCGCAGGTCGCGGCCGGTGTAGGACGCCAGGTCGGCGGGGACGTCGAAGGTCACCGTCCGCGCCCGGCCGGGTTCGAGGTCGACGCGGGCGTAGCCGATGAGTCGGCGGACCGGCTGGGTCACCTCGGCGACCGGGTCGGACAGGTACAGCTGGACCACCTCGGTGCCGGCCCGGTCCCCGGTGTTGCGGACGGTGCAGCCGACCGTCACGGTGCCGTCGGTGGGGACCTCGACCGTGCCCTCCGGGGCGGCGCCGTCGTCCACCACGGGGTCGGCCCAGGCGAAGCGCGTGTACGACAGCCCGTGCCCGAACGGGTGGCGCGGGGTGGGATCGACCGAGCTGACCGCGCTCCGGTGGGCGAGGGGCGCGCCCAGGTAGGTGGCGGGTTGGCCGCCCGGGTCGCGTGGCACCGACACCGGCAGACGTCCACTGGGGGAGATCCGTCCGGACAACACCCCGGCCACGGCGGATCCTCCCTCCTCCCCGGGCAGGAACGCCTGGACGGTGGCGGCCAGCCGGTCGGCCACCGGACCCAGCGCGTACGGACGTCCGGTGAACAGGACCGCCACCACGGGTGTGCCGGTGTCCACGAGGGCCTCCAGGAGTTCCTGCTGCACCCCCGGCAACCGCAGGTCGGTGGCGTCGCAGCCCTCACCGGAGGTGCCCCGTCCGAACAGGTCGGAACGGTCCCCCAGGGCGACCACGCACACGCGTGCCGAGCGCGCCAGGGTCGTCGCCGCGTCGAACCCGACCACGGAGTCGCCGTCCACCGAACAGCCCGGAGCGTGGGCGATCCGATGCGCGGGCAGCGCCTCGCGCAGCGCCTCCGACAGGGGGGCGACCGCGACCCCGGTCTCCGTCCCGGGGTGCCGGCGTCCCACGTGCGCGGGGAAGGAGTAGCAGCCGAGCATGGCGTCCTCGGTGTCCGCGAGCGGACCGACCAGGGCCACGTCCGGGGTCTCCTCGTCCCCGCCCCCGGCGGCCGGCAGGGGCAGGACGCCCGTGTTCTCCAGCAGCACCACGGACTCCTCCGCCAACAGGCGGGCGAGTGCCCGGTGCTCGGCCGGGTCCAGGTCGGGTGCGGTGTCGTCCTCGGGGACCTCCGGTGACCACCCCGGGTCGAGCATGCCCAGCGCGCACTTCTGCCGCAGCACCCGGCGCGCGGCCCGGTCCACGGTCTCCTCGTGCACCCGGCCGGCGCGGACCTCCTCGACCAGTCGGTCCCCGTAGCAGTGCACGGTGGGCAGTTCGACGTCCACGCCCGCGGACAGGGCCAGGGCGCCCGCGTGGGCCGGGGACGCGGCGAGCCCGTGCAGTGAGTGCAGGAAGTCGACCCCGAAGTAGTCCGCGACCACGGTCCCCTCGAAACCCCAGGTGTTCCGGAGCAACTCAGTGAGCAGGGCGTGGTCGGCCGCGGCGGGTAGTCCGTCGTTGTCGTTGTAGGCGTGCATCACCGAGCGGGCGCCGCCGTCGCGCACCGCCATCTCGAAGGGCGGTAGGAGGACGTCGGCGAACTCGCGGGGGCCGATCGAGGCGGGGGCGAGGTTGCGGCCGGACCGGGAGGCCGAATAGCCGGCGAAGTGTTTGAGGGTGGCCACGACCCCGGTGGACTGGAGTCCGCGGACGTAGGCCGTGGCGATGGTCGCGACCAGGTGCGGGTCCTCACCGATGGTCTCCTCGGTGCGACCCCAACGGGCGTCGCGGACCACGTCGAGCACGGGCGCCAGCCCCTGGTGGGCGCCGACCGCCCGCATGCTCCGGCCGATCTGCGCGGCCATGCGTTCGACCAGGGCCGGGTCGAAGCAGGCGCCCCAGGCCAGGGGGACGGGGTAGATCGTCGCGGTCCAGGCGGCGAAGCCGGCCAGACACTCCTCGTGGGCCACGGCCGGGATGCCGAACCGGTTGGCGGCCATGATCTCCCGCTGGCTGCGGGCGAGGGAGGCACGGCCCTCGGCGGGACCGACGGGAACGGTGCCGAAGGGTCGGGTGAGTTGACCCAGGCCGTCCTTGATGGCCTGCTCCCACAGCGGCGGGTCCCGGGACAGGTCGTGCTGGTGCGGCGCGACGGGTGCGCCGTCGGGGCTCGCCCGGACCCAGATCCCGTGCAGTTGGGCGACCTTCTCCTCAAGGGTCATCGCGGACAGGAGCGCGTCCACGCGCTCCGCGGGCGTCGCGGTGGGGTCCTGCCAGTGCTGTGCGGCCGTCGCCGGGGGGTGTTCGGTGGGACGGGCGGGGGAGCCGGTCAAGGAGTGCCTTTCCGTGGTGCGGACACAGTGGCGTCGGTGATGATCGGCGCATCTCGAAAGTTTCGTAAACTTTCGCGAAACTTGTTGCCGGTGAATGTACGTTCGCGCCTCGGTCGGGTCAACCCCCCGAGGAGGATGGATCACCCGCGCCTCGACGAGCCCACCGGTGGGAGGGGCGGGTGGCTCCGGTCGGGTGTGCGGGGGACTCCGGTGAGAGGGTGCTCCGAAACTTTCGGGCCGCCGAGCGTCGAGCCCGCCCGAACACCGCGGAGCGGCCGATGGGACACTGCGAGCGTGGGTATCACCGAACGACTGCACGAGATCGGGCGACCGCTCGTCGCCGAACAGCTCGCACACCCGACCGTCGCCGGCATCTCCCGGGGCGATCTCGACGAACGCGCCTTCCGCTACTGGCTGGAGCAGGACCACCTCTACCTGCTCGACTACGCGCGGGCGTTCTCCCGCCTGGCCTGGCAGGCGCCCGACCACCACCTCGCCGACCTGGTGGGCATCGCGCACAGCACCCTCACCGAGGAACTCGAACTCCACCGCTCCCTGTCCGGTGAGTTCGGCGCCGACCTCACCACCAAGGACAAGGGGCCGGCCTGCGCGGCCTACACCGCCTGGCTGCTCGACGCCGCCGCCGACCTCATCGACGGTCTCGCCGCCGTCTACCCGTGCATGTGGGGCTACAACACCCTCGGACGGGAACTGGCGAAGAACCCGCCGGAGGATCCGCGCTACGCGCGCTGGATCGACACCTACAACGACCCCGCCTTCACCGAACTCACCGAGAAGTACGGACGCATGTTGGAGGAGGCGGACCCCGACCCCGCCCGCGCCGAGCGCTTCTTCCTCGAAGGCATGCGCCACGAGGTCGCCTTCTGGGACACCCCCTACACCTGAGCCTCGGTGCGACGCGACGCGGAGCCCCGTGGTGGGGACCCCTGGAAACCGGGGGAGGACGCCTCCGCGGCCGGGCCGTGCGGCACGGAAGCGGGGGCGGACCGGTGGTCGGTCCGCCCCCTTCGGGCGTGCTGGTCAGGCCAGGGTCAGGGGTTGATCACGGCCTCGACCTCGGCGAAGCGCTCGATCTCGCACCCGTTGCGCTTGTTGAACTCGGTGTCGATCTCGGTGTCCTCCACGTGGCCGGTCACCCGGGCCTCCTCGGGGCCACCGATCTCCATCGTGCACATCATGTCCGTGGTGTCCATGGTGAACGGCTCCGTGCCGACGGCGTCGATGTCGGCGCAGGCGGCTTCGGGGTCGGGGTGGTCACCCCCGACGGGCGCGCAGGTCAGGGTCCACGTGCCCTCCTCGAAGCCTTCCTCGGGGGTCAGTCCCTCTTCACTGGACACGGAGGTCTCGATCACGAGTTCCACCGCGGCGTCGCCGCCGTCGGTTCCCTCGGTGTCCTCGTCGTCGGTGTCGGTCTCGGTTTCTTCGGGGGCGCCGGCGCCGGGTGCCGGTGCGTCCACCTCGGCGGGCTCGTTGCCGCAGGCCGTGATAAGCAGGCCGAGGGCTGCGAGAGCGGCGAGGCGGGTCGGCAGTGCCGTTGCGAAGGTGTGCATACGCATGTTGCTTGGACGAAGGGCCCGACCACGCGGTTCCCTCGCGTCTCACTTTTTTCGTACACACCCGACACAGGGGGTCACATGTTCGGTGGACAGGTCGCCGAGGTTCTCGCCAACGAGGTTCCCGAGGGGGGCTACCTCCTCGACGTCCGTGAGGACGACGAGTGGCGGGCGGGGCGCGCACCCGGCGCCACCCACATTCCGCTCGGCACCCTGGGGGAACGCGCCGGTGAGGTGCCCCAGGACCGGAAGGTCTACGTCATCTGCCGGTCCGGTGGGCGTTCGGGTCAGGCCACGATGGCCCTCAACCAGGCCGGTTGGGACGCGGTGAACGTCGCGGGCGGCATGCAGGCCTGGGAGCACGACGGACGGGACATGGAGGCGGATTCGGACACCGAGCCCCGTGTGATCTGAACGTCGAATCTGGACGGATTACGCAAAGGCCTGCCACTCGAAGGCTCGTGGGTGGCAATATGACGACGTGAGTTCCGAGCGCGCGCCCCTCAGCGCCGAAGCCATGCTCGCCTCCTCGGCGGACGCGGTCATCGGTATCGATGGCGAGCTTCGGGTCACCTTCTGGAACCCGGCGGCCGAACGTATGTTCGGCTGGTCCGCGGACGAGGTGCTCGGCGGCGAGCTGCCGATCATCCCGCAGGAGTTGAGACCCGAGTACGGCGCGGTGCTGGAACAGGTGCGCGCCGGAACCCCGTTGACGATCTTCACCCGACGGCTGCGCCGGGACGGCACCGCCCTGGACGTGCGGGTGAGCACGGGGTGCGTGCACGACGACCAGGGTGGTCACACCGGGTGGGTCCTGGTGCTCTACCCCCGTGACAAGGAGGTCCAGGCGCAGGCCTCGGCGATGGAGCGCGCCCGCCTGGTGCGCCGGCTCACCGACGTCGTCGCCGACATCAACGCCGACCTCAGCCTCAAGTCGGTGCTGGACCGCATCATCAGCAGCCTCACCGAACTCACCGGTGCCGACGCGGGCGGTTTCGTGCTGCTCGAGGAGGACCGGGTGAAGCTGGTCAGTCTCACCCACCTGTCGGACGAGCTGTACGGGTTCAGCGCCCCGCTGGAGACGAGCCTGTTCGGGGAGCTGCTGCGCAGCGGCAAGTCCGTCCTGTTGGCCAACAGCGACACCCGCAGCCTCGAGGACCTCATCTGGGCCGACCTGCCCGGTCTGCACACCATCGCGCTGTGCCTGTCCAACGCCCAGGGGCGGCCCTACGGCGCTCTGTACGCCCTGTACAGCAAGCGCAAGGTCGGGCACGTGGAGCTGGAGCTGTTGGAGCTCATGGCCTCCCACGCCGGAGTGGCCATCGGCAACGCCATGGCCTACGAGGAGCTCAAACTCCAGCGGGCCCGCGAGCAGGCGGTCTCGGACTCCAGCGCGGACGGGATCGCCGTGCTGGACTTCAACGGCAAGGTGCGCAAGTGGAACCGCTCGGCGGCCGAGTTGACCGGTTACACCTTCGAGGAGGTGGAGGGTAAGCACCCGCCCTTCCCCATACCGGTGGCGCACGGCGATCCGCTCAAGCACCAGAACGAGGGTGGTCGCTGGCTGGAGATCCTCATGGCGCGGATCCCCAGCACCAACGAATGGGTGGTGGACTTCCGCGACATCACCGCGCAGAAGGCCCTGGAGGAGGAGCGGGAGTTCTTCCTGGCCAGTACCGGACACGAGCTGCGCACACCGGTCACCGTCATCCAGGGCTACGCGGCGATGCTGTCCCGCAAGGGAGAGCGGCTGGGACCGGCCGGGCGACAGGAGGCCAGCGAGATCATCCTGGACCGGGCGCGTGCCCTGGCCAAGCTGGTGGAGCGGCTGCGCCTCGGCTCGGACGTGGCCAGCGGTGAGATGACCCTGGACCGCGTGCCGTTCGACCTGGTGGAGCTGCTCGGTCAGTCCGTGGCGGCGTTCCGTCCCCTGGCCGAACGGCAGGAGCTGCTGCTGGACTCGGAGGGTCCGCTGTGGACGCTCGGGGACCCCTTGGTGACCGGCATGGTCATGGACCAGCTGTTGGAGAACGCGCTCAAGTTCTCCCCCGAGGGCGGCCGGGTCCGGGTCGGTGTGGACGTGGGCGAGGAGACGCTCACGATTCACGTGGACGACGAGGGCATCGGCTTCGCGTCCGGTGACGAGGAGCGGATCTTCGAGCGGTTCTTCCAGAGCGGCGAGCGGGGCGACCGTCGGGGGTACGGCGGCCTGGGCATCGGCCTCTACATCGTGCGTCAGCTGGTCCGGGAGCAGGGCGGTGAGGTGACCGCGCACCGGTTGGCCAAGGGCACCCGGATGCGTATCACGGTGCCGCGCCACCGGGGTGAGGGCGCCGGCCTCGGCGTGGTCCTGTCCGAAACCTCGGCCCGCGAATGAGGGGCGCAGGAGCGCCCACTCCTCGTGCGACACGCCCACTCGCGTCACACGGGAAAAAGAAATCTCAACCACCCCTCCAGCCCCTGTGGCGCCGGTGATCTGCGCATCGCCGGCCGGTGCTGTGACCTGAGTTTCCTGGCGACGTTGGTTTCCTCCCAGCGTGATCGGGGCATTTCCACCCCTGGTGGAATTCGCCGCCATACAACGGGCGAGTTCCGGTCCAGCTGATAAGCACGAATGCGCAGGGAAGAAAGCCGTGTCAGGAGACCACACCCCACTCGACGAGGGGGACCCTCGGAACCCTCGAAAGGTCGAGCGGAGCGTCGCTCTTCCCTACGTGCCCGAGAGCGTCTCCGGGGCCAGGCGAGGCCTCTGCGCCGATCTGAGATCCCTGGAACTCGGTGAGTCCCGGGTCGACGACGCCGCCCTCATTCTCAGCGAACTCGTCAGCAACGCCCTGCGACACGCCGGACCCCTGCCCGACGACACGGTGGGTGTGTCCTGGCGACTCGAGGTGCACCGCGACACCTCCGGCGGCCGGTTGGAGATCGCCGTACGCGACGGTGGGTCGACCACCCTGCCCCGGGTGGCCCGTCCCTCCATCTCCGGTCTGGGCGGCCGTGGTCTGGGCATCGTCCAGTCCCTGGCCGGTCGATGGGGGACCGAGATGGACGCCACCACGACCACGGTCTGGGCGATCCTGGACATCGCCGCCGACGACCTGCCGAGCGACGTGGACGGTGCCGTGACCGAACCGTCCGTCCCGCTGTGGCAGGAGCGGCCTCCCGCCCACGACGAGGAAGACGTCGTCGAGGTCGACCTGGGCGTTGGCAGCGAGGCCCCGGCGTGGGGCGCCCTGCGCTGACTCCCCTCGCGCCGCCGGTCCGGAGGAACGTGATCGATGGCGCGAAACACCGTCGGCGAAGTGGCCTGGCCCTGGTGGGGGCGCTACAGTCCTCACTGTGGAGTTGAAGATATCGAGTCGGTTTCAGGATGGCGTCGCGGTGGTAACCGTTGGCGGTGAGATCGACCTGTACACGGCACCCCAGTTGCGCAACGAACTCGTCGGTTCTCTGGAGGGGGGAACCCGGCGCCTGTTCGTCGACATGTCGCGGACGGAGTTCTGCGACTCGACCGGGATCAGCGTCCTGTTGTCCGCGATGAAGCGCGCCCGCGACAAGGACGGCGACCTGGAACTCGTGGCGCCCCGCCCGGCGGTCATGAAGGTTCTGGAGATCACCGGTCTCCATGAGGTCTTCACCATCCACCCCGATCTCGACGCGCTGCCGGTGGCCGCCGGTACCGGCAACACCAAGTAGCGCCCGTGGCCCAGGACCGGTACGGGACCCACGGACCGGCCGGTACGGCGGTCGCGGTGGTGATCCCCGCCAAGGACGAGGCCGAGCGCATCGGCGCCACCGTCGCCGCCGCGCGCGGACTGCCCGGAGTGGACCTGGTCGTCGTGGTCGACGACGGATCCACGGACGCGACCGTGCGCCTGGCCCTGGACGCCGGGGCCCGCGTGTTCCGGCACGGCCGCAACCGCGGCAAGGGCGCCGCCATGGAGACCGGAGCCGAGGGCATCCGCCTGGTGGAGGAACACGAGGCGGCGGAGGGCACCGTACGCGCCCCCCGTCACCTGCTGTTCCTGGACGCCGACCTCGCCGGCACCGCGAAGGGCGCGGCCCCGTTGGTGACCCCGGTGCTCAAGGGCACCGCGGACATGACCGTCGCGCTGTTCCCCGCCACCCGCCTCCGTCTGGGCGGCAGCGGTTTCGTGGTCCGTCTGGCCCGTGAGGGCGTGCGCAAGGCCACCGGCTGGGAGCCGGAGCAGCCGCTGAACGGCCAGCGCTGCCTGAGCCGCGCGGCCTTCGAGGCGGCCCGCCCCCTGGCCCCGGGGTTCGGGGTGGAGACCGGACTGAGCATCGACGTCCTGCGCGCGGGTTACCGGGTGGTGGAGGTCGAGGTGCCGTTGGAGCACCGGGCGACCGGAACCGACCTGCGGGCGCAGGCGCATCGCGCGCACCAGTTCGTGGACGTGGCCCGTGCGCTGGCCGCCCGGGAGTGGCGCCCCGCTCTGTACCGGTCCTGGGAGCGCGCCGTCGATGGTGCGCGCGGCGCGGGGCGGAGCGCGTCCAGGAGAATCGGGCAGATTAGTAGCAAAAAACGCTAAGAGTAACCCCATGAGTGCGGTGCGTGCGGATACGCTCGCGCT
Source organism: Nocardiopsis sp. MG754419 (assembly GCF_018207095.1). Lineage (GTDB taxonomy): Bacteria > Actinomycetota > Actinomycetes > Streptosporangiales > Streptosporangiaceae > Nocardiopsis. The sequence continues at coordinate 5,350 of NZ_QOCZ01000043.1, read as the reverse complement.
GTGTTCACTACGTTCCTGGCACTCATCGGTCTGCTCTTCGGTCTGGGCGGTCTCGCCCTCGGCTGCTACGCGACGTTCCGGGCGCGCGAGGCCCAAGGCGACTACCGGGCCCTGGCCCAACGCGCGCTCGCCGTCAACGCCGCCGGCGCCGACCCGCGCGCCGTGCGCGACATCGCCGTGCTGCACTACGACGCACTGGAGGAGATGTCGGGCGCGCGCTCCTTCTCGCTCGCCCTGCTCAACAGCCTGGGCGACGGGGTGGTGGTCACCTCGATCAACGGACGCACCGAATCGCGCACCTACGCCAAGGCCGTCAACCGCGGTGAGTCCCACATCCTGCTCAGCCCCGAGGAGTACCGCGTGGTCCGATCCGCCCGACTGGGCAACGGGATCGGCGCCGCGACGCCGGACCCCGAACCGAGGTCCGAGGTCAGGCCCGAGCCGGCGCCGGAGGCGAACGCGGAGTCGGTGCCCGAGTCGGACCCGGACGCGCCCGCCACGGCATCACCCGACCCTGAGGAGCAGTCGGTCACCGTGGTCCCCGGTCCCGCCCGGAGCGCCGACGACACCGCCGGAACGCCGACCGAGGGACCGGACGCGGAAGGCGCGGTGGAGGACCGGCCGGAGAAGGACGGTACCGGGGAGGCGGAGACGGCCGACCCCGAAGCCTCCGGGGCCGCCGAGACCCCCGAGACCGAGGGCGGGGACTCCCACGCGCGACCCCCCGAACCCCGCGAACCCGACGCTGACGTGCCCGACGCCGAGACGTCGGACCCCCGTCACTGACCCCACCGCACCACGCGTCCCGTATAGCCTGAACAGCATGCCCAACCGTTACGCCTACCTCGGCCCCGAGGGCACCTTCACCGAAGCGGCCCTGCGCGACCTGCGCCCCGACGCGTCCGCGGAGGCCCGCGTCCCCTGCGACGGAGTGGCCGCGGTCTTCGACGCGGTCCGCGCCGGTGCCGTGGACGGCGGGGTCGTACCCCTGGAGAACTCGGTCGAGGGCGGGGTCACCACCACCATCGCCGAGCTCATCAACGGTGAGTCGCTGCTCATCACCGGTGAGACCGCCGTCCCGGTCGAGTTCGCGCTCTTCGCGCGCCCCGGCACCGTGCTGGAGGACGTCAAACGGGTGGCCACCCACCCCCACGCCCTCGCCCAGTGCCGCGGCTGGCTCTCCCGCCACATCCCGGACGCCGACACCCACACGGTGTCGTCCACCGCGGCCGCCGCCCGCGCCGTCTCCGAGCCGGGCGCGCCCTACGACGCGGCGATCTGCGCCGTCATCGCCGGGGAGCGCTACGGGCTGCACGCCCTGGCCGTCGGGGTCGGCGACCGTCCCGACGCCGCCACCCGCTTCATCTACCTGTCCCGGGCCGGGGCCCTGCCCGAGCCCACCGGGGCCGACCTGACCTCCCTGATCGCCTTCATCGCCGACGACCACCCCGGTGCGCTCATCGAGGTCCTCAACCAGTTCGCCGTGCGCGGCGTCAACCTCACCCGGCTGGAATCGCGCCCCACCGGCGACGGCCTCGGCAGCTACTGCTTCTGCATCGACGCCGAGGGCCACGTCGCCGACGCGCGTGTGGGCGAGGCGCTCATGGGCATCCGGCGGGTCTGCCGCGACGTCCGTTTCCTCGGCAGCTATCCGCGCCGCAGCAAGGGAACCGAACTCGACCCGCCGCTGCGGCCGCGGGCCACCACCGACGCGGACTTCGCCGAGGCCGAGCGCTGGCTCGCCCGCGTGCGCGCCGGCGACATCGCCTGAGACGACCGCCCTCCCCCAGGCGGTCGCCCGGTCGTGAACCTCACCCGACCTCGGTGAGGTCCCCCTCGTGGAACACCCACTCCTCGGCCGCCGCCCGGCGCAGTTCCCGGTACAGCGCCAACCTCAGCGCGGTGTCCTCCGACCCCGTGTCGTCCAGCGCCTCCAGGGCCTCGGTGAGTTCCTCGGTGGTCATCTCGCCCAGAGATTTCACGACAGTCCCCCCACGGTTCGGTACGCCGCCGGGGATTCTCCCCGGCCGACCCTTCCACTGGGAGGACGGGTGACCGGCCTGATCATGACGTGAGTGTGCCGAAAAGATGTGGGGTGGGGCGGGACCGGGCGGTACCCTGCAAGACGTGATCGACCTTCGCGCTCTTCGAGAAGACCCCGAACGACTCCGTGCATCGCAGCGGGCCCGCGGTGAGGACCCCTCCGTCGCCGACCGGCTGCTCGAACTGGACTCCGGTCGCCGTGCGGCGCTGACCCGGTTCGAGACCCTGCGCGCCGAACAGAAGAGCGTGGGCAAGTCCGTCTCCAAGGCCTCTCCGGAGGAGCGTGAGGAGCTCCTGGCCAAGGCCAAGTCCCTGGCCGCCCAGGTCAAGGAGGCGGAGGCCGAGGCGGGCCGTCTGGGCGACGACCTCGACGCCGTCCTGTCGCGCGTGCCCAACCTCGTGGAAGAGGGTGCCCCCGAGGGCGGCGTCGACGACTTCGTGGTCCTGGAGACCGTGGGCGAGCCCCGCGCGTTCGACTTCACGCCGCGGGACCACCTGGAGCTGGGCGAGATGCTCGGTGCCATCGACATGGAGCGCGGTGCCAAGGTCTCCGGTGCCCGGTTCTACTTCCTCACCGGTGTGGGCGCCCAGTTGGAGCTGGCGCTGCTCAACATGGCGATGAACCAGGCCGTCGAGGCGGGCTTCACCCCGATGATCCCCCCGGTCCTGGTCAAGCCCGAGACCATGGAGGGCACCGGGTTCCTGGGCGAGCACTCCGACGAGGTCTACCGCCTGTCCGACGACGACCTGTACCTGGTGGGCACCTCCGAGGTGGCCTTGGCCGGCTACCACTCCGGGGAGATCCTGCCGGCGGACGCCCTGCCCAACCGGTACATCGGCTGGTCGTCGTGCTTCCGCCGTGAGGCCGGCTCCTATGGCAAGGACACCCGCGGCATCATCCGCGTCCACCAGTTCAACAAGGTGGAGATGTTCGTCTACACCCACCCGGACCAGGCCCACGAGGAGCACGAGCGCCTCCTGGCCTGGGAGCGGCGGATGCTCGACAAGCTCGACCTGCCCTACCGCGTGGTGGACATCGCCGGCGGTGACCTCGGCACCAGCGCCGCCCGCAAGTACGACTGCGAGGCGTGGGTCCCCACCCAGGAGACCTACCGGGAGCTGACCTCCACCTCGAACTGCACCGAGTTCCAGGCGCGCCGTCTCAACGTGCGTTACCGGGACGAGGACGGCAAGCCGCGGTTCGCCGCCACCCTCAACGGCACGCTCGCGACCACCCGCTGGATCGTCGCGATCCTGGAGAACCACCAGCGTGAGGACGGCTCCGTGGTCGTCCCCGAGGCCCTGCGGCCCTTCCTGGGCAAGGACGTCCTCGAACCGATCCACGCCCCTAAGAACAAGAAGAAGTAGCGCGCCCGCGCGACGCACGAGAGCCCGGACCCTCGGTGGAGGGTCCGGGCTCTCGTACGTGTTCCTCGTGGATCCGGTCGCGGGCGCCGGTGCCCCGGTGGTGGGACGGCACGCGCCCGCGGAACGGTGCGCCCCGACCAGGCGTGCCCCACCCGTGCGCGCCCGCACGGGCGGTGGCGTGCCGGGAGGTGAGGCCCGAACGCCCTGGTCGGTCGCTGTGGAACGGGACCTACAGGTAGGGGCCCGAGCCGATGTCCGGCCGCTCCTGTCGGTCCTCACCGGGCCCGCCGGGGCCCTGCGCCTGCAGGCCGCCGACACCGGGAGGCAGCGCCTTGCGCATGTTCTCCAACTGGGCGCGGGCCGCCATCTGCTGGGCGAACAGGGTGGTCTGGATGCCGTGGAACAGACCCTCCAACCACCCCACCAGCTGGGCCTGGGCGATCCGCAGCTCGGCGTCGCTGGGCGCGGAACCCTCCGCGAACGGCAGGGTGAGCCGTTCGAGCTCCTCGATCAGCTCGGGGGCCAGACCGTCCTCCAGCTCCTTGATCGAGGAGGTGTGGATCTCCTTCAGGCGGGCGCGGCTGGCCTCGTCCAACGGGGCGGCCTTCACCTCGTCGAGGAGCTGCCGGATCATGCTGCCGATCCGCATCACCTTGGCGGGCTGCTCCACCATGTCGGCGAGCGTGCGCGGCTCCCGCGCGTCGTCACCCTCGTCCCCGTGGCCGGCCTCGGCACCCACCACCAGGACCTGGGGTTCCTTCTGGTCGTCTGTGTTGCTCATCGATTCCCTAGCTCGGCTGTGTTCGGCGCGCGGTCAGCGGACGAGAAGGATCTTGCCGGTGTGCGCGCTCGACTCCATGACACGGTGTGCCTCCGCCGCGTCCCGCAGCGGCAGGGTGCGGTCCACGACGGGGCGGATGGCTCCTTCTTCTACCAACGGCCAAACCTGCTCCAGTACTCCCGACACGATCGCGGCCTTCTCCGACGCGGGGCGGGAGCGCAGGGTGGTGGCCTGGACGGAGAGCCGTTTGGCCAGCATGCGGCCCAGATCGATCTCGGAGCGGCGCCCGCCCATCAGCCCGATGATCACCAGGCGGCCGTCGGTGCGCAGGCACCGCAGGTTCGCGTCCAGGTACGCCCCGCCCATGATGTCGAGGACGAGGTCGGCGCCGCCCTCGGCGCGCAGACGTTCGGTGAAGTCCTCGGTCCGATAGTTGACGGTGATCTCGGCGCCCAGCTCACGGCAGCGCTCCAGCTTCTCGTCGCTGCCGGCCGTGACCGCCACCCGGGCGCCCAGGGCGCGGGCGAATTGGATCGCGAACGTGCCGATGCCGCTGCCGCCGCCGTGCACCAGGAAGGTCTCGCCTGCGCGGAGCCGGCCCGCCGACACCAGGTTCGACCACACCGTGCAGGCCACCTCGGGCAGCGCCGCCGCCTCGACCGGGTCCATCCCGCTCGGAACCGGAAGGAGCTGGCCGGCCGGCACCGCCACCCGCTCCGCGTAGCCGCCTCCGGACAGCAGCGCGCAGACACGGTCGCCCACGGCGTGGCCCTCCACACCCGGGCCCAGTTCGACGATGGTCCCGGAACATTCCAGACCCGGGTACTCGGACGCCCCGGCCGGGGGAGGATAGTGGCCCTGCCGTTGGGCGACGTCGGCACGGTTGACCGCCGTGGCCGCCACCTCCACCAGGACCTCGCCCTCGGCGAGGACGGGATCGGGTACCTCTTCCCAGGCCAGGACCTCGGGGCCGCCCGGTTCTGTGATTCGGATCGCGTGCATGGGGCCGACAGTACCCAGGAACGATCGGGAACACATCGGTGGACCGCGATCCGTTCCGTTACCCGGGAGCGATGCTTGGGCGGCTCCGCGCGGGTAAGAGAACCTCCGAGGGCCGATCCCGACCCCTTCCCCCGGGAGGGCCCACCTCCCCAGCAC